>JAZONP010000134.1:0-6663 GCA_045654565.1 Bacteroidaceae bacterium
TTTTTCCATGGTTTTTACACAGCATATCAATAGTCTGCATAAATACAAAAATATCATATAATCAGCCAAATCTCCTTTTTTTGATAGATTTGGCTGATTATACGGTGTTTTTCATCGAGAAATGGCATTTTAGGATAAAAAGATGTGTGCCAGGGGCTTCAGTAATGAAGCCTCCTGGCACACGGGATAGTTAAGGTTGGTTAGTATTTCTTCTTAGAATCTGAAGTCAAGGCCGATACCTACAGCATGCGATGTGCGGCTGTAATGGTCGGTGAAGTCGAGGCCTGATGCCTTACCCTTGGCAGTGGCTGTGTCGTAGAGTGTGGGCATGTAGCCGAGGTTGAGTCTCATGAGGTCGCAAATCTGGTAGGCAAAACCTGCACCGAATGACCATGCCGACAGAGAGAAGTTCATGTCAGAGTAGGCATTCTCGTCGAGGTTGAGTTGCGTGCGCTGTGCACCGGCACTGATGAGCCAACGCTCTGAGATAGCCCACTCGGCACCGAGGAGATACTCATTGGTGTTGCCCTTCACGGCAGGTGAGAAGGAGTTCTCGGCATTCTTGTCGAAGAAGTGGTGCCACTCTGCACTTACCTTCACGGGGCCACACTGACGGCTCACGGCAGCAGCAAGGAGCGCGGGAGTCTCGGCTTTCACGGTAGTGCCATTGGGGAAGATACCATTGATGACAGGGTCTTTGGCCGAAGCATCTGAAGACTTAATCATCAGTTCGGTGCCCATCTCAAACTCATATTTTACTGAGGCATCCCAGTTGCCCTTGTGGAAGGCCAAGGCGAGGACGGGGCTCACGGTGAAGCCCTTCTGCTCTACCTCGAGGATATGGTCTGAGGTCATGGCTGCATATTGTGCGGCCTGCTCAGCCATGGCGGGGTTGAGTTGGCCCACCATCCCGAAGAAGTCCGCTGCGGGCATCATCGCTCCAGAGAGACCGACTGCAGGCAGAGTGGGGTTGATCTGGATATTCTTCATGTGGCCGGTGTAGGAGTTGTTGGTAGGGCTGAAGCGCACGAGGGCGGCTGCAGAGAGCCACTCAGTAATCTTATAAGAAGCACCCACGTTGAATGCCAAGGTCATGGATGAACCCTTGAGGTACATGTCCATGGCGTACTGGTTTGCAGTGAGGCCCATAGCCGCTCCCAACTGTGACACTGCTCCAGGGAGTACGGAGAACTGGCGCTCGAATGAGCCGAGACCATCGGCAAACTCCAGAGTGCCACCACCGCCGTTGACGCCTACGCCTGCCATCACGGCCCAGTCGTTGTGCTTATAGGTGAGATGGAGGCTGGGGATGAAGGCTGCAAAAGCCTTACCGGTGAACTCCTTCGTGAATGAGCCGTTGTTGGCAGCGCCCATGGCAAAGGGAGCATAGGTAGAGGAGATGGTGCGTGTCTGGCGGGCAATCTGATTGCCGATGCCGAGGTGGAAGCCATTCTCCATGAAAGCAGTTCCTGCAGGGTTGAAGTACACCGCATCGGCCTCATAGGTTGTACCGCGCGCTACGCTACGCAAGAATGAGGCGCTCTGATTGGTGTTTGTCATAGGGCCACCTGCAAATGCTGATGCAGCGAGGACCATAGCCGCGAGGGCTGTCATAAATCTGTTCTTTTTCATATCTGTTAAGATTTAAATTCGCCGCAAAGGTAGAGCACCCTCCCATAACGGCAAAATCATTGTGGCAAACAGCTCCCGTGGAGGTTTGATGGGGATAAAATGCATGGATGTGTGGCGAAATGACGGCTCTCGTGAGGGGAAAAAGACCGTTTTGAGCAAGAATGTCGGGTAGTCCAAAGTACTTATGAATTACAATAAAATTCCATTGAACGAATTCAGATTAAAAAAAACTTAATATCTTTGTGCCGATTCTATCCCATTGTACTCTCCTTGAAGAAGAGTGGAAGTGGATGGAGCACTACATTTTAGAAATGCGTTTACCGACGCTTTGTTTTTGGTCGTTAGAACCTAGGAAATTCAAACGTAGAATCAAAGGCAATGCAGAAGTGGATGCTACGGGTAGGTATATACCGCTCCCGTGGGTGTGCAGAGGGCTATATGCCCTTGTGCACACTTCTCGTGGGCTATTATTATACCAACGGCGTGGGTGTCTTTTCTTCTCTGTTCATTCTACAGGTTTTCCTAGGACCTTAACGACGAACAGGCAGAGGTCAGATACCCCGCTTTCTTTTTGTAGAATCTATACGTTTTAATCAGTCCGAGTGTGGGTATTTGGCGGACACAATATCTTAATGCTATGTCTATGTCTGCACCCACTTATGAAGCAGTAAAGCCAACTCGAAACAATATGATACAAATATTTCGGGCATTTGCTATCATTGCGGTAGTTATGATTCACACCACCCCGGGCGGTGAGTGGCAAGTATTTTGCAGACCATTTATCAACTTTTCGGTTGCTACATTTTTATTTCTTTCCGGCTATCTAACGAAACTTGAGAATGATAATTGGTATGCTTTTTGCAAAAAGAGAATAGTACGAGTCATTATTCCTTATGTTGTTTGGACTATATTATATACTCTTAGTTACGTTATTCCTGTATATGAAAACATTATTCTGATAACCAAAAACCTTCTCACCGCTCAAGCTGCAGCACCAATGTATTACATATTCGTGTATATGCAATTCGTTTTGCTTACTCCGTGGTTAGGACGATTGGCTAAATCTAAATATCGTAACTTGGGATGGTTAATAGCTCCTGTATCTACTTTGATTTTCAAATACTATGGATTGTTAACGGGCTTTGAATATAATGGTTACGTATCACTATTCTGGTCTGATGCGTGTTTGGGATGGTTCACCTATTATTATTTAGGATTACTTTTGGGTAATCGGATTATAAAGCCCAAATACTCATTGAAAATATTATTAGTCGCATATCTTGCATCTATAGCATTACAGATGGCAGAAGGATATGGTTGGTTGCTGCTTGGAGAAGCGAACTGTGGCACTCAAATAAAAATGAGTTCATTTTTAACAAGTTCGATATTTCTTCTCATTGTTTATAAGATATTGAATATGCCTAATATTGATGTGAAGAGTAAATTTCTCCGCAGCCTTGGCGATTATTCATTTGGGATTTATTTGTGTCATATTATGGTAATGCGGGTTTTATCAAAAGTACCATATTATTCCTCTCTCCCCTATCCCATCACCTCCGTCGTCGTCGTTCTAATTAGCCTGGGATGTTGCCATTTCGGTTATAAAATTTGCGGTAAGAAAATAAGTAGTTGGATAGGCTTAAAGTGAATTATTGCATTCCCCTACTATCCAATCATTATGGATAATCGGGACTTTTTCCGTTAAAAGACTGTGCAAAATCGGGACTTTTTCCGTTTTTTATTCCCTTTACAGATCGATAGTCTTCCCAAATACAAAAAAGTAAAGGTGCAGCCGTGAAGCTGCACCTTATCAAAGTAAAATTAAAATCGTTTTAACGGCTTAGACGGGCTCACTTGATGGGTATCTGCACCTCTGTGAGGTAGTCTGCTGCGTCCTGCTTGTTCCATGGGCCATCGAGGTAGCAGAAGCGGGGGTTGCCGCTGAGTTGCATTCCTTGCTCTTCGATATAGGCCAAGGCCTCGGTCATCGTCTCAGAGAATCTGTCGTACGGACCGTGATGCAGGAGGCAGAGCGCTTTCGGTATCTCGGGCGCTTCGTAGAAACGTAGGATTTCCGTGTCGGGGTGCATCTCCCCTACTGCCTCGCAATACTCCAGGTCGATGTTCTCGTCGCGGTGCTCGGCATCGTGCTCCATCGTGTAGCAGTACTGCGGCTCGGGGCAGGTGCAGCCCACGCGCATCATCTCGGGTCCGATGACATTGACGCATAGGGAGCTCAGTTCATCGTAGTTCTTGATTACCTTGCGGTAGCTTGCCACTATGCGGCTTGGGATTCTTTTGATGGTTGTCTTGTTCATTGTTTTGTTTGTTGTGGAGAGCTGTGCCAGACTTTCCAACTGCTTCAGTTGCTGCTGCAGGCGGGCTATCTCGGCACGGCATTGTGCCATCCGGCGCTCTATCATCGCTGTGTCGGGCCTGTAGTCTCCTCGATCAAGGATGTCGGCAATCTCATCGAGTGACAGCCCCATACCCTTCAGGTGGAGGATCCGATACAGTCGTTGCGACTGGCTCAGGTCGTATTGCCTGTAGCCTGTCCATTCGTCGACAACGGCAGGCTTCAGCAGTCCCTTCTCTTCGTAGTGTCGCAATGTGCGTACGGTGACACGGCACAATTTGGAAAACTCTCCGATTTTTAACTTTGTTTTTTCTCTCATAATCGTACGATTTATTGCTAGCGAGTGCAAAGGTTATGCCAACGAGTGAGCAATGCATGCAATTGCTTGTAACGAGTGCAGCCAACCTTCGCAGCTTTCAAGTGCAAAGTTAAATACTTCCGTAGGGTACGAGTCAAGAGAATTCTCAACTTTTTTTGAAAAAAATCGCAGAATCTGCAGTTATAACAAAAAGAAATGCATTGAAGATACCTCACCTTATCTTATCAATCTCTTTCTGAATGTTCGTCAGGAATTGTGCTGCATGTGCTCCATCCATTTGAGTGTGGTGGAACTGGAAAGATACGGTCAGATAAGTTCTAAGCCATGCACGCTTGTACTTGCCCCAAATCATAAACGGATTATTGAAAATGCCACTATACATACCCACTGCACCATCAATTTCATATTGCGCCAATGCCGAGGTGCCGATAACCATACTCTCTGCCGAGAGGTCGTGGTCGACGCAGCTTTCCGCCACCTGTTTCGTGAGTTGTAAATAGGCCTTATTAAACTGTGCCAAGTCCTTGCTAAAGGGGAGGTCGCACGAACTAACCTCTCCAGCACTGTTAGCAACTATGGTGTTTACTGCAATCGTATCGAACTGCATCAACTTACCACTCACGGGAAGCATATAGAATTCTTTGACCTTACTTGCAGCCATTCCGATACAATAGCACATCAGCATATTGAACTTCAGCCTTTTCTTTTTGCTGATCTTCAGTAGATTTGACACATCAAGTGTCTTGAAAAATGTAACCATCGGCATTGGGGCGTTCATCCACATTTCAAAAGCGTAAGCACGAGTGGTTGTTTGAGGATTGACTTCTTTCATACTTTTCTGTTATTAAGTTCGTAAATGAAACTGCAAAAGTAGATGAAGCATCCTACATCAGATAGAACAAATGAGACTTCTATATAGGAGTAGTAAACAGATCGGAATAGGGAGTTGAAACCTCAAGCAACGATAAAGGAGTGTATCCACACAAATGCTTAAACTCTCGTATGAGGTGTGATTGGTCTGCATAGCCGCTTGTGTATGCCAAATCAGCTTCATTGGTCTTGCCCTGCTGATGCTGCATGAGCCATAATGCCTTTTGAAAGCGGACAATACGAGAATATTCTTTAGGATTCATCCCCACATGCAAATGGAACTCTCGCTCGAATTGTTTCTTGCCCAAGCAACAGGTTGCAGACAATTCGGTTACAACGGTGTGAGGAGCGGCCAAAATTTTCCCAATGGCTGCATTCATTCGGTTTACCCGGTACGCCGTGTCGGTTGGTTTTGTCGATAATTGGGATAGTAGCCATTCTTCAATGAGAGTGACGCAACGGTTGTTATCTGCACAATCGAATACCCGCATAGCCAATTCGTTCAGATGTTTATCCTCAATATCATACCCCGAAACCTCTTTGTTGTAAAAGATCGAAGCAGGAGTGTTCAGAAACATATTCATCGTATGTGGGTAGAATACCACAACAATCATTTCAACATCATCGTCAGCCTTTAGGTGTGAAGAGAAATTAACTTGCCCACTGATTGTCAGTCTATTTTGTGTTGTATACAACACAGGTATAAATAGCGGTGTTCGCTTATGAAAAATGATTTGAGGGCATCCAATAGGGAATGTATAGGTATTCATCATTCGGCAACTATTGAATACCCAATAATACCTCACATAAGGTTGTAACAACTTACATGGCTTAAAAAACTTAAATTCCTCTTGAATCATATTGCAAAAATACAAAGAAGCCGTAATAATAAGCCGTGTACGGGCAAATTATTACGACTTGTAGTGCGTTTTATAGCTTCAACCCTCGATTTTGGTTTCTTCTGCTTGTCGGCAATTCCAATGATCCATAAGCTCATCCGACGGATATTCCCTTGAAAGCACATAACTTTCGGATAAAACCATCATTGAATTCCATTCTTTTGCTTATTTTTGCATAAATATAATTGAAAAACTTTCGAATTTCTGAAAGGAATCCACCGATTGTGTGTCTAAGAGAGTAGAACGACAAAAAGACAACTGATGGACAACATTGAAAGACGATTTACTGAGATGGTCAGAGAGTACCGCAAGACGATATACACCGTCTGCTACTTCTTCTCTGACGACAAGGAGGAGGTGAACGACCTGTTCCAAGAGATACTGATAAACCTCTGGAAGGGTTTCAAAGACTTCCGTGGCGAGAGCAGCACGAAGACTTGGATATGGCGCGTGAGCCTCAACACCTGCAGCAACCTGGAACGAAAGAAAAAGAGTAGTGTACAGACTGTTCCCCTTTCGGTCGACATCGACTTGTACAACGATGACGACGAGCACAGTAAACAGATTCAGATGTTGTATGACAGAAT
>JAZONP010000135.1:0-4795 GCA_045654565.1 Bacteroidaceae bacterium
TCGCGAAAGCAGTGGGGCGTAGGTGCTGTCGCGATAGATTTGTAGGCTTAACGTGGCTCCTTCGATGCTGTTCGACACGATGTCGAGCGTTATGCTCTCTACCTCGAAGCGATGCTTCACGTTCAGTGCAGTACCTACCTCGTAGCCCACTTTGTCGGGGGTGAACACGCTCACGGCACCCGGTATGCGTGTGCCTCGGTTCGATAGGCTTTTCTGCTTCCTTTTGCTGCCCCACACGACCACCTCTTGCAATTGCTCGTCGGAATTGTGCGTCTGCTCACTGCCCCTTGCCGTAGTGGCAAGGAGCAGAAGCATGACGATGGCCAGAATTGTCTTCTCCATATTAGTCACGATACTCTAGTATGTCGCCCGGTTGGCAGTCGAGCGCCTTGCAGATGGCGTCGAGCGTGGAGAAGCGGATGGCACGGGCCTTGCCCGTCTTCAGTATGGAGAGGTTAGCAGCGGTGATGCCCACCTTCTCGGCCAGTTCGCCCGAGGTCATCTTGCGCTTGGCCAACATTACGTCTACGTTTACTATGATTGACATGGTTTGCGTATTTATAAGGTTCTACATAGTGGGTTAACGAATCACACGGTCAAGCGGTTCTCTTCGCTCAAACGGACACCTGCTGAATAGATTATCGCAACACCGATGAGCAAAAGGGGAGTAAAGAATGTGTTGGGATAGACCATAAAGAGTGGAGCACCATAAATTATGGGGAAATTATTGGCGCATAGACCTGAAAGAAAATATACAGGTGCCGACCACCATATAATATTAGCGTTACGCTTTGAGAAAAACTCGCCGCATTTGATTAGCTTGATGGAGTTGAGCATAAACACCATGGTGAGTATGTTTACTATAAGGCCAAAGATAACATACCCTGCGAGAATAAGTACTTTCCAAGCATACCACTCTTCATTCCATTTGCCCAAAGGATTACTCCAAATGCCCACCGCATTCTCTGCTTTCGCCAATAATAACAATATGTTCAACACTCCGAAAAAGATCACAAAACCGGTAACTACCGACATACGTTTTGAGAGATTTGTTTTCATAATACAATAAGTTTTTATCGTTTAACGATGCAAAATTAATGTAGTTTTATCGAAAAACAATAAACAAAGGAAACTTTTAATCTTGTTTAACAAACGAAATACTTCATCCTTCTTTTGGAGGTAGAGGGTTTGTGATGTACTTTTGTAAGGAATAACATATAGACTACGCTATGCTCTTCACCACCTTTGGCAACCCCACGCATAAGACGCTGATGCTCATTCACGGACTCGGGGTATCGTACCAGGTCTTCGCCCCGCTGATAGCGCACTTACAAGAGCGCTACCACCTCATTGCCGTGCAGGTCGACGGCTTCCTTCTCGATGCCGAGAGCAAGGCTATACCCTCCGTGTTCACGAGTATCGATAATCAAGTGGACTAGCTGGTGGAACATATCCGCTCGGCATACGACGGCCATTTAGATGCTGCCTACGGCCTCTCGATGGGTGGCTGGCTTGGGCTATGCCGAGCAAGGAGGAGGAAAAGCCTGCATGCAGGCTTAACAGCCAAAGGTCAAAGTCCTACAGCACATACATCCGTAGCATCATCCAGGTGGCGATCATGTGGCAGATGTCGCCGAGGATGACGAAGACGTGGAACACGGAGTGTATGTAGGGCACGCGCTTGAAGCTGTAGAGCACGGCGCCCACGATGTAGGCCACGCCCTCGCCCACGACCCATAGCACGATGGGGAGTCCGCAGGTGTCGTAGAAGGGCTTGAAGGCTACGAGGATGGTGAGCCCCATGAGCACGTAGCAGGTAGTTTCGAGGTAGCTCTGCGTCTTCATCTTGCGGAAGCTGAGTGCTGTGCCCACGATGGCGCAGAGCCACACGAAGAGGCATATTGTCACGCCCCACACGGGTGCTCCGCCATCGCGCATGGCGATAAGGGTCAAGGGGGTGTAGCTGCCTGCAATATGCCAGTAAATGGCGGCGTGATCCAGTTTGCGTGCCAGTGCCTTGGCCTTCGCGCGGGAGGCGGGGATGGCATGGTAGACTACCGAGGCGGCATAGGAGCTGACCACACCGAACAGGTACATCGCCAGACTGAAGGGTACCAGCCATGAGCCCGAGCCGCTACATCGCACAAGGAAGTATATGCACACGGCAAGCGCCATGGCGAGCCCCACGCCGTGGGTGCTCATGTTGACAATCTCTTCGGGAAGGGAATAGGCGTTCTGCTTTTTCATAGTTCATTTATTTTAGGTCGTTGCTCCGGCAAAGGTAGGGATTTTCGGGCTAAAGACCAATATTTTTAACTCCTTATCTCCATTCCATACACCTTGCCGCGTAGCCATGTGCCGAACTCCTCGATGGTGTGTGTGGCGAGGTATCGCTGCTGCTCCTCGACGCTGATGAGGGGTGCCAATCCTATGCGCACAGGGCGGTCTGCTTTGTTGAACACCTCGGCTGGGAGGCGCAAGAGGCGTACACGCCAATCGATGAGGCCGAGCGTGTAGTAGAACGAAGAGTTGCGGTCGAAGAAGCGTACGGGCATGATAGGCACCCTCGCCTTGGCGATGAGGCTGATGATGGCAGGCTGCCACGGGCGGTCGCGCACGCAGCCCTCGCGCAAGCTGAGGTCGCTCACCGCACCCGAGGGAAACAGTCCCAAACCGCCACCCGAGCGTAGCTGCCCGAGGGCATGCCGCACACCCATGATGCTCTCCTTGGTGGCTGCCGTGCGCTCCACTCCCGTGGGCGTGACCGAGATGAACGAGGGAGCCAGAGCCTCCACACGGTTCAGTATCTTGTTTACCATGATCTTATAATTGGTGCACCGATGCCCGAAGAAATCGGCCAGGATGACCCCGTCGATGCTGCCATAGGGATGGTTACTGATGGTGATGAAGGGCGTCGCATCCAAGGTCTGCAGTTGGGTCTCGACCTCCTCACTCTCGACAAACACCTCGTAGTCTATACCCAGTTCCTCAAGTACACTGCGGGCAAAGTCTGCCCCACGGAGGTGGGCATGGCGGTCGTAGAGGGCGTTGAGCCTGTCTACCGACAATAGGTGCATCGTGCCGCGAGCAAGGGAGCGCCCCACCCGTCCGCGGAAGAGCGGGGTCAGCTGTTCTATTTCCTGTAGGGTCAGTAGGGGCACTTGGTGAATTGAAAATTAAAAGTTAAAAATTAAAAGTTGAGGTTTTGGCCCAAGGTTTGTGCAAACCGAGAGCAATCAAGCTTGTTTGAATTGCCGAGGTGCAGCCAAAGCTAAACAACGAAGTTGTTAACAGCCAACCGACGTTCGAAGCGAGAGCAGAGCCAAGCTGGCTTGGGCTATGCCTAGCAAGGAGGAGGAAAAGCCTGCAAAGCAGGCTTAACAGCTCAGAACGGTTTCACAGGGTCAATCGCCTCGTACCCCTTGAGGTCGCGGCTGAAGTTGCTCAAGTGGATAATGATGAGCACCACTAGAATGACGAGTCCTACGATGTCCAGCGCACCGAAGGCGATGGGCGTACCAAACACATCGAAACGTACGGCCCACTCGCGCAGCGGTGCTATGGTGGCAAACAGCGTGTTCACCACGACCATGATCAGTCGGAACTCCGTAGGTCCCATGCCTGCATAGGTCAGTTTGAACTCCCCCTTGAGGTGTGCATTGATATATACTGATATAGAGAGCATCAGGTACACGGCTAATACCGCCATAGCAATGTAGAGGTTAAGCATACCGCTCAGCCCCGCGCCGATACACATGATGGCCATCGTGATGCCGTCGATATTGTGGTCGAGGTAGAACCCATAGATGGGCCGTTGCGTGCCGCGCACGCGTGCCAATGTTCCGTCGAGCGAGTCGCCATACCAGTTAATGACAAAGCCCAGCGATGCCAACCATAGCCACCCGATATGGTAGTTCGAGAGGCCATAGCCAACACCCACCACCAAGGCCCCCACCACACCGATGGCGGTGAGTATGTCCGAGGTCATCCAGCGAGGCTGTCGCTGGGCGAGCCACACAAGTACCTTCTTTTCTACACCATTCAGCACCGAGGTCTGGATGCGTACCGATTGTTCCTGTTTCATACGTGTTACGATTGATTATGATTGTTTTTTACTCATAGTGCCGATGACAGGGCTCACACCTATATCTTTCACTCCATTTAACGCGTTTGGGAAGATGAATGTTCTGTATTGAACCACATCGGCTATCATTAGAAAAGAGCTCAGAATCTGTTTGAATTTTACCGTTAATAAGTTTTATGTTGTACTTTTCTGTTTATTTGAGGTTCTTTTTAACATTGTTGAAGTTGCTACGCTCGACAGAGCCTGCAAGCAGTCTTTGTTCTCGCTTAACCGCAACTTTGGCATCTTTACCCTCTTTGTTCTTGCAAGGATAGTGCTAACGAGCGCATGAAAGCTCGCTTGCATGCTCAGCGAGTGCAGCCTATTCTCATTAGGAATAAATAGACCACTATTTGCTGCATCCAAATAGTGCAAATCTGCTCAAAAATACCTCTCAACTAAACTTGAAATAAAATCCAAACAAATTCTTACGCTGCAAAAGTAGCGCCTTGCCCTTGATGGAGAGTTACGATTTTCGGCCCGAAAATGTTCGTTTTTTCCTCGTTAAGAATATTTATGAATCGTAAGCAACTATTTACAACGGGCAAACTTTTCTGCCCGATGTTTGTTTGTGTTAGAAAGAAAACATTATCTTTGCACCCATTATGAGAGCGACGACACGACACACCCGATGGATTCTCTGCATGGCAATGGTTTTGCTATGCACGATGC
>JAZONP010000136.1:0-34981 GCA_045654565.1 Bacteroidaceae bacterium
CGGTCGTGAGCGGCAAACGATAGGGGTAGCTGAAGGCATACTGGATGGGCAGGCGCATGTCGGGCGTGCCGAGTTGTGCCTTCACCGAGCCGTCGGCAAACTGCACCATAGAGTGGATGACTGACTGGGGATGCACCACCACCTCAATCTGTGAGGGGGCAACATCGAAGAGCCATTTGGCCTCGATGACCTCAAAGCCCTTGTTCATCATCGAAGCTGAGTCGATGGTAATCTTGGCGCCCATATCCCAGTTGGGGTGCTTGAGGGCTTGCTCGCGGGTGGCGTGCTGGAGTTGCTCCATGCTCCAGGTGCGGAAAGGACCGCCCGAAGCGGTGAGCAAGAGCTTCTCGATGGGGTTGCCAACCTCACCTGCCAAGCACTGGAAGATTGCCGAGTGCTCAGAGTCGACGGGGAGGAGGGGTACGCGGTGCTCAATGGCCAATTGGGTCACGAGCTCACCAGCCACCACAAGGGTCTCCTTGTTGGCCAGGGCGATAGCCTTGCCTGCACGGATAGCATTCATCGTGGGGCGCAAGCCGGCATAGCCCACCATGGAGGCGAGCACCATATCGATGGGCTCGGCGGTGGCCACATCTGCCAAGGCATCGGAACCGGCATAGACCTTGATGGGAAGGTCGGCAAGAGCCCCAGAGAGTGTCTTATAGTGGGCCTCATTGGCAATGACCACTACATCGGGCATGAACTTGCGAGCCTGCTCAATGAGTAGGTTGACGTTGTTGCCTGCCGTGAGGGCATATACCTCGTAGAGGTCGCTATGCTCTTCGATGACTTGCAGGGCCTGGGTGCCGATGGAACCCGTGGAACCGAGGATGGCTATCTGTCGCTTGCGCGGAGTGTCGGTAGAGTATGTATTGGTGTTCATGTGCTGTGTGTCAGAATGATATGTATTGTGAAGGGTCGAGTGCTACGCCCTTGTGCCACAACTCGAAATGTAAGAATGGTGACTTTAGCTTGTCGCCTTGGGTGCCTGCGTTGCCAAGCACATCACCAGCCTTGACCTTGCTGCCCTCGGTGGCGAGGAGCGTGGAGAGGTGCTTGTAGGCGGTGACGAGGTTGCCCACGTGCTGTATCATGACCACATAGCCATGATCGGCGGTATAGCCGCTCATGAGGACAGTGCCATCGAGCACTGCATACACGTTGCGGTCGTTGGTGGCTGCAATGTCAATACCCAAATGTTGTTCGCCTGGACGGAAGCCTTCGACGAGGAGCCCTCGCATGGGAGGGTAGAAGTGAAGGTTATCCATTTCGCTCTTGGGAAGGTTCTGTGAGGTGAGATTATACTTCTCGGTCTCCTCGTATTGGCGGGTGAACTCCTTCTCTCGCTCCGTGCGCTCCATGAGGTCCTCGCTGCGCAAGATAGTGAGTGAGTCAATGGTGCTCACGGTGTCTATCTTGACCTCGCCACGAAGGATGTCCTGAATGTTCATCACATAGAGATGATGGCGCTTCACGGCATCGCTCAGTGAGTCGAGACGTAAGGAGGACTCCACAATCTGACGACGTACGTCAGGGCTGACATAGCCTGGCATCAGACGCTTCAGAGGGGAGTAAAACAGTAGCAGGACGGTAATACTGGCGACAATAATGACGATAGCCAAGAGATACAGACTGATGATGAATTGGGAGGTGGAGGTGCGATGCTCCACATCCTTACCACCGCGTTGGGTATAGATGACGTCGTAGCGGCGGAAGTACTGTTTCCAAAATCCCTCTGTGTCTTTCTTTCTTCTGCTCATGGAATGTAAAGGTATAAAAAATACCCTGTTGCGCCCAGACGATTAGATTAATCTAACAATCCGTCGGGCAAATTAAACTTTATTAACCGTCTTTCGTGGTCGATGTCTTCAATGAAGGTCTCTTGGGCGGGGATAAGGATCTCCTCACCATTGGGGCGCTCTACAACGAAAAGGGTGTTCACGGTGCTCTCATCCACATCGACGAGCTCTCCCAAGTGACCATGTGTGGTATCTTCAGTATCGAAGCCAATAAAGTATTGCCAACTATACTCACCATCCTCGGCCTCTTCGGCATAGGACTTGGGAAAGTAAACCTCTTTGTTGGTAAAGATAGAGGCGGCCTCGTTGGTATCGATACGCTCAAACTTGATGAGGGCTACATTGTCACTCTTGAAGCGATATTCTTCGATGAAGAAGGGTACGAGGATGCCATCCATGGAACAGATGAGGTAGGGACAATCGGTGCGGTCAAACACGTCGTCGGTGAACGTCATGGCCATCTCGCCCTGCACACCATGGGTGCGGGTAAACTTGCCTATGCAGTATACTTCTTCGGGTCGTATCATAGTTCTACACGAGTTATGCGTGCTCCAAGGCGGTTGAGACGCTCGTCAATGTTTTGGTATCCACGGTCTATCTGGTCGATGCGGTCGATACGGCTGGTGCCTTCGGCACTCATAGCAGCGATGAGCAGGGCGATACCGGCACGGATGTCGGGAGAAGTCATGGTGTGACCCTTCAGGCTGATGGCGTGGTTGTGGCCATTGACGACGGCGCGGTGGGGATCGCATAGGATAATCTGGGCACCCATCTCGATGAGCTTGTCCACGAAGAAGAGTCGGCTCTCGAACATTTTCTGATGGATGAGTACGCTACCCTTGGCTTGTATGGCAGTGACGAGCAGTACACTCAAGAGGTCGGGCGTGAGACCGGGCCATGGAGCATCGGCAATATTCATGATAGAGCCATCGATAAACGACTCAATCTGATAGTGCTCCTGACGGGGGATATAGAGGTCGTCGCCGCGCTCCTCGATGATGATGCCGAGGCGACGGAAACTATCGGGGATGATGCCGAGGTTCTCGATGGAGGCTCCCTTGATGGTGAGCTCGCTACGGGTCATAGCGGCCATACCGATAAAGCTGCCTACCTCAATCATGTCGGGGAGCACGGTGTGCTCGCATCCATGCAACTCCTCCACGCCAGTGATGACGAGGCGGTTGCTGGCGATGCCGTCAATCTTGGCTCCCATGCGGCAGAGCATGCGGCAGAGCTGCTGAATGTAGGGCTCGCAGGCTGCATTATAAATGGTTGTGGTACCCTGAGCCAATACGGCGGCCATGATGATGTTTGCCGTGCCGGTCACCGAGGCTTCATCGAGCAGCATGTAAGTACCATTGAGTTGGTCGGCCTTGAGCTCATATACCCCACGATCCTCGTTGTAGGCGAAGGAGGCGCCGAGCTTCATGAGACCCACGAAGTGGGTGTCGAGACGTCGGCGGCCTATCTTGTCGCCACCAGGCTTGCTGATGAGTACACGGCCAAAGCGTGCGAGGATGGGACCCATAAGCATCACTGAACCACGTAAGCTGGAACATAGCTTGAGGAACTCATCGCTCTCGAGGTAGCTTGCATCGATATTGGTGGCTTGGAAACTGAAACTTCCCATACCAATACGCTCTACCACAACGCCCATCGAACGCATCATGGTGATGAGGTTGTTCACATCAAGGATGTCGGGAATGTTGTTGATCGTCACCTTTTCTCGTGTGAGCAAGGTGGCACAAAGTACTTGAAGTACTTCGTTCTTTGCTCCTTGTGGAGTTATCTCTCCTTGCAGACGATGTCCGCCTTCGATGATGAATGAAGCCATGATTTGAAATTCTGAATTCTGAATTCTAAATTATGAACTCTTGATGGTTTGTTCTGAATTTTTGATAAGAATTCATAATTCACAATTCTGAATTTATTTAATATTTCTTCTTGTTCTTTTTCTTTTGGTTCTTGCCGTTTGGCTTGAACTGTTGTTGGGGGGCACGGTAGACACCGAGGTTGAGCTTTTCTTCGTTTAGGTTGATCTGGCCGTTTGAATAGTCTCGTATGTCTTCGACAATCTTGCTGTCCTCAACACCATCCTTGTTCCACAAAACGTAATCTTTCTTCATCTGTGCAGCGATGAGACGTAATAGTTCGTCGCGCTCCTCGCCTTCGGGCATCTCGCATGCCTTTTTCATCATCTTTTCAATGCAACGGCCATAGTGGCGGTAGCGGATATTGTCTTTGGGGTAGGGGAGTCGCTCGGGAGTGGGATGCATGGTGGCGGGGTCGGCAAGCTCGTAGGGGTAGTCGATGTCGAGCTTGAAGTCGGCCATCACGGCAAGGTGGTCCCACAATTTGTGGTTAAACTCTGCCACGTCGCGCAACTGGGGGAACATGTTGCCCATCACAGCAATGATGGTGTTGGCGCAACGCTGACGTTCGGTACGGTCCTCAATCGTGAGAGCATGGTCGACCATCTTCTGTACGGCACGGCCATACTCGGGTAGCGGCAACGCTTTTTCTTGGGTGTTGTATTTCATTGTTTCTCAAAAAACTTTATTCTTTGCTACTGTAGCCACAAACTCTTTCAAGTAGAAGGGCTCAAAGTAGGCTACATCTTGGAACGATTCGTTCATAAACTCTCTGTCGGCCAAAGGGAACATCCAACGTGCGAGGGGCTCGATGCCGTCGATGAAGCGGGCGTTGGGGTGCTTGATGACCTCCTTGCACTTGGCTGCACCGTTACCGAAGAAGTATACGGGAGCCTTGTCGAGATACTCCTTATAGGAGTCACCATCGATGATGTCGGCACTCACCTCCTTCACCGCGTTCAATGCTCGATCGTAGATGGCGGAATAGACCTCCATACGGCGTGCATCAATCATGGGGCAGAGCAGAGCATTCTCGGGAAACTCGTCCATGAGGAGCACAGGCACACTTAGCACCTTCAGCGTGGGCAGTGCGATGAGGGGGATGTTGCGCCCGTAGCAGATACCCTTGGCCATGGAGGCACCGATGCGAAGACCTGTGTAGGAGCCAGGGCCACAGCTAACAGCTACGGCATCGATGGGCTTGGCATGGCTGTCGGCCATGGAGAGCACCTCATCGACAAATACGCCTAAGGTTACGGCATGTTGGGGACCATCGTGGTCTTCCTTTGAGAAGAGTACAGCTCCGTCCTCGCTCAGTGCCACCGAACACACGTCGGTAGCGGTCTCAATATGTAGTATGCAGGCCATATCTATACAATATATACTAATAAGTTGCAAATTTAGCGAAAAAAAACGATTTAGTGAAGGTTATGCCTGTTTACTTGTGATTTCTTTTACTTTTAAGGAGATTTATGGGAAATTATTTTTTCAATTGGAGATTATTGTGTTTCTTTGCACTTTGTTAGCAAGAATAAACTAAAATTAGAATAACATTATGAAAGGACTTTTGCAAAATTTGGGTATCATCGTTATCGTCCTTGCTGCTGTGTTGTTGATTCTTAGCCATCTCTTGGGTTGGAACAACATAAACGCTATCCAGTTCGGATCATTTGGCGCGATGATTGTAGGTTTGGTGTTGTATATCTGGTTGAACAAGAAATACCAATAAACCTAATCGTAAGAAGAAACAGGAGAAGGGAGTGCTCGAGAGCGCTCCCTTCTCTTATATAGCAAAGAGTAAAATAAGCCGTGAGTCACGGCTTATTATTTATTGCTTACGACTCGCTGGGGATGATGAGCTTGTAGCCTTTTCCGTGGATGTTGATAATCTCTACAGACTCGTCCTCCTTGAGGTGTTTGCGGAGCTTAGTGATATATACATCCATACTGCGAGCATTGAAGAAATTGTCGTCGAGCCATATGGTCTTAAGAGCAAACTCGCGTTGTAGTATCTCGTTGGCGTTGGCGCAGAGGAGCGCAAGCAGTTCAGACTCTTTCGTGGTGAGCTTGGTCTGACGGTTATCGATGCATAATAATTGTTTCTGGGCATCGAAGGTAAAACGGCCTAACTTATAGCTGCTCACCTCCTTGTTCTTCTTGCCATGTACGCGACGAAGGATGGCTTCGATGCGGAATGTCAACTCTTCCATGCTGAAGGGCTTGGTAATGTAGTCATCGGCACCAATTTTGAAACCCTCAAGGATGTCTTCCTTCAAGGTCTTGGCTGTGAGGAAGATAATGGGGGTCTCTGTGTCGGTCTGGCGAATCTCTTGTGCCAAGGTGAATCCGTCTTTCTTGGGCATCATCACATCAAAGACGCACAAGTCATATTTGTTCTTCGTGAAAGCTTTGTATCCCTCCTCGCCATCGGGGCAGAGGTCTGCTGCATAGCCTTTAGCATTCAAATACTCTCTCAACAACATGCCAAGATTTTCATCATCTTCGCACAGCAAAATGTTTAATTTTTCGGCCATAATTACTTGCTATTTAACAATGGTAAAACGATTATAAACTTTGTTCCCACCCCAAGCTCGCTCTCGGCACGAATGCTTCCGTGGTGGTCTTGTATGACTTTCTTTACGTAGGCCAATCCGAGTCCGAATCCCTTGACATCGTGGCGGTTGCCCGTGTGTACACGGTAGAATCGGTCGAATATGCGCCTAAGATTTTCTTTCTTGATGCCTATTCCATTATCTTGGATGGAGATGCAACACTTGTCTCCCTCGTTCCAAGTGTGTATAGTGAGGCGTAGAGGTTCCTCGTCTCGCTTGTACTTGATAGCATTGTCCATGAGGTTAAAGATGACATTCGTGATGTGCATCTCATCGGCATATATGGTGGCATCCTCGGATTCGATATGTGTGGTGATGGTACCGCCATTCTTCTCTACCTTGAGTGCGAAGATGTTGACAACGCCACTCAATAGGTCGTTGATGTCAATTTCGCTCATCTTCATTGAGCCTTTTTGGTTATCGAAAAGCGAAATCTGCAAGACCTTATCCACTTGAAAACGCAGTCGCTTGGTCTCGTCGCTGATGATGCCAGTGATGTGTTGTAGCATCTGGGGCGACTTGGACACTGCGCTATCGGTCAGCATCTGCGATGCCAAAGAGATAGTCGAGATGGGAGTCTTGAACTCGTGCGTCATGTTGTTGATAAAGTCATTTTTAAGCTCTGTAACTTTTTTCTGTCTCAACACGGTATATAGCGTGTAGAGAAAGGTGATACACAGAACAATCGTGAAAAATAGTGCTGGTATCATAAAACGAACAGAACTGAATATGTAACTGTTCACCGTGGGAAAATTAATTTTTAACAATCCCATCTTGTTGGGCGGATCGTTTCCGAAAAGGATCTGTGAGTAGGAACCCTCATCGCAGTCTGCCTTATAGTTATCGCTTCGATAGATCTCGCGTCCATTGCTTGTGTGTATGGTAAATTGATAAGGGATTTCTATACCATTGTGGAGCAACTCGGCTTGTAGGTCGAGGTTGAGTGCATGAAAATCGATACGTTGCTCAAGGGGGAGGTTGCTAGGGGTGTAGAGCATTTTGTATACCACCTCGTCGATTAAGGAACGTTGGTGTGTATAACGGTTGCGTATGACCTCTTGTAGTGAGCGTGATGTCTCGGGGATGTTGGTCTCTTGCTTGGGGTGCTGTGGAATGACGATGGTGCGCATGCCAAAAGATGAAACCTTGCCGTCGCTCTTATATTCGTATTGGCGGGTCACCACTTCTATTTTCTGACGACTGAGTAGCTCAGTCGCCTTGGCCTCTTTGGCGTCTTTTTCCAGAAGACGCTTTGTCTCTTGGAGCTCGAGCTTGTGTGCGGCATTGTATAGGCTGCGCTTCACCGATTCGTCGAATTGCTCATGGCGCATCCTCGCAATCTCGTTGATGTATCTCACCTGTAATGATAGCAAGGCGAGAAATGAGCAGCTCATGATAAGACCTAATATGATTGTGGTGTACTTTTTCATGCCACAAATGTATATGACCGCTCAATAAAAACCTAATTTGTTAACATTTATTATGCTGTTTTATAAGCATAATTAACAAATGTGTTTGTTTTGATTGTTGAAAAGATAGGTAAATGTGTGATGTCTCCCCTGTTGATAGTGCGCCTGTGTTGGATGATGGGTGGATGGTGGCGGTCTGTTTGCATACTCCAGGGGGCTGGTAGTAGCGAACTGGGTTTAGGGGAAAGATTCCTAGGCTCTATATCTATGGTGTAGGCCGTTGGCTATGGAGATGAATAAACGAAGAATTAAATTTTAAAGTCGATTACCAGCCTAATTGTTGCCATCCAGCGACTCTATACCATGAGGTGGTGTGGAATAGTGTGTTCAGGTTGGTTGACTCGCTCTGCGGTATGTAGCACGATATGCCGCTGTATGTGTTTAGGTCGACAAACTCTTGGGCTTGATAGCTGTAGATGGAGTACCACCAAGGTGTGGCTGCAGCATAGGGCACCGTTTGGTCGAGTAGGCTCTTCCAACGGAGATAGTCGGCCTCCTGGGTGATGAGGCGTAGCATGTATCCGTTCATGTCATAGTAGTTGGGACGTGAGCTGCTTGGTCTGGGGCAATAGCGCTGTATGCTGTCCATCGCCAGCTCAGTTTCTTCGGATGCGTATTTTATAATCATCTCTGCCGTGAGGGATGCGAAGCTCTCGAGGAGATCACAATCGACCACAGATAACAATACGCCATAGTTCTGTAGGCTGCTTTCCCTATCGTCATCATTGTAGGCTTTGAAATACTCCTCTGCGATGAGGTTGGCGTTGTAGGTCGTCTCGAACATTGGTTTTACTATGCGGTGGTAAGGGGCACCGGGGCCAGGAATCTCTGCTGGGGATGCGATGATAGATTTGGTCACGTGGCGCAACTCGTAAGCGACCTCTACTGATTGCATAAAGCATGCATCAAATAGGATGAACTCCATTCTGGGAAAGGTGGAGAGTGCATCGGCAACATCTGCGATGTTCATCTTGCTTCCTTGGTCACTATAGCTGCTATTCTGGTTGTTGTCAATGCAGATGCTGCGTTGCATGGGTGCTTTAGCGGGGAGCCATGCGTCTCCATGCGACCATAGTACCAATCCGTAGCTGTGTGCCGGGTAGTGCTTTACTACCCATTCCATGGCCGTGTGCAGTGTCTCGGGGTCGCCCGAGTCCTGCTCTTTTTCATACTGGTGAAGTGTGTTCTTGGTGGCTATTCCCTCTTGGGACTTTTCTATGGAGATAAGGCGGGGATGCTGTATGTCGTCTAGGTAGACAATTAGACGGCTATTTGAGGGTATATCGCCAGCCGCTTCGAGCATTTCGTTGATGTCGTCTCGGTAGAATGATGAGAGGCTGTTCTCTGCGGCGATATAGACCAACACCGTGCGGTCATAGATGTGCTCCTCTTCGTGCCTAAACCAATGACACGACGTCATACAGAAAAGTATTGACATCGTGTACATGAGGTTTTTGAATATCGAAGAGTAGTGCTTCATCTAGTTATAATTTCTGAAACTGGAAAGACTCCTTGCTGATTAAGTGCGGCCTTTTATCTTTCTTGTGTTGGAGTCTTCTTTGTACATTTGAAAAACGCTTTGTCAACTTTTTCTTTTTGTCGGAATAGATGACAGCGCATGTTTGGTATGTTTCGTTCAGTGTCCCTTCGAGGTATACCTTCAACTGTAGTGTGTAACCAACGTGGTTTGTTAGCGAACCGTCGGGGTTTATTGTCAAGCTATCGAGGTGCTGTACGTCGGTGATGTATACCGTAGAGTCGTTGAGATTTGTGGCTACACCGAACAGGTATACCCTTTGTGGCTCATCAGCAAAGGCCGACATCTGCAACATGCCTAGCAGACAAAAAAGAGTAATCTTCCACTTGTTCATGCGTGTGCGTACCTAAAAAATTATTATGCGTTGTTGTGGAATTATCCCAAGTAGGTCTTTAAGAGCTTGCTACGTGAGTTCTGGCGCAAGCGGCGGATAGCTTTTTCCTTAATTTGACGCACGCGCTCACGTGTGAGACCAAACTTATCACCAATCTCTTCGAGTGTCATCTCCTGCATGCCAATGCCGAAGAACATCTGCAGAATCTCCTTCTCGCGTTCGGTGAGTGTAGAGAGGGCGCGGTCGATCTCGGTAGAGAGTGACTCGCTTACGAGTGAGCGGTCTGCCATGGGGGAGTCATCGTTAACGAGTACGTCGAGGAGGCTATTGTCTTCACCATCCACGAAGGGAGCATCCACAGAGATATGGCGACCTGACACCTTCAGCGTGTCGGCAATCTTATCCACGGGAATGTCGAGCTCGTCGGCCAACTCCTCGGCTGAGGGGCGACGCTCATTTTCTTGCTCAAACTTTGAGAAGGCCTTGCTAATCTTGTTGAGCGAGCCTACCTGATTGAGGGGGAGGCGTACGATACGTGCCTGCTCGGCTAATGCCTGAAGGATAGACTGACGTATCCACCATACGGCATAACTGATGAACTTAAAACCACGAGTCTCGTCAAACTTCTCTGCGGCCTTGATGAGTCCGAGGTTACCCTCGTTGATGAGGTCGGGGAGGCTGAGGCCTTGGTTCTGATATTGCTTGGCTACCGAAACCACGAAGCGGAGGTTGGCGCGAGTGAGCTTCTCTAAAGCTACGCGGTCTCCCTTGCGGATCCGCTGTGCGAGTTCTACCTCTTCTTCTACTGTAATCAACTCTTCGCGGCCAATCTCTTGCAGATACTTGTCCAACGAAGCACTCTCGCGGTTGGTAATACTCTTGGTAATTTTAAGCTGTCTCATTGAGGTATAGAATACGTATTTTAAGTCAATAAACCAAATTAGGCGCGAATATACTGCTTTTTTCTGTAAGAATCAATGTTTTTGTGGAAAAATAACTAAAGCACCCGACTAAATCCACTGTTTCCTGGAAATAGCCGGGAGCTTTTATTGTAAGTTGACAAATGGTGTTTTCAATCGCTCAAGACTTAAGCTCCATCACTTATAGCTCATCACTCTTCGCTCGAGAGCTCTACGGCGTAGTTGGCACGGCGGCCCGACATATAGTAGCCGGAGATGAAGAGTACGCGCTCAGGCGATTGGTTAGCTTCTTTCAGTGCATTGGCTAAGTCCTCTTCGCTAGTGATCTTATCGCCGTTGACCTTGAGGATGACGAAACCCTTCTTGATGCCAGCATCGGCAAACTTACCCTTGTCGACGCCTGTCACTTCGAGTCCGTAGCTTACGCCGAGGTGGCGCTTTACATCATCGCTGATGGGCTTGAAGGCTGCACCCAACATGGAGAGGTCGAACTTCTTCACTACCTCAGTGTTGCCTTGCATGTTCTTCAAGGTTACATCGAGGGTCTTTTCCTTCTTGTTGCGTAGGATGGTTACTTCCACCTTGTCGCCCGGACGATACATGGTGAGGTTTTCTTGCAATTCGGCCATATTATGTACCTTCTTCTCGGCAATTCTGATGATGACATCGCCTGGTTCGATGCCCGCGGCCTTGGCACCACTACCATCGGTTACCTCTGCCACATAGACGCCTTCTACGGTGCCCAAGTCCTTATCTTTGGTACGCTCGTCAAGGTCATGGCCACTGATGCCGAGGATGGCGCGTTGTACGGTGCCAAACTCTTTCAGGTCGCTCACTACCTTAGTCATGATGCTGGTGGGGATAGCGAAGCCGTAGCCGGCATAGGCGCCTGTTGGTGAGGAGAGTACGGCGTTGATGCCTACGAGCTCGCCACGTGCGTTTACGAGTGCCCCACCGCTATTGCCTTGGTTGATGGCAGCATCGGTTTGGATGAACGACTCGATACCTCCGTTGTATACGCCCAATGAACGTGCCTTTGCGCTCACGATACCAGCGGTGACGGTAGAGGTGAGGTTGAAGGGGTTACCTACGGCTAGTACCCATTCGCCTACTTTGAGGGCATCAGAGTTGCCGATGGGCAGGGTGGGGAAGTCGTCGCCCTCGATTTTTATCAAGGCAAGGTCGGTGTTGGGGTCGGTGCCGATGAGCTTACCCTTGAACTCGCGGTTGTCATTGAGCTTCACGTCTATCTCGTCGGCTCCTTCGATGACGTGGTTGTTGGTCACGATGTAGCCATCCTCTGAGATGATGACTCCTGAACCGAAACCCACGCGGGGCTGTGTGCGTATCTGTTGCTGGCGTCCTGTGCCATCACCGAAGAAGAAGTCGAAGAGGTCTGGCATCTGCTGTATGGTCTGTGTTCTTCCCAATTGGGTCGACTTGATGTGCACTACGGCATGAATGGAGCGGTCTGCTGCCTCAGTCAAGTCGATGGGCTGTGTGGACTTGCTCTCGAAGAGGGCTGTGGGCATTGCCCACACATCTTCTTTCTGTGTCGTAGCGACACTATCCTGCATGGCGTGTTTCTCCAAGAGTTTGTAGGTGGTGACACCTGCCACGAAGGCACTACCCAGCATGAGGGCTGAGTAACCAAGGATTTTTTTAATAGTTGTTTTCATCATTATAATGTTGTTTTTAGTTAATTAATGCTCGATGGTTAACTTTTGTGTTGCGAAGATAATGCTTTTCTATGTTCGTTATTAACGTTTTGTTTAATATTTACGACAAATTAACACAGCAGCGGATGTATTAACGGTTTTTAGTATGATGGGCGGCTTTTTATGGTTATTGAAATTATTTTCGTACATTTGCCCCTTAACTTGATTAAAACGTTCATAAGATGAAATACTATAGCACCAATCAGCAAGCGCCCCTCGTCTCTTTGGATGTGGCGGTAGTGCGCGGACTCGCCACCGATCGTGGCCTATATATGCCCGAACGAATAAAGCCACTGACGCAAGAATTCTTCGATGGCATTACCGAAATGACTTTCCAGGAGATAGCCTATCACGTGGCCGACGCCTTCTTCGGCGAGGATATCCCAGCCGATGACCTGCGTCATATCGTGTATGACACCTTGGCTTTCGATGCTCCCGTGAGGCATGTCGATGGCAGCATCCACTCGCTTGAGCTCTTCCATGGCCCTACGTTGGCCTTCAAGGATGTAGGTGCACGCTTCATGGCCCGTCTGCTGGGGTATTTTAATAGACAACAGACAACGGACAACCGACGTTCGAAGCGAGAGCAGAGCCAAGCCGGCTTGGGCTATGCCGAGCAAGGAGGAGGAAAAGCCTGCGCAGCAGGATTAACGGACAATGGACAAGAACGTATGGGAAGAGATATCGTCAATGTCCTTGTCGCTACGTCGGGTGATACGGGTTCGGCCGTGGCCAATGGCTTCCTCGGTGTAGAGGGTATCCACGTCTATGTACTCTATCCAAAGGGTAAGGTGAGCGACATACAGGAGGCGCAGTTCACCACCTTGGGACAGAATATCACAGCTCTCGAGGTAGATGGCGCGTTTGATGATTGTCAGCGTTTGGTAAAGAATGCCTTCATGGATGCCGACCTCATCGCCCACATGAGCCTCACCTCGGCCAACTCCATCAACGTGGCCCGCTTCCTGCCGCAGGCGTTCTACTATTTCTATGCCTATGCCCAGATGAAGCGTCAGGGCAAGGCCGATGAACTGGTTATCTGCGTGCCCAGTGGTAACTTCGGCAACCTCTGTGCCGGACTCTTTGCGCACCGCATGGGGCTCCCCATCAAACGCTTCATTGCTGCCAACAATCGCAACGACATCTTCTACCAATATCTACAGACGGGCGAATATGTGCCTCGTCCTTCTGTGCAGACCATTGCCAATGCCATGGACGTGGGCGACCCGAGCAACTTTGCCCGTATCCTCGACCTCTATGGTCACTCACACGAGGCCATCTGTAGTCTTATCAGCGGCGCTACCTATACCGATGAACAGATTGCCGAGGTTGTCGCCGAGACCTATCATCGCACGGGCTATCTTCTTGACCCTCATGGTGCCTGTGGATACCGTGCCCTCTCAGACATGTTACAGCCTGGCGAGCAGGGAGTGTTTCTCGAGACGGCTCATCCGGCCAAGTTCCGTGACACGGTAGAGGGTATCATTAAGGCCGAGGTTGCCATCCCTGAGAAGTTGCAAGTCTTCATGAGCGGCACGAAGCAGTCGGTATCCATGACGGCTCGGTTTGAGGATTTCAAGGCTTACTTGATGGGTCGGTGATTATTTGCAGTGTGCTCCGCGTCGGTGCTGAGAAAAATATCCAAGCAAGCTTGATATGTTTTCGCTCGTTTATTCGTATCTTTACGACTGAAGTCGTTTAGATACTCTCCCTCGCTTTGAAAAATATCCAAGCAAGCTTGATATGTTTTCGCTCGTTTATTCGTATCTTTACGACTGAGGTCGTTTAGATACTCTCACTCGCTGAGAAAAATATCCAAGCAAGCTTGGTATGTTTTCGCTCGTTTATTCGTATCTTTGTCGGATAAATGAATTTAAGACATCATGAAACGTATTTTATTCTTTTGTTTAGGCCTACTCGCCATTGCAGGTTTGCGTGCCGAGAAGGTATATGATGCCGCTTCATATGGCATTGTTCCCAATACCGGTGCCGATGTTGCAGGACTCGTTGAGCAGATGCTCACCCAGGTCAAGGCCGAGGCTGCAGGCAAGGCGGTGACCATACGCTTTGCTCCGGGAATATATGACTTCTATCCCGAGAGTGCAGCGCATCGCGAGTATTACATCTCCAACCACGACCAACACAAGGACCGTGCCGTAGGCATTGCCATCGAGGGTTTCACAGGACTTACCTTAGATGGCTGTGGAGCCGACTTCGTCTTCCATGGCCGCATGCTCCCCTTGAGTGTGGTGGGCACCGAGGAGTGCACGCTCCGTAACTTCAGCATCGACTTTGCCACACCACATATCGCTCAAGCCGAGGTCGTGAAGAACGATGCCGAGCAGGGTATCACCTTCCGTGTAGCTCCGTGGGTCAACGCCCGTGTCACCGACCATGGCGCTTTTGAGCACTATGGCGAGGGCTGGGCTATGCGTCCAGGGTGGGGTATCGCCTTCGACCCGGTGACACGCCGTATCCTCTACAAGACGGGTGATATAGGCACTCCCGTGCATCAGGTGCAGCAGATTGATGAGCGCACCTTCCTCGCTCCCGCTTGGAAGGATAGCCGACTTCCTGTGGGTACTATCGTGGCCATGCGCAGCTATGAGCGTCCCTCACCGGGTGTCTTCGTGAGTCATGCCACCGACACTCGCTTGGAGAATGTGAAGGTACACTATGCCGAGGGTATGGGTCTCCTGGCACAGATGAGCGAGAATATCACCCTCGACGGTTTTTGCGTATGCCTCCGTGGTGACGACGATCCCCGCTACTTTACTACACAGGCCGATGCTACTCACTTCTCGGGTTGTAAGGGCAAGATACGCTCTGTGAACGGACTCTACGAGGCTATGATGGACGACGCTATCAACGTACATGGCACCTATCTCAAGGTGATGGAACGCATCGATGACTACACCGTGAAGGGTCGCTACATGCATGGTCAGGCATGGGGCTTCGACTGGGGCTACGTAGGCGATGAGGTGCAGTTTGTACGCTCCAACACGATGGAGCTCGTGGGCGGTTCTGCTAAGCCCTTCGTGACCACTATTGCTGAGATCTCAGAGCTCGATGCTCAAGGCTCACAGCTCAAGGGTTTGCATGGTGCCAAGGAATTCATCATCCGCTTTGCTGATGCACTGCCTGCCGAGATCAGTGCTGCCGAGGGTTATGGTATCGAGAACCTCACCTGGACTCCCGAGGTGTACTTTGCCGATAACCTTATCCGTAACAACCGCGCTCGCGGCACACTCTTCAGCACTCCCAAACGCACGGTGGTGGAGGACAACCTCTTCGATCACACCTCGGGCACCGCTATCCTCCTTTGTGGCGACTGTAACGGTTGGTACGAGACAGGTGCTTGTCGCGACGTGCTCATTCGCCGCAACCGCTTCGTCAACTCGCTCACCTGCATGTTCCAGTTCACCAATGCCATCATCAGCATCTATCCCGAGATACCCAACCTCAATGCACAGAAGGAGTACTTCCACGGAGGTAAGAAGCATGCTATCCGCATCGTGAACAATGAGTTCGAGACCTTCGACCATCCGCTCCTCTATGCCAAGTCTATCGACGGCTTGCTGTGGGAGGGCAATACCATCCGCCACAACGAGGACTATGCCCCCTTCCATTGGAACAACAGCAGCGTGCTCCTCGAGCGAGCTACAAATGTGAAGATAGACAATACCTTCTACGACTGCGGCAACGAACTCCGTCAGGTGAAGATGATGATAAAGTAAGGAGTTCAGGAGTCAGGAGTTCAGGAGTTCTGACAAATGCTTGAGATTGACAAAAACAAGTAAAAAAAAGCCTGAAGTTCGGACAACTGTTTAAACTGAAATTAATGGCATGTACGAACCGACGTCATATTCGTTTGAGAGTGTAGTTGCTTGGCAGAAGGCGCACATATTTACATTGTTAGTATACCGTCTGACTCGTGGGTTCCCGAAAGATGAGACTTTTGGGCTTACCTCGCAGTTTCGAAGAGCTGCGGTGTCGATTGAAGCCAATATCGCAGAGGGTTACAAGAAACTGAGCAAGGCTGACAAGCTGCGTTTTCTTAACATTGCAGAGGGTAGTCTGGCTGAATGTCGGAACTATGTTATTTTGGCTCGAGATTTGGAATATGTTGATGAACAGCAATACCAGTCTCTCTTCATGGCTCTCGAAGAGGCAAGTAAGTTGTTGACTTCATATTGTAAAGGAATTATTAATAACAATGGAATACAGGACAACTTTCCTGGCTCCTAAATAACAACCCGGAAAAATAAAAGGATTGAGTGAACGAAGAAGGAAAACAGCGAGCAGACTACGTATGCACTCCTGACTCCTGAACTTCTAAAACAAACATTAACCCCCGTTCAGGACTATTGTCTGCACTTCTGCACTCCTGACTCCTGAACTCCTAAAAACAAACATTAACCCCCGTTCAGGACTATTGTCTGCACTTCTGCACTCCTGACTCCTGAACTCCTAAAAACAAGAATAATGGCCAGAAAGAAAAAAGAACTCCCTCTGTTGGAGAAAGTAACGATAACCGACGTAGCAGCTGAAGGCAAGGCCTTGGCGCGTGTGAATGATATGGTCGTGTTCGTGCCCTACGTGGTGCCCGGCGACGTGGTAGACCTCCAGGTGAAGCGCAAGAAGCACAGCTATGCCGAGGCAGTGGCCGTGAAGTTCCACGAATATTCACCCCTGCGCAGCGAACCCTTCTGCAAGCATTTCGGCGTGTGTGGAGGCTGTAAGTGGCAGTGCCTCAAGTATGAGGAGCAGATACGCTACAAGCAGAAGCAGGTGACCGACAACCTCGTGCGCATCGGCAAGATCGAGCTCCCCGAGATATCGCCCATCCTCGGCTCCGAGCAGACCGAGCGCTATCGCAACAAACTCGAGTTTACCTTCAGCAACAAGCGTTGGCTCACGCAGGAAGAAGTAGAAAAGGACTTCAAGTATGACCAGATGAATGCCGTGGGATTCCATATCCCTGGAGCCTTCGACAAGGTGCTCGCCATCGACGAGTGTCACCTCATGGATGATATCTGCAACCGCATCCGCAACGGCGTGCGCGACTATGCCTACGAGCAGGGACTCACCTTCTTCGACCTGCGTTCGCAGGAGGGCATGCTCCGCAATATGATGATACGTGTTGCTGACGGCGATGCCTGTCAGGAGTATAGGAGTATAGGAGTTACAGGAGTACAGACAAATGTAACGACTGATGATTGCGCTAATGAGAATTCTTCGAACGGTCCATCGTCTGCACTCTCGAGCGAAGCGAAAACTCCTGAACTCCTGAACTCCAAAAAGTTGACTGGCCTCATGGTCGTGATGCAGTTCAAGATCGTAGCTCCCGAGGAGGAGGCACAGATGTTGCAGCTCCTTCAGTTCATGGCTGACACATGGCCCGAGATCACCTCGCTCATCTACGTCATCAACAACAAGTGTAACGACACCATCGGTGACCTACCCATTCATGTGTTCAAGGGCGACGACCACATCATTGAGGAGATGGAGGGACTGAAGTTCAAGGTAGGTCCCAAGTCATTCTACCAGACCAACAGTCGCCAGGCCTATAACCTCTATAAGGTAACACGCGAGTTTGCCGGTCTCACAGGCGACGAACTCGTCTACGACCTCTATACCGGTACGGGCACCATCGCCAACTTCGTGTCGCGCAAGGCACGCCAGGTCATCGGTATCGAGTACGTACCCGAAGCTATTGAGGATGCCAAGGTCAACTCGGCCATCAACGGCATCGACAACACCCTTTTCTTTGCTGGCGATATGAAGGACATCCTCAACCAGGAGTTCATCAACCAGTATGGTCGTCCCGATGTCATCATCACCGACCCTCCCCGTGCCGGTATGCACAACGATGTCATCGACACCATCCTCTTTGCCGAGCCCAAGCGCATCGTCTATGTGAGCTGCAATCCCGCCACGCAGGCCCGTGACCTCAGCCTGCTCGACGTGAAGTACAAGGTGTTGAAGGTACAACCTGTCGACATGTTCCCACACACCCATCACGTGGAGAACGTCGTATTGCTCGAGCTGAAGGACTGACGCGTTGGGTTAAAGGTCGTGGATTAAAGGTATAGGGTAGGATTTTCCTGCCCTATTGTTTTTTTGTATCCCGCAGGAGCAGACCGATGTGTCTGATCAATGGTTACGTCATCGTCTTTTTTGACATAAGAGCAAAAGAATACAAGCGGGGCAGTCTAAAATGTCTTTATGTTCTTCAGTCCAAAAAGTAAGGAACGATATTTCAAAGAACGCTTTTCTGCCAAGAGACACCGTCTATTCGTACACCCTCCGGATGGTGACTGTAGACTGTCGTCTTATTGACGCTGCAAAGATACTATACAGGATTTTGATGCTCCGACTTACTGCAAAGTACTGCAAAGTACTGCAAAGTTCTTTTGCTTAGTGTGTTGATAATGAGAAAGAAATGATTTTTCGGATTTTCGCGCTGCCGCACCTGCCTCGCGCCCTTGCGTAGCCTCCCTCCCTGCGCGGAGCAGCCCTGCACCGCACGCTGCCGCACCTGCGGCAGACCAGCGAAACACCTGCGGCAATCCTAATTCCTAAATCCTAACTCCTAATTCCTAATTTGTTGACGACGGGATATGCGCATTATGCGCGTGCGCCACGCGAAAAAAAGGTAGACAGTAGACAGATACCCTGCGCTGTATCGGCTGCCGAGTATGCCCCTATATATAGAGGCTTATTTAAGTATTATATATACTACGTATATCTAATACAAAAATAAGAGTTTTTACCAGTCACTATTTTCGCCCATCGGGAGACAGAGCGTATTTTAATTGTCTACTGTCTACTGTCTACCCTTGCACAATCGGAAAACATTTCGTATCTTCGCACCATCAAAACCAATAAAGTGCATTATGGACCACACCCCACAGCAGCCTATCGAGCTGCACTGCCGAGCCGTACTGCACCTCTCTCCCGAACATGGACATCGACCAACTATGTCGCTTTTCTCCTCGGTATATTAGGACAATTCTTATCTCTAATTCGCGCGGACCAAGGTTTGTGGATTACCGGCTGTAGTCATGATATGTCCCATCAAATGTTGTTTATGTGTTTTTTTGTAAATGCTTGTTTGTTAGTGTGTAGTGTGTTTATTTTGCATTGAATATTGTGCACCTAAGGATTTAAAATTGTACGATTCGACAAGTTATATTGTACAAATATGCAATGTGGAAATGTACAAAAACGCAAGCCGAATAGTCGTTAGAAATCGTTTCCTCATGGCGATAATATAGGTGTTGTTCAAAACGCCTCGTGTCATTGCTTTAGTCCCTATGGGCGTTGACCTTCGGTTCGCGCTGGCCTTTTGTGTAAACATATAGTCCTCTAAATATTTGGAGTTTTGCTCAGCTTTTACTACTTTTGTGAATATTATAGATGGAAAACAATAATAGCAATGCAAACTATGAAAAAGAAATCTCTTGTGATGCTACTGCTCACGCTATGCAGTGTGGCTACGGCATGGGCCGAGTTTGCACCCGAGGCAAATCGTAGGTATACTCTCAAGGAGAACTCCACAGGGCTCTATCTTGATATCCAAACATTGGACATCCACGAGCCAGGACACACCACCCATAGCATTAGCCTTAATGCCAATCCTCGCGCCATCTACTTCGAGGTGGGCGCTGCAGGCAAGTGGAGGATGCGCAATGCGGATGGTAAGTATGCACGTCAGGCTGAAGGTGGAAGGCACTGGAATGCCGTGATAGGCGACCAACCCTATGAGTGGACCATCGTCGAGACGGATGGCCTGGTGACCATCGCCCGGGCCGACGGCAAGTATGTGAGCCTCGACAACCCTTCGGCTGGGCAACCGCTCTACTGTGACAAGAGTTCGGGACTGAGGTTTCAGCTGATGGAGTATCCGTCTGTAGCCTGCACGACGGCGGCTACGGCACAGAACGGGAAGATGCATTACACCTCGGGACAGATAGCCTGCGAGGCAGCTTACAACACGCTGCGCTTTGTGCTCACTGAGTCGGGGGCATATTATAAGAACGGCGCCAAGCGCATGAGCTTTGACTCCTTCGTGCTCTACAACGCAGCGGGCGAGCCCATCGTCCTCAAGGAGACCTGGCTCAAGGGAAACAATGGAAAGACCTTTGCTCCTATGCTTGACGGGGCGAACGGCACTTACTGCTGTGGTGCATGGGATGCCTCAGGTGCTACGGACGATTGGTTTGAAGTGACCTTGCCGGATGGTGTGGACCTCGGCGGGGCGTTCTCCTTCGGCTTCGTGACGGAGAATACGACCATGAATGCCAAGGCCTTCAGGATAGAGTTCTCGTATGAGGAGGTCGAAGAGCTCACGGAGTACCGCTTCGTAGTCGATGCCCCACAGGGTGAGGAGGTCACGGTGACCTACGATGGAGAGAGCGTGCCCGACATGTTCCTCGAAGGGGAGTTTGATACAGACCTCTTTGCCGCCGACGAGATTGCTGGCTATACCTGGAGCATCGTGGTGGATGAGGAGAGCGGTACCATTACGCTAAGATATATGGAGGCTCCTGTCGTGGAAAATCCCGAGGCCGTGGTGGCTCTCGTAAACCGTATCGGTGGCAAGGGTACTGCCAAGAAGTTCCTCTTTGTGCTTGATCCCTCGATGAACTCAAGGCAGGAGGTGTTTGTCCTCGGCAGTGAAGGAAGGAAGATTCTCATCAAGGGCACGACGCTCAGCGCGTTGACCACAGGTCTGGGCTGGTATCTCAATAACGTGGCTCACATCAACATCGCCTGGAACTCGCTCAACGAGAAGACTGTGGCTGTGAAGGAGAAGGGAGCTGCTTATGCCGACCTCTCAGAACTCCCTCTACCTGTCGCCACTGAGATGCACACCTCGGATGCCAAATATCGTTATTACCTGAACACCTGTGCCTTCGGCTACTCGATGACTTCATGGACATGGACGCGTTGGCAACAGGAGATTGACTGGATGGCACTGCATGGTATCAACATGCCGCTCCAGCTCGTTGGTCTCGAGGAGGTGTGGCGCGCATTCCTCACCATGGAGGATGCTCATGGTAACCGCAAGTATGGCTACACCGATGAGGAGGCCAAGGCCTTCGTGGCTGGCCCTGCCTTCATCGCCTGGTGGGCGATGAATAACCTCGAAGGGTGGGGCGGTACGGCTCCCGGTGTGAAGAGCGGTTACAACGATTTGGCCGGTGCCGGTGGCGTGCAGGACGATGCATGGTATGTGCGCCAGAAGAGGCTCGCCAAGCAGATTGTAGATGCACAGCGCAGTCTCGGAATGCAACCCGTGTTGCCCGGTTGGTCGGGTATGGTGCCCACCAACTTCCAAGCCAAGTCGGGCTATGCCACTCGTGGCAATGGTGGTAAATGGGCTGGCGACTTCGTGCGTCCGCTCCTCCTGAATGTGAACATCGGCGCAGACCAGTATGCCGAGATTGCTGCCGATTACTATGCTTGCCTCAAGGAGGTGATGGGCGAGAGTCAGTACTACTCGATGGACCCCTTCCACGAAGGGGGCGGCGCAGGTACCATGGAGGACTACGAGGCGCTGTATGCAGCGATGGAGGCGGCCATGAAGGGGTCGCAATGGGTGATACAGCAGTGGCAGTGGAGCCCCACACAGAAATACTCGCTCACCGCAGTGCCCGCAGGGCGACTCATCGTGCTCGACCTCTTCTCGGACGGCTCGCCTGCCTTTGATGCCTACGGTGGCTATGCTCCGCAGGATGGCGTGTTCTGCGCTATCCCCAACTTTGGAGGTCGCTCAGGTCTCATGGGACGTCTGCAGAATGTGACGGATAATTATTTCAGATTCAAGAGCCAATATAAGAGCATCAAGGGTATCGGTGCTGCGCCCGAAGCTATCGAGCAGACGCCCGTGACCTATGACCTCATCTTCCAGCTCCCCTGGATGAATGGCGTGAAGCCCGACGTGGCCCAGTGGGTCGACAACTATGCCATCGCCCGCTATGGTAAGGACAATGCGGTGGTGAAGGAGGCATGGAGCCTGCTCCGCCAGGGGCCGCTGGCATATGGTGCCGATGGCATCCAAGGTCCTGTGGAGGATGTGTGGGCTGCGCGTCCCAACCTCAATGCCAACCCTGCCAGTGCATGGGGTAAGACACTGAACCATGCCGGTGGTATCTATACTAAGGCCCGCCGACAGATGCTGATCGATGCGGTGTATAAACTGCTCAGTCAAGAGAAGGCGCTCAACTTGGATTGGGGCTCTGTCTATGAGAGTAACTACCTGTATGACCTCGTGGAGTTTGGCGGTGGCGTGATGGCCGACTATGCCTACGACCTCTTGCTCGGTATTCGTGACGCAAGGAATGCGGGTAACACGGCACTCTACGAGGTACGTCGCGATGCCTTCCTCCAACTCATATTGGATATGGATGCCTTCAAGGGTACTAATCTCAACTTCCGTCTCGGTAAGTGGACGCAGGAGGCCCGCGATGCGGCTGACGAAGTGGAGGGGGCTACGACGGCTACCCCCGACTGGTATGAGTATAACAATGCTCGCACCATCCTCGCTACCTGGTCATCACCGGGTACGAATCTCAATGACTACTCGTACCGCTCATGGCAGGGACTTCTCAAAGACCTCTACTATCCTCGATGGAAATATTACTTTGATAATAACTGCACGGCAGGGGAGTATAAGTTCTTTGAGTGGAACTGGGCACATGGCATGAAGCATGCCGTAGGACAGACAGCTATCAGCAGCGAACCGCTCGTCAAGGGTGAGGCGGGTCATACGGATGGCTACACGCGTGAGCCCGAAGGAAATACGATTGAGGAGGCAACCAGATTGCTAGGCAAGTATATCATCCCTGTGGCGATGGCCGATGGCACCTACTATGCTTATCGCTACCTCACTAACGACCTCACCGCCAAGGTGACGCTTGTGGTGGATAGCCATACGCCCATAGACCTCAGCAAGTACTTTGGCGAACTTGCGGGTGCTGTCGTGACGGGTGACTTCGTCAAGGATGCATCGGACCTCAAGCATGTCGTACTGAAGGAGGATGTTCCCGATGGATCATATACGGGTACTATCACGCTTGCAGACGGCACGGTAATCACCTTTGCGGTGGTCGTCAATCCGAAGTATTACGGCGTGTATCACATAGATTATAAGAACGGGAGCGCTTATGCTCCTGTTTTTATAGGATACAACGAGGACAAGGATAATAGCGGAAATGTGGGATATAAACTGATGGCTACAGGCACCTATAGCGCCGATGCGGAGGCTGACAAACTATTTACCATAGCTCCTTGTGGCACGGGATACTCGCTCTCTTCGCAAGGTAAATATCTCAAATCGCCTACACTGAACGGATGGAATCACCTCATGTTCTCCGACAACAAGGATGAGGTGGGTAGTTACCTCTTCGAGGAGACCTCTACGGCTGACCTGCATAAGATACGTAGCACGGGTAGCGGTATTAACTATGTGAATGATTATGATAAAGGAGTGTTTGGTAATGATAAGTCTGATAAGGAGAACTTGTCGACCTTTGCTCTTACTGAGGTGACCGACTATCCCTTTACCATGCCTGCGAGTGGTGTGGCCACCCTTTGTCTTCCCTTTCATGTGGTGTTGCCCGAGGGTATGAGTGCCTATGACTTGGCCGTGGAGCATGTGAAGGCTGGTGATAACAACGATGAATACGTCTGCGCCATGAGGCTCGTGGCCTCTTCGGGCGAGGTGTTGCGTGCAGCGACACCCGTTGTCGTCAAGGCTGTGGAAGGTGACTATAAGTTCGCCATCACGATGCAGGGAGTAGAAGTCGTGACGGGATTGCCTGGTTCGCTCTTAGAGGGTAATATGTTGAAGGAATCGCTGACGCCTACCGAAGAGAAAATGACGTTTGTGTTCACCATAGAGGAGGATGCTGCGGTCTTTCGTACCGTGGAGGAGGTGAGTGCGCTACCTGCCAATCAAGCGAGAGTTGTGTGTGATGCTACGGCTGAGATGGCTGCTGCACGTGTACTCCGACTCGACTTTGATGCTGCAACCTCAGTGGAGGAGGTCGTGTCATCAGATGCGGTACAGACTATCTATTCCGTTACAGGCGTTCGCCTCACAGCACCTCAGAAGGGTATCAATATTATCAATAATAAGAAAGTAATAATTAAATGATATGACTCCAAACGAAAAGATACAGGCACTGCGTCAGTGGATGCAGACCGAAGGGTGGGGGGCTGTTGTCATCTCGGGTACAGATCCTCACAGTAGTGAATACCTTCCTCAGCGCTGGCAGGTGAGGCAGTGGGTGACGGGCTTTACCGGCTCGGCAGGTACGGTGGTCGTGACGGCCGACCAGGCGGGTCTATGGACCGACTCGCGCTACTTCATCCAGGCTGCTGCACAGCTCGAGGGTTCGGGGATTGAGTTGCACAAGCTGGGCTTGCCCGACGTGCTCGACTATCCCGAGTGGATGGCCGAGAACCTGACCGAGAATAGCATCGTATGCGTGGATGGCCTCTGCATGCCCCTCGCTACGGTGCAGTCGATGCAGGCATTGTTTGCATCCAAAGGCATCAGCGTCGTGAGCCGTCCCGACTTTATCGACATCCTCTGGGCTGACCGCCCTGCACTGCCCAGTGCTCCGGCCTTCGAACTGGGATTGGAGTATACCGGCCGTACACGTGCCGACAAGCTCGCTTGGCTGCGCGAGGCTATTGCTGCCAAGGGGTGTGGATCCATCCTTCTCAGTAGCCTTGACGAGATTGCCTGGGTGCTCAACGTGCGCAGTAGCGACATTGCCCATACGCCTGTGGTGATTGCATACCTTTGGGTCGCTGCAGAGCGTGCTGTGTTGTATACCACGGAGAGCAAGTTTGACGCTGCGCTCACGGCGGCTCTTGCGGCCGATGGCGTGGTGTTGGCTCCCTATGGCAGCATCGTGGAGAGTATCGCTGAGTGGCCCTGCGATGCGCCAATCTATATCGATGGCGCGATGCTCAACTATGCGCTCTACGAAAAGGTGACCGGGCGTTTTGGCACTAAGGTGGTGGACGCAGCTTCACCCGTGAAGCTCGAGAAGGCATTGAAGAACGAGACGGAGATACAGGGCTTCCGTGAGGCTTACCGCAAGGACGGTATCGTGCAGACCCGCTTCTTCCGTTGGCTCGAAGGAGCCCTGGCTCAGGGAGAGCGCATCACGGAGATTGATGCGGCCAACAAACTTATCAGCTTGCGCAAGGAGATGGAGGGCTATCTTGACGAGAGCTTTGCGCCCATCTCGGCATACGGCGCGAATGCTGCCCTGCCACATTACTCGGCTACGCCGGAGCAGTGTAGCGTACTCGAGCCGCGCGGACTCTACCTGCTCGACTCGGGTGCTCATTACCTCGATGGTACCACCGATATCACCCGCACCATCCCTTTGGGACCGCTTACCGAGGATGAAGCGTTCGACTATACTTGCGTGTTGCAAGGTATGATAGCTCTCTCAATGGCTTCGTTCCCCCGTGGTACTCGCGGATGTCACCTCGATGTGTTGGCGCGTATGCCGCTGTGGAAGTATAACCGCAATTATGGTCATGGTACAGGCCATGGCGTAGGCCACGTGCTTTGCGTGCATGAGGGTCCGCAGGGTATGCGTCAAAACCTGCTCGACCAGCCCATACTGCCTGGCATGGTGACTTCGTGCGAACCAGGTATGTACTGCGAAGGACAATATGGTATTCGTCACGAGAATATGCTCTTGTGCTATGAGGATGAGGCGAATGAGTTTGGTGACTGGTTAGCCTTCATGACACTCACTAGCACCTATATAGACACCACGCCGCTTGTGGAGGAGTTGCTCACCGACGAGGAGAAGATGTTTATCGACTGCTTCAACACTAGCGTGTACGAGACCCTCGTTCCAGACCTCACACCCGAAGAGGCTGCTTGGCTGAAGACAAAGACCATCGACCGCCTCTACGAACCGGAAGAGGAATAAAGAAGAGGAGGAATAAAGAAAAGGAGCTGCGCAGCTCCTTTTCTTGGCTTTTGGAATGTTAACTCGATTCATACTCTCTGTTTTTCCACTTGTACCATTCGTTGACAAGGCTTCTATAGCCGAGTGCTTTCATCTGTGCGTAGCGGAAGTTGAATCGTGCTTTTGTGTGTTTTTCGACTGCCGTGTAGCGTAGACACTCCTGCATATATGCATCAATTTCTTTGAGGCTCTTGTCTGTGTTGATCACAGGGAAATACCAACGGCTCCAATTGGTCTCGTTAGGATCGTCACTATCGTATAGCTTTTTGTTGAACCGCTTGATGAATGCTCTCACAGCCATATTGTCCTCTTTGTTTTTTCTGTTCCCTTGTTCGGTTTATTTCAAAGGCTTGTTCGTAGTCCCTATTCGCGGTATTTGGGGCATTGACGCCACAATGCACAAAGATAAGAAATGTTTCTAATTTCTTCACTATCATTTCTGGACATTTTGAAAATCTTTGGAGCTGGCCTGGTTTGTGATGCAGTATCTATAAGGTTGGATCTGCTATCTTCTCCCAAGGTTAGAACTGCTATCTTCCCCCAAAAAAACTTAGGCTATTTTAATCAGCAGATTGAAATTAGGCTGCGGTTCGGAAAACAGCAAATAAATTTGCGTTTTCGCTCACCTTGCACTAATTTTGTAGGTTGAAAAAAAGATATTATACCAATGGCCGAAAACAATTTGCTGGCACGACTCGACGGGCTCGTGGGGAAATATGAGGAGATCGAACTCCTTATCACAGACCCAGCTGTGATTGCTGATATGCGTCGTTTCGTGAAACTCAACAAGGAATACAAGGAACTGGGAGCCCTGATGCAGGCGCGTACCCGCTATATGCAACTCATCCGCCAGCTCGACGAGGCGAAGGAACTCTTTGCTACGGAGTCGGATGCTGATATGCGTGAGATGGCTCGTGAGGAGATTGATCAGTGCGAGACACAACTTCCCGCTCTCGAAGAGGAAATCAAGCTACTACTCGTCCCTGCTGACCCCGAGGACGACAAGAACGTCATCATGGAGATACGTGGCGGTACGGGTGGTGATGAAGCCGCTCTCTTTGCTGGCGACCTCTTCAAGATGTACATGAAGTACTGTGAGCAGAAGGGATGGCGAGTAGAGGTGTCGAGCTTCAACGAAGGCACTGCCGGTGGATACAAGGAGATCATCTTCAGCGTCAGCGGCGAGAAGGTCTATGGCACACTCAAGTATGAGTCGGGCGTGCACCGCGTGCAGCGCGTGCCTGCCACAGAAACGCAAGGCCGTGTACACACCTCTGCGGCTACCGTGGCCTGTCTGCCCCAAGCCGAAGCCTTCGAGGTGGAAATTAACGAAGGCGAGATCAAGTGGGATACCTTCCGCTCATCAGGTGCCGGTGGACAGAACGTGAACAAGGTGGAGTCGGGTGTACGCCTCCGCTACAATTGGAAGAACCCTCTCACAGGTGAGGTGGAGGAGATACTCATCGAGTGTACCGAGACGCGCGACCAGCCGAAGAACAAGGAGCGTGCCTTGGCTCGCTTGCGCACCTTCATCTATGACAAGGAACACCAGAAGTACATCGACGACATCGCTTCGAAGCGTAAGACGATGGTGTCTACAGGTGACCGTTCGGCCAAGATTCGCACCTACAACTATCCGCAGGGACGCATCACCGACCATCGTATCAACTACACCATCTATAACCTCTCTGCCTTCATGAACGGCGACATCCAGGACTGCATTGACCAGCTCATGGTAGCCGAGAATGCCGAGCGACTGAAGGAGAGCGAATTATAAGCCTCCCCCTTCCCCTCCCGAGGAGGGGTGACTTGGAAGTAAAGTAATAAACAAAAAGAATATTAAACATCTAAAACACGCCACTTCTACCTCTCACAAGAATTTGGAATCCCCCTCCTTGGGAGGGGTTAGGGGAGGCTTCTTTGAATTATGAACAAGCAACAACTCATCCAAAACATCAAGGCACGCAAGTCATTCCTCTGCGTAGGCCTCGACACCGACACCAAGAAGATTCCCGCTCACCTCTTGACAGAGGAGGATCCCATCTTCGCCTTCAACAAGGCCATCATCGACGCTACGGCCGACTACTGCGTGGCCTACAAGCCCAACCTCGCTTTCTATGAGTGCGATGGTCTCAAGGGTTACGAGTCTTATGAGAAGACCATCGCCTACCTCAAGGCCAACTATCCCGACCACTTCATTATCGCTGACGCTAAGCGTGGTGACATCGGCAACACCGCTTCTATGTATGCCCGCTCATTCTTCGAGGAGCAGGATGTGCATGCGCTCACCGTGGCTCCCTACATGGGTGAGGACAGCGTGACTCCCTTCCTCGCTTACGAGGGTAAGTGGGTGATACTGCTCGCGCTCACCTCAAACAAGGGTTCGCTCGACTTCCAACTTATGGAGGACAAGGAAACTGGCGAACGCCTCTTCGAGAAGGTACTCCGCCGCTCACAGGAGTGGGGTAACGACGAGAATATGATGTACGTTGTAGGTGCCACTCGCGGACAACTTTTCGAAGATATCCGTAAGATTGCTCCCAATCACTTCCTCCTCGTGCCTGGTGTAGGCGCACAGGGTGGTTCGCTCACCGAGGTGTGCAAGTATGGTATCACCAAGGAGTGCGGCTTGCTTGTTAACTCAAGCCGTGCTATCATCTATGCCGACAAGACCGAGAATTTCGCCGCTGTAGCCCGTGAAGAGGCACGCAAGGTGCAGGAAGAAATGGCTGCGGAGCTTGTGAAGTACGGCATCCTCTAATACGTGTCTGATGCAGTCGGGTAAGATTATCAACGACCCCGTATTCGGGTTTATCAACATTCCTAAGGGGCTGATCATGGAGGTGTTTACACACCCCATGGTGCAGCGTCTTCATCGTATCAAGCAGTTGGGACTCTCCTGTATGGTGTATCCCGGTGCGCAGCACACCCGATTCCAGCATTCGTTGGGTGCCTTCTTCCTCATGACGGAGGCCATCAATTCGTTGCGTGGCAAGGGAGTGGAGATTACCGATCACGAAGCAGAGTCGGTGAAGATTGCCATCCTGCTACACGATGTAGGGCATGGCCCCTTCTCGCACGTACTTGAGAATACGATTGCACCAGGAGTGCACCACGAGGAGATATCGCTACTCTTGATGGAAAAGATGAACCACGAACTGGGTGGACGACTTGACCTCGCCATACGTATCTATAAGGACGAGTATGAGAAGCGTTTTCTGCATCAACTGGTGAGCAGTCAACTCGATATGGACCGCCTCGACTACTTGCGTCGCGATAGCTTCTATACGGGTGTCACCGAGGGTAACATCGGCTCGGCGCGTATCATCAAGATGCTTGGTGTCAAGGACGACCACCTCGTGGTGGAGTCAAAGGGAATCTACTCCATTGAGAACTTCCTCACCGCTCGCCGCTTGATGTATTGGCAGGTATATCTACACAAGACTTCAGTGGTTTGCGAGAAGATGCTCACAGGTACCCTCACCCGTGCTAAGGAACTGGCACGTCGAGGAGATGAATTGTTTGTGTCGCCAGCCTTGCGCTACTTTCTATACAATGATATCACCCGCGATACTTTTTTTACCGAAGGCAAGTGTCTTGACACCTTCCTACAGCTTGACGATAACGACATATGGTGTGCCTTAAAAGCATGGACCATGCATCCCGATAAGGTGCTCTCTACCCTTAGTACGGGCCTAGTGAATCGCCATCTCTTCAAGGTAGAGGTGTCGTCCAAGCCCTTCAGCCGTGAACGCAAGGCGGCACTGGCCGAGCGCATATGCTCTGAGTTGGGTATTACCAAGCGCGAGGCGCGTTACCTGCTATGCTCTGTCACGCTGGAAAAGGATATGTATAGTCCCTTTGATGACCACATAGAGATACTTTACAACGATGGCACCACGTGCGACATTGCCGAGGCGTCAGATATGTTTAACCTCTCGTTACTGAAGAAGAAGGTGAAGAAATACTTCCTCTGCTATCAGCGGATTGGCAATTGATCTAATGACGACAGACAACAGATGGTGTGACATCCAGGAGGCAGACTAAGTCTGTTGTCGGCTCTAAACACTAAACACTAAACAAAATACAAACTATGGCAACAAAGAAACATGCATGGAACTACGAGAATGTTGGTGGTTCCACACGAGTAAAGATTACTTCTGGTGCCGATATCGCTCATTTGGGCGAGCTCGATCCCAAGAAGTGGACCGTTCTTTCATGTCCTTCAACAGGACTCGAAATTGACGAGAAGAGTTTGCAGTACATCGATACAGATGCTGATGGTCGCATCCGCGTAAACGACATCGTCGCAACAGCGCAGTGGATGACCGCTGCAATCAAGAATGCAGACCTTCTCATTAAGGGAGCAGACAGTATCGATATTGAACAATTCAATCAGGACGATGCCAATGGTAAGCGTCTCTACAACTCAGCTAAGCAAATCCTTGCCAATCTTGGTAAGGAGGGTACGGTGATTTCCCTTGCCGAGACCAAGGATAGCACAGCTATCTTCGCAAAGACCGCTCTCAATGGTGATGGCATCATTACCGAACTCACGACTACCGATCTTGATGAGAAGGCAGCCATCGCGGCAGCTGTAGCATCGTTTGGTGGTGTGGCCGACCGTAGTGGTGACAAGGGTGTGAACGCCGAGCTTATTGAGAAGTTCTACCAGGCTTTGGCAGATTATGCCGCTTGGCAGGATGCTGCCGTGGAGGCTCCCTATGGTGCTGATACCGATAAGGCCATTGCAGCCTACAATGCGCTCGATGCCAAGGTGAAGGACTACTTCGTACGTGCCAAGCTTGCATCGTTCTCACCCGAGAGTGCGGCAAAGCTCGATGTGCAGACCGCACTTATCGAATCCATCACAGCCGATAACCTTACCGGTAAGACCGAGGAGATAGCCTCTTATCCCATTGCACGCATCACGGGTAAGGCCGAGCTTCCTGTCGATGCCACCATCAACCCCGCATGGGCAGGTCAGTTCGCTACCCTCATGGGTATCGTACAGCCCAAGGGTAAGGTGCTCACCGAAGCTGACTGGGCAGCCATCGGTGCCGCATTCGCTACATACAATGCTTGGAAGGGTGCCAAGAAAGGTGCCGAGGTTGAGGCTTTGGGACTCGATACCATCAAGAAGTTCCTTGCCGATGACAAGAAGCAGGCGTTGCTTGACCTTGTAGCACAGGATGCATCACTCAAGGAGGCTGCCGAAGGCATCGATATGGTGGATAAGTTCCTTCACATCTATCGCGACTTCTATCATCTGTTGCGCAACTTCGTGACCTTCCAGGATTTCTATTCACGCAACAAGAACGTGCGTGCCGTGTTCCAATGTGGTCGTCTGCTCATCGACCAGCGCGAGTGCCGCATGTGTATGAAGGTCGTTGATATGGGCAAGCACAATACCATGGCTGCCGCCAGTGGCATGTATCTCGTATATTGCGATTGTACCACCAAGACAAAGCCCGGCAAGATGACCATTGTGGCCGCCGTCACCGTGGGAGAGATTGGCGACCTCGCCGTAGGCAAGAATGCTATCTTCTACGACAACGATGGATTGGTTTGGGATGCAGTCATCACCAAAATCATTGACAACCCCATCAGTGTAGGTCAAGCCTTCTGGTCGCCCTACCGTCGTTTGGCTACTACCATCGAGAATCTCATCAACAAGAGCGCAGCCGACAAGGATGCAGCCATGATGAAGGATCTCAATGCTAAGGTCAACGCAATGCCTACCACAGCACCTGCCGCCGCCGATGCTAAGGCCGCTCCTGCACAACCCTTCGATATCGCCAAGTTTGCCGGTATCTTTGCAGCCTTAGGTATGGCTGTTGGCATGATTGGTACCGCACTCGCAAGCCTGGCCAAGGGTATCTTTGCCCTCAAGTGGTGGCAACTCATCGCCGCTTTCGTAGGCATCCTGCTTGTTATCTCAGGTCCCGCCATGGTGATGGCATGGATGAAGTTGCGCCGTCGTAATGTAGCTCCGTTGCTCAATGCTAACGGATGGGCCATCAACGCAGCGTCCAAGATCAGCATCCCCTTCGGCGAGACACTCACCGATATCGTACGCTTCCCCAAGCTGAAGCTCAAGGACCCCTATGCCAAGAAGGGTATTCCCACTTGGAAGAAGTGGGTCATCTCACTCTCGGCCCTCGTGGTTGTAGTTGCTGGTTTGTGGCTCGGTAATCTGCTCAAGTGGGCAGGTGCTCCCTCTCCGCTGCCCTTCTTCGATAAGGAAGAGGTAGAGGTCGTTGAGACCACTGAGACCGTAGACGAAGCAGCCGACGTGGTGCTACCTGATAGTGTTGTTGTAGAATAAGGGCTACGACCGTATATAAGGAAAAGAGCAGGCATCCGCCTGCTCTTTTTTTGTTGTATGTGTGTAAGTCTAGTGCTTGATTCCTTTTGAGGAAAATTGTTTTCATTCAGTGTATTCGTTACATATCCCTCTTCAGCTTGTAATACGTTCGAACCTTTTTCTTATAGATACCGGTAGTCTATATTGCTTTAGTCTGATTTGATAAATCCTTTCTCCAATTTATCAGAAACCTTAAGGATTGTACGCGCTTCATAGAGGTGTATGTCGGCTCTAAGTATGGTTCTGTGGTTTTCATGGAGGCTACGAGTGATCCTGTTGTCGAAGGTGACATGGCCTTTGGGATGGCTAAGAATCTGGTGACTGGCGAGAGGGTACGTTATGGGGTGAATCTGGAGCATTGGCAATATAGCCCTGTGTTGTGCCGGATAGACTCTGTTGTATTCAATGAGGAGATACTGCCTTTTAGGCCTTGGCCGATGAAGGTGTTGGGGGGCGTCTTTAGGAACAATAAGGTTTTTAAGCGTAGTAAAATCCAAGAAGGGAGTATGCAACAAGAAAATGAGATAACACGAGTGCTGAAGAGATTCTTTACAAAAGATACTTCAAAGGTGAAAGAGGCTGAGAAACTTTATCGCTCGTTATCCAAGACAAGATTCGATAAACTGCAATTCCGTGTTCATGAATTGAGTGAAGGGATTAACAGGTAATCGGTGGCTGGTGGAAACAACATTATCTGATGGATGAGAACAATTTCCGTGCCTATAAGATAATGGATGAGGACTTGAAATTCGTAAACTTCACAATAGAGGATATTGATTGGAAGAGCATAGAATGTCTTCCGGAATACATGAAAGAGCAAGCGCGGAGATTGTCTGCGCTATTCCCGACATTTGTACTCAGATTCCAGAATGGTGTTGCCGAGGTGCATTGGCAACTGAATCCTGATGGCCGCTACTATATCGATGATGACGGGTATGGCATGACAGACGATGAGGAAACAACCAACTATGGATTCATTGATGCAGAGATGAATGTATTGGTGAAGTTCCAATATATAGGTAACGATCGGGAGCGACTGAAGGAGATGCGGTGTGAAGCAGAACGTAAATCAAGGAAGTAATTGTTTCTGAAAGTTTTTGTCATTAATCATGATCAATATGGAATATAAAATCTATGTGTCTGAAGACTGCAATGACTCGTATGTCAATACACTTTTTGAGCGTTTAAAATCTTTCGATGAGGGGAATGATGCCGTAGAGTTCCTTGATGCAAAAGAGATGAGGAGACGGATCGAAAAACGGAGTCCAGTAAATTATAGATATTATGAGTATTCGTTTATCCTTATGCTGAAAGGAAATAAATATGTAGACCAACTAAAAATCGTAAACGCCCTGAACCTGTCTATCTTTCCTCAACTCATAGGAGTTTATGAGTATACTGATAATGACATGATCATTGTGACCAAGATTCATGGCCATACAAGTAAAAAGGATATAGAATGGGGTAACGCTTGGAATGTATGTAACACTCCTGCAGCGATGAAAGAAATAGCAGTTAAAGATTTGAAGATATTAGAAGTTGCTGGTTATCTTCTAAACCCAACTTTTAGATTTTCAGTAGGAGTCGCTTCAGACGGGCGAATTATTATACCGGCTTTTTTTCTGATAAAGAAAGAAGATGCTTCGGGTATCTTAGATGATATTTATTGTAGATACCGTATGTTTGGGTGGCAGAGTGAGTGTAAGTGCACAGCTTGCCAAAGTAGCGAATCATCGCTGCCCCTCTAATCTTTTCCCGTTTTAAGAAAATGAAAGTAGGAGATAAACCGAAGTTTATCTCCTACTTGTTTGCGAGTAGTGGAGCGACTTAGGCGCTGGCCACTAACAGCATGGAATTAGTCGAGCTTGCGTGAGCCGTCGCCGATTACTACATCGTATACGAGGGGAGCGTGACCGAACTTAGCGGTGAACTTCTCCTTTGCAGCCTCTGTGAATGAAGCGTACAACTCGTCCTTAACGAGGTTGATGGTGCAACCACCGAAGCCACCACCCATCACGCGACAACCGGTAACGCCACACTCCTTAGCGAGTTCAGCGAGGAAGTCGAGCTCTACGCAGCTTACTTCGTAGTCCTTGCTCATGCCCCAGTGGGTTTCGTACATCTTGGCACCTACGGTCTCGTAGTCGCCCTTCTCGAGTGCGTCACACACTGCGAGTACGCGGTCCTTCTCACCGAGTACGTACTTAGCACGACGGTAGTCTACCTCAGGAACGAGAGCCTTAGCCTCTTCGAGCATCTCCCATGTAACGTCGCGGAGAGTCTCGATGCCGGGATAGTTGGGCTTCAATACCTCTACTACGTGTTCGCAAGAGCGACGA
>JAZONP010000137.1:0-1876 GCA_045654565.1 Bacteroidaceae bacterium
TTAACGACGATATCTATGTGCATGCCATCATCGGTAGCACAGGCACGGGACACAAGGCCTCGTCGCAGACGACCTTCAGCTGGCGCGACAACAATGTGAGCATCTACAAGCCCTTCGTGCACCAGCACCTGCCCGAGATACGCGAGTCAGTAGAGCAGCTACAGAGCAGCTTCAATAAAGACATCCACTTCGTGCCTTACCGAGGTAACTTCACGCGTGGTATCTTCTGCACCATCATGGTGAAGAACAAGGTGGCTATCGAGGAACTCACACAGCTCTATGTCGACTACTATGCCAAGGACTCGTTCACGCACATCACCCCCGACAATATCGACCTCAAGCAGGTGGTCAACACCAACAAGTGTCTCATACACCTCGAGAAGCATGGCGATATGCTGCTCATCACCTCATGCATTGATAATTTGCTCAAGGGCGCGAGCGGACAGGCGGTGCACAACATGAACCTCTTGTTTAACCTCGAGGAGACTACAGGCTTGAACCTTAAGGCAACGGCGTATTAAGGGAGGCCTCACCCTATCCCTCTCCCAAGGAGAGGGGACCACAAAGCAGACAAAAGAACATAGAATCAGGATAGAATGAAAAAAAATAACGTTACCATATGGTCTGAGTCACCCCTCCTTGGGCCGACGCGAAAGAGCGTCGGTTGCGACGAAGAGAGGTTTATCTCTCCCGAGGAGTCTCGCTTGCGAGCCTTTGGTAGGGGGGAGGCCTCGCATCGATTCCCCATCACCGTGTTACTTCTATGCTTCTGCATGGCCATGGTGGCCAAGGCACCGAAGTATGTGTTCTACTTCATCGGTGATGGCATGGGCCTTAACCAGGTGGTAGGCACGCAATATTACCTCCGTTCGTGCCAAGGCGAGCTGGGCATCACACCGCTCTGCTTTGCCCAGTTCCCCTATACGGGCATTGCCACCTCCTACTCGGCAAGCAGCGACGTGACCGACTCTGCCGCAGGGGGTACGGCCCTGGCTACGGGGCATAAGACCTATAATGGCGCTATCGGCGTGATGGCTGACGGCGCTGCCGTGACAAGTGTTGCCGAGTGGGCGCACCGCGCAGGAGCTAGGGTGGGTGTGGCTACGAGCGTCACCATCAACCACGCTACACCGGCATCGTTCTATGCGCATCAGAAGAGTCGCAACGACTACTACGAGATAGGTGCTCAGCTGGCGGCTTCGGACTTCGAGTTCTTCGCTGGGGGCGACTTTGCCGAGAAGACCAACCCCGACAATCCCGCGGCACCACACCTCTATGACCTCACCCGCGAGGCGGGCTATGCCATCGCTCGCGGCTACGACGAGTACGAAGCCTTAGGTGGTGAAGATAAGGTGTTGCTCATCCAGAAGGCTGGTGCCGTGGAGGATGTGCTCCCCTATGCCATTGATGCTCGCGAGGGTGACCTCACACTGACACAGATCACCACCGCGGCCATCGACCACCTCTACGACAAAAAGCATAAGGAGGGCTTCTTCCTCATGGTCGAGGGCGGAAAGATTGACTATGCCTGTCATGCCAACGATGCGGCTGCAGCACTGCAAGAGGTGGTAGATTTTGACCATGCCATCCGCGTGGCCTATGAGTTCTACCTCCAGCACCCCAAGGAGACACTCATCGTCATCACGGCCGATCATGAGACCGGTGGTTTTACCTTGGGTAATGGCTCCTACGCGCTCAACTTCAAGGCGTTGCAAGCACAACAGGTGAGCCAACCAGGCTTCTCGCGCATCGTCAACCGCATGCGCCACGAGAGCAAGGACAACGTCACTTGGGAACAGATGAAGGAGGCATTGAAGGCGAACTTCGGCTTCTGGGACACGATAACCTTGAGTGAGCGTGATGAGAAGGCCTTGCG
>JAZONP010000138.1:0-3627 GCA_045654565.1 Bacteroidaceae bacterium
GAAAGGCATTCAGGTGGTTATAGTGTCGGGGTTCCACCTCTTCCCATTCCGAACAGAGAAGTTAAGCCCGACCGCGCCGATGGTACTGCGTTTGTGGGAGAGTAGGTAGCCGCCGTTTTTAGGAGAGAGGAGTTTTCCATAAAGGATGACTCCTCTCTTTGTTTTGTAAATAATATAGCAGTTTACCAAGAAGTCTTTGTCATCCTGAACGTCGTGAAGGAACCCGCTCATGGACTTTGCAAGAGGCATTTGCGAGATGATTTACTACGTTCAGCATGACACCATCGCGGTAAAAAAGATCATTTGGGTAAACATCTATATTACTACCTTATATATAATGCTTCCGATTTGTTTTTACTATGTTGTATGGCTTTTGATGATTGCTCTTATTCTCAGTTGTAGAATATTCTTTCTTGTTTGTTAGGAATTATGAAAAAAGAACTATTTTTGTAACGTAGTTATAACTATTATCAACTTATTGTGTTAGCATATGGATATGAAGAAGGCTTTAATTACAGGAGTTACGGGGCAGGATGGTTCCTTCTTGTCTGAATTTCTATTAGGTAAGGGATACGAAGTACATGGAACCATTCGTCGCTCGTCGGTAGATTTTAGAGAGCGTATTGCTCATCTTGAGGGTAATCCTAATTTTCATCTTCATTATGCTGATCTAGGTGATTCTCTGAGTCTGATACAGGTTATTGGTAAGGTACGCCCAGATGAGATTTACAATCTTGCAGCACAGAGCCATGTGCAAGTGAGCTTTGACTCTCCTGAATTTACGGCTAATGTCGATGCGACAGGAGTACTAAGAGTACTCGAAGCCGTTCGTTTGTGCGGTTTAGCAAACACGTGCCATATCTATCAAGCCTCAACCTCTGAACTCTACGGTAAGGTGGAAGAGGTCCCTCAAAATGAGAATACTCCTTTTCATCCCTATAGCCCTTATGCTGTAGCTAAACTCTATGCTCATTGGATAGTGAAAGAATATCGTGAGGCTTACAATATGTTTTGTTGTTCGGGTATTCTCTTCAATCACGAGAGTGAGCGCCGTGGCGAGACTTTTGTGACTCGCAAGATTACTCTCGCAGCAGCTCGTATAGCTCAGGGCAAGCAAAAGAAACTTTACCTCGGCAATTTGTCTTCGCTTCGAGACTGGGGCTATGCAAAGGACTATGTTGAGTGTATGTGGCTGATGTTGCAAAATGATAAACCCGAAGATTTTGTCATTGCTACGGGTGTGCAGCACTCGGTGCGTGATTTCTGTTATTATGCATTCAAGCATGTCGGAATCGAATTGGAATTTGTTGGTGAGGGTGCTGATGAGAAGGGGGTTGTCAAGAGAATAGAGACTCAATCGGTCGCAGCTGCCAACACCCAGTTAGCGGTTGGTGATGTACTTATAGAAGTGTCTCCTGATTTCTTCCGGCCTACTGATGTCGTGAATCTTTGGGGAGACCCATCGAAGGCTCGTGAAAAGCTTGGTTGGAATCCTCAAAAGACCACTTTCGAACAGTTGGTGAAGATTATGGTTGATGCAGATATGGCTAAGGTAGCTGTTGAGCGTGCAAGTGAGCATATTACAACAAACTTGGTAGAGTACTTAGAGAAAGGTATCGTTAAATAGGCGGTCCTGTGTCCTACATTACTGATGGAATATGGAAAAGAATGCTAAGATTTATGTTGCTGGGCATCGTGGCATGGTAGGCTCGGCTATCGTGCGTGAGTTGGAACGTCAGGGATACACGCATATCCTCACCCGTACGCATGCAGAACTTGATCTTTGTCGCCAGGATCAAGTGGAAAAATTTTTTGCAGAGGAACGTCCTGAATATGTGTTTCTTGCGGCTGCCAAGGTAGGGGGTATCGTCGCTAACCAAAGTGCGCTGGCCGACTTTATGTACGATAATATGATGCTTGAGATGAATGTGATTCATGCTGCCTGGAAGAATGGCTGTAAGAAACTCGAATTTCTTGGCTCTTCATGTATCTATCCGCGCTTGGCACCGCAGCCTATGCCAGAGAATTGTCTGTTGACCTCTTCATTGGAGCCCACCAACGAGGCCTATGCGCTGGCCAAAATTTCGGGCTTGAAGTACTGTGAGTATCTTAATCGCCAGTATGGAACGGATTACATTAGTGTGATGCCTACCAATCTTTATGGTCCTAACGATAATTATCATCCTACACATAGTCATGTGCTTCCTGCTCTTATCCGTCGTTTTCACGAGGCTAAGGAGGCGGGGCTTACCTCGGTAACTTGCTGGGGTGATGGTACTCCCTTGCGTGAGTTCCTCTACGTGGATGATTTGGCCAATCTTTGTGTGTTTTTGATGAATAACTATAGTGGTAATGAAACCGTCAATGCCGGTACAGGTAAGGAGGTAACCATCAAAGCGCTTACTGAATTAGTTGCCAAGGTGGTCGGCTATGAAGGAGAGATTCTTTGGGATACTTCGAAACCTAATGGTACGCCGCGCAAGTTGCTTGACGTGTCCAAGGCCGAGCGTTTAGGCTGGAAGTATCGTACTGAACTCGAAGAGGGCATACGTCTCTCGTATGCATACTTCTTGAGCAATCCTATGCGTGCTGAACGATAGGGTTTGTAGCTGGGCGTTAGTTGGTCCCTATTATGCTGTATGGCAACTTTTTCCTATGCGTGGTAAGGGCGAGAACCTATGTGATTGGCTTTAGGCGAACCGCTTTATGAAAAAAAGAAAAGAGGCTAACCAATTGGTTAGCCTCTTATAATGTTGTTCTCGGAGAGGAGATTATCTCTTCTTGCCGTTGAACTCGTCAGAGATTGTCAATTTCTTGCGACCCTTAGCACGACGTGCAGCCAATACGCGACGACCGTTAGCGGTAGCCATTCTCTCACGGAAACCATGTTTGTTCTTTCTCTTTCTCAGAGAAGGTTGAAATGTTCTTTTCATTGCTCTGTACTATTTTATTGTTCTTCTTTTTTCTTAATCTTGCGCCTTTTCGTCGTTAGGCTACGTAATCGGGTTGCAAAAGTACTTACTTTTTTTGAAATAGCCAAAAAATGTGCTGATTTTGTGCAAAACATTTGGGTATTTTTCTGTTTTCTACTAATTTTGCACCCGAAAACGAGGAGAAAAGTAAGTTAAATAACATAAATAAAAGATTAGAGAAAGTTATGATTAATGCTCAAGACATCAAGAAAGGTACCTGCATCCGCATGGATGGTAAGTTGTACTTCTGTATCGATTTCCTTCACGTAAAGCCCGGTAAGGGTAACACCTTCATGCGTACCACTCTTAAGGACGTTGTTGATGGTTACGTTTTGGAGCGTCGTTTCAATATCGGTGAGAAGTTGGAGGATGTACGCGTAGAGCGTCGTTCACACCAGTATCTCTATCAGGAGGGTGAGGACTACATCTTCATGAACAACGAGACCTTCGACCAGCACCCCATTGCCAAGGAGCTCATCACTGGCGTTGACTACCTCAAGGAGAGCATGGACGTAGAGGTTGTGGTAGATGCTTCTACCGAGACCGTACTTTACGCTGAGCTTCCCACTAAGGTTGTGCTCCAGATCAGCTACACCGAGCCCGGCCTCAAGGGTGACACCGCTACCAACACACTCAAGCCCGCTACACTCGAGAC
>JAZONP010000139.1:0-12692 GCA_045654565.1 Bacteroidaceae bacterium
ATAAATACAAATAACAAAATAAAATAACTAACAACAATGCAAAACAAAGGATTTGTAAAAGTAATTGCGGTATTGCTCACCGTAGTGTGCGCATTTTACCTCTCCTTCACTTTTGTGACACGCCATCATGAAAAGAAGGCAGCACAATATGCGGGAGGCGAATCGGAGTACATCGATTCAGTAATGAACAAGAAGGTATACCTCGGTGTGTACACCTTCAAGCAGGCTCGCGAGATGGGTATCGGCCTCGGCCTTGACCTCAAGGGCGGTATGAACGTTATCCTCGAGGTGTCAGTGCCCGACGTGGTAAAGGCACTTGCCGACCACAAGACCGACGAGGCATTTGTAAACGCTGTAGCCATCGCCACCAAGCAGGCCGCAAACAGCAACAGCGACTTCATCACCTTATTTATTAAGGAGTACAAGAACCAAAAGCCCGATGGAACACTTGCTGAGCTCTTCGCTACACAGCAGCTCAAGGACAAGGTGAACACCAAGAGCACCGACGCTGAGGTTGAAGCCGTTGTACGTGCTGAAGTTGATGCTGCTATCGCCAATTCATTCAACGTACTTCGTACCCGTATCGACCGCTTCGGTGTGGCTCAGCCCAACATCCAGGAGCTCGAAGGTAGCATGGGGCGTATCATGGTTGAGCTCCCCGGTGTAAAGGAGCCCGAGCGTGTAAGAAAGTTGCTTCAAGGTTCTGCAAACCTCGAGTTCTGGGAGACCTACACTGCTGTTGAGGTGGCTCCCTTCCTTGCTGCTGCTGATGCCAAGTTGCGCGATATCATTGCAGTAGAGAACCCCGAGACTGCTGAGACTCCCGCCGAGGAGGTTGCTGAGGTAGCTGCTGAGGAGGAGAATGTGGACCTCTCTGCACTCACTGGCGACAATGCTGAGGATGCAGTGGACGCTGCAGCCGAGGCTAAGGCAAAGAAGGAGAATCCCTTGTTGTCAATCCTTCAGGTTGCACAGAACGAATATTGTGTAGCTGGTTACGCACATAGCCGAGACATGAAGCAGATCGACGAGTATCTCGCTCGCGAAGAGGTGAAGGCATTGCTTCCTCGTGATCTCAAGCTCATGTGGGGCGTAAAGGCAATCGACGAGGATGGAAAGGTTTTCGAGCTCTATGCTGTCAAGTCTACCCAGCGCAATGGTCGCGCTCCGCTTGAGGGTGATGTTATCGTATCAGCTACAGATGACTACGACAACAATGGTCGTCCCAGCGTATCTATGACTATGAACTCTGACGGTGCACGTCGTTGGGCACAGCTCACCAAGCAGAACATTGGCAAGCCCATCGCAATCGCCCTTGACGGTTATATCTACAGCGCTCCTAACGTACAGAACGAGATTACTGGCGGTCAGTCACAGATTACCGGTCAGTTCACTCAGGAGGACACTAAGGACTTGGCTAACGTGCTCAAGTCTGGTAAGATGCCCGCTCCTGCCAAGATTGTTCAGGAGGATATCGTAGGCCCCTCACTCGGTCAGAAGTCTATCGAGCAGGGTATCATCTCATTCATCGTAGCATTCATCGTATTGATGATTTATATGTGTGCCATGTACGGCTTCATCCCTGGTATGGTAGCTAATGGCGCGCTCATCCTCAACTTCTTCTTCACCCTCGGTATCCTCGCTTCATTCCAGGCAGCCTTGACAATGTCTGGTATCGCCGGTATGGTACTGACCCTCGGTATGGCTGTGGATGCCAACGTGCTTATCTATGAGCGCACCAAGGAGGAGCTCCGCGCAGGTAAGACTGTTAAGCAGGCACTCACCGATGGTTACAAGAACGCATTCTCTGCCATCTTCGACTCTAACATTACCTCTATCATCACAGGTATCATCCTCTTCAACTTCGGTACTGGTCCTATCCGTGGCTTCGCTACAACCTTGATCATCGGTATCGTTTGCTCATTCTTCACCGCTGTATTCATGACACGTCTCGTGTACGAGTGGCGTTTGAACAAGGAGAAGTGGACAAACCTCACCTTCACTACTGGCCTCTCTGCTAACCTCATGCGCAACACGAAGTTCAACTTCATGGGTTCTGCTAAGGTTACATTCGCTGTGTTCGGTGCTGCTATTCTCGTAAGCGTGGCTTCACTCAGTTTCCGTGGCTTGAGTTCAAGCATTGACTTCACTGGTGGTCGCAACTTCACCGTGAAGTTCGAGCAGCAGGTTGAGCCCGAGCAAATCCGCGAGGTATTGGCTCAGAAGATTGGTGAAGATGCTTCTGTATCAGTAATTGCTCTCGGCAACGATGGTCAGACTGTACGTATCAGCACCAACTACCGCATCGCCGACGATGCTCAGGATATCGATGCTGAGATCGAGATGTTCCTCTACGAGGCCTTCAAGGGTGCTAACCTCGTGAGCAGCGACCTCACTTACGAAGTATTCATCGACCGCGACAACCATGAGGGTGGCTCTATCATCTCTTCACAGAAGGTAGGACCTAGCATGGCTTCTGACATCCTCCGTGGTGCTATCTGGTCTGTGATTCTCGCATGGTTGGCTATCTTCATCTACATCCTCATCCGTTTCCGCAACGTAGCATATAGCGTTGGTTCGGTTATCGCATTGGCTGTAGACGTAGTGCTCATCATGGGTACCTACTCACTCCTCAGCGGTGTGTTGCCCTTCTCAATGGATGTTGACCAGACCTTCATCGGTGCTATCCTCACCGCTATTGGTTACTCTATCAACGATAAGGTGGTAATTTTCGACCGTATCCGTGAGTTCTTTGGTCTCTATCCCAAGCGCGACAAGAACCAGCTCTTCAACGACTCGCTCAACACCACACTTGCCCGTACCATCAACACCTCAGTAAGTACACTCGTAGTACTGCTCTGCATCTTCTTCCTTGGTGGTGAGAGCATCCGTAGCTTCTCATTCGCTATGATTCTTGGTGTAGTATATGGTACTTGCTCATCACTCTTCCTTGCCGCTCCCTTGGCATACCGTGTGATGTACAAGAAGGACAAGAAGGCTGCTGCCAAGGCATAAGACTTGATTAGTGGAACAATCAATTCTCTCTGTGGAAGAGGGGGCTACCGCGGTAGTCCCCTCTTCTTTTGATATAAGGCGGATGTCCCTTTCCCGAAATAAAATGCGAACTTGATTCATGCGTTTTATATTTTTACTATATTTGCAATGAAATAAAAGATAAATTATCGGACATACACATGAAAAAACTATTATTATTTGTAGCTCTTGTTAGTTGTGCTGTTTTTGTAAAGGCTCAAGATGTCTTTGTCGAGATTCCCGATCATGTAGGACCTATTGAGCAAGAGTGGCATAGTGTAAAGGGTATACGTGCGGCATGGGGAACAAGTGATATTCGATATGCTTGGCATTCTTTGCCCAATATTGGTGCATTGAAGCGCACCGAAACGCTTACTGCATGGCGTGGAGAGCGAGTAAGTGGTCAAGCCGTTATCTATACAAAGACTGCGACGGATAGTCTTTCTCTACTTACCTTGCAGCTTTCGTCTTTTAAGAATGGAAGACATGTCCTTCCAGCTGAGGCTGTAGAGGCTTCGTTCGTACGGTATGTGAAGACCGATGCATGGGCGACCCCTGAAGGCCGTGGTGCAGGATGTGGCTACCGCACTGACCACACTTTATATGACTCGGCGATGGTCGCCGACATGATAGATCCTCACGTCGAGGCTATTGGCATGGATGCCATGAGCGTACGCTCTGTATGGGTAAGCTGTCAAGTACCGGCCGATGCAGTTGCGGGAATGTATAGCGGTACACTCAGCATTAAATCCGGTAAGCGTATCATAGCAAAGCTTCCCTTGACTATTAAGGTGATAAATCGAACTTTGCCTTCCGCTCGCGATTGGCAGTTCCATCTCGACCTCTGGCAGAATCCCTTTGCTGAGGCACGCTACTATGGCACACCGCTCTGGAGTGATGCACACCTTAAAGCTATGCGTCCCTCGATGGAGATGCTTGCTGCTGCCGGTCAGAAGGTCATAACTGCTAGCATCATGCACAAACCATGGAACGGCCAGACCGAAGACCACTTTGACTCCATGGTGACATGGACCAAATCGCTCGATGGCGCATGGGAGTTTGGTTTCGATGTGTTCGATCGTTGGATTGAGTTCATGATGAGCTGTGGCATCAAGGAGCAGATTAACTGTTTCTCAATGATTCCTTGGGCGCTTAGTTTCCCCTACTATGATGTTGCCACCAATCGCATGCAGGTGCTTCGTGCGGCACCTGGCGATGAGGCCTATGAAGAGATGTGGGTTGCTATGCTCAAAGCCTTTTCGCAGCATTTGAGAGAGAAGGGTTGGTTTGATATTACCACTATTGCGATGGACGAGCGCCCTATGCATGCTATGCAGAAGGCCATGGCGGTTATCCGTAAGGCTGACCCCGAGTTTAAGGTTTCACTTGCAGGTAACTGGCATCCCGAGATTGAGGCCGCTCTCTATGACTATTGCATTGCTCTCGACCAAGCAGAATTACTCCCCCAAGAGGTGTTTGACCGCCGTAAGGAAGAGGGAAAGAAAACCACAGTCTATACCTGTTGCTCTACCCATAAACCCAATACATTTACCTTCTCTGTGCCAGCCGAATCCGCTTGGTATGGTTTCTATGTGTCAGGTACCTCATATGATGGTTACTTGCGGTGGGCTTACAACAGTTGGGTAAAATACCCTCTTCATGACACTCGTTTTCGCCAATGGCCAGCAGGCGATACCTACATGATATACCCTCATGGTCGCAGCTCTGTGCGCTTCGAAAAACTCATCGAGGGTATACAAGCCTATGAGAAGGTACGTATCCTTCGTGATGAATTTACTGCAGCAAATGATATGGTCAAGCTTGCCAAACTGGAAGAATTGGTAAAGCGGTATAACTTTAATAGTCAATTTACATCAGACTTCCCCTCTCTTATTCGTCAGGGACAAGAGATGTTAAATGCCCTGGGTGTACGTTAATGATTGATAAATCGGAAGACGTTCTCCCCAAAAATGCTTACCTTTATAGAATAAATCATATAAAGTATCTACTATGATTCAAGTTCGTTGCATCAACAATGGTGAATCCAAGGTTTTTAACCCTGGTGTCACACTGCAAGAGGTGTATAATGGTTTTGGAGTCGATATGCCGTATGGCGCAGTAAGTGCCCGAGTAAACAATAAGGTCGAGAATCTGAGCTTCCGTTTATATAATCCAAAAGAGGTTGAATTCCTTGATATCTCATCTTCTTCGGGTATGCGCACCTATGTCCGTACGCTTTTCTTTATTCTCACTAAAGCCATCAGTGAACTTTATCCAGATGGTGAGGTAATCATAGAGCATCCTATTTCAAAGGGCTATTTTTGTAATTTGCGAATAGGACGTAGCGTGACGGTCGTCGATGTAGAGGCTATTAAGCAACGTATGCAGGCTATTGTTTCAGCCGATTTACCCATCCAGTCCATCCAGTGTCCCACCCGCGATGCCATTGAACTGTTCCGCAGTCAAGGGCGCAGTGATGTGGTGACTTTACTTGAGACGACAGGTCGGCTCTATAGCAGCTACTACCAATTAGGTGATAAGATAGATTATTACTATGGAAGTCTGCTTCCCTCAACAGGTCGGATCCATCTTTTTGCTCTACAGCAATATCATGATGGATTGCTCCTTCGCGTACCCAGTCGAGAGAATCCTGATACCTTGGAGGATATTGTTCGTCAGGATAAGATGTTAAGTGTATTCAGCGAGCATCATCATTGGCAAGAAATCTTGGGCGTAACCACGGTAGGCGATCTTAATATCGCCTGTCGTAAGGGGTTTGCGACCGACCTCATTAACGTAGCCGAAGCGCTACAGGAGAAGCGCATCGTGGGTATAGCCGATGATATATATAATCGGCATTCACGAATCGTCCTTATCTCTGGACCCTCCTCATCGGGTAAGACAACCTTTAGCAAGCGTCTGTCTGTGCAGCTCATGGCCAATGGCCTACGCCCCGTAGCGTTATCGCTCGATGACTATTTTGTGGATCGTGAGTATACTCCACTCGATGCTGAAGGAAACTACGATTTTGAGTCGCTTTATGCCGTAGATCTCCCCTTCTTCAATGATCAGCTCAATGCCTTATTGCGCGGCGACGAGGTGCAACTCACCAAGTTTGATTTTACTACGGGCAAGCGTCTGCTCACCGACCGCAAATTGAAGATTGACAAAAACACCGTGTTGGTCATTGAAGGTATACATGCTCTTAATCCCGAACTTACGCACCATATCCCTGAGTATGATAAGTATAAAGTATATGTATCGGCACTCACCAGTATCATGCTCGACGATCACAACTACATACCCACAACCGACAATCGTCTCTTGCGCCGTCTCTTGCGCGACTATAAGTATCGTGGCTATTCGGCCGAAGATACCATTGCTCGTTGGCCCAGCGTACGTAGGGGAGAAGATAAGTGGATATTCCCTTATCAGGAGAATGCAGACGCGATGTTCAATTCGGCTCTACTCTATGAGTTGGCCGTACTGAAAAGTCATCTGATTCCCATCCTTGAGAAGGTGAAGGAGAATTGTCCCGAGTATAGTGAAGCCTATCGTTTGCGCAAGTTCCTCCAATACTTTGAGTCTATCCCCGACAATGATTTGCCTCCCACTTCGCTTTTGCGCGAGTTCCTTGGTGGTAGCAGTTTTGAATATTAAGATGAGAGCAAGTTCCGTACAAATACAGACACAAGGGCAGCAGATGCTACAGACTCAAGGTCTGTCGCCTTTGCAGGTGCTGACTGCCCGCCTATTGAGCCTCACCACCATAGAGATGGAAGAGCGAGTGAAGGGGGAGGTTATTGACAATCCCGCTCTCGATGCTTTTACTCATGATGAGGTTGACGATACTGCTGATGAAAACCATGATGAGGAATACACAGATACGAGCGAGACCCTCATCACCGGTGACTATAGCAATGAGGATGATATTCCCGACTATAAACTCAATGGACTGCCTCAAACTCCCGAGCAGCAAGTGTTTCAATATGCCGATACGCTCTCTTTCTACGATTTCCTGTTGGGACAGCTTCATGAGCAACCTCTCACTGAGGATCAAACAGCCATCGGTGAGTACCTCATAGGCTCACTTGAAGAAGATGGCCTGTTACATAAGTCACTGCTTAACATTGCCGACGAATTGGCTATCTATCATGGTCTTGATGTTAATGAAGAGGAGGTGCTGGAGGTCTTGCACCGTATTCAGCAATTTGATCCTGCGGGAATCGGAGCGCGTGGTTTGCAGGAGTGTTTGCTGCTACAGCTTGAACGCAAAGAGCAGACCTCGCTGGTCGACCAGCAACGCCAGTTGCTGACTCTGTGTTACGATGAGTTCACTCATAAGCGTTGGGACAAGATTGAGGAGCGCTTGGGGTGGACATCAGAGGTTACGGATGCCGTTGTTGCCGAGTTGATAAAACTCAATCCACGCCCTGGAGCATCGTTAAGCGACTGTATGGAGCGTGGTACGGGACAGATAGTTCCCGACTTCATCATTGACACTTTCGATGATACGATTAGTCTGACTCTAAATAACCAGAATACCCCTCGATTGCGTGTCAGCGGTGAATTTATGCAGATGCTTGATGAGCAAGCTGCCTCGTCCAATGTAGAAAGTCGTAATGCCGCACAGTTTCTTCGTCAAAAGATTGATTCGGCCCGAGACTTCATTGAGGCCATTCAGCAACGTGAGCATACCCTCACTCGTACCATGGAGGCCATCATAGCCCTGCAGAGGCCCTTCTTTCTCGATGGCGACGAGTCGCTCCTGCGCCCTCTCATCCTCAAAGATGTAGCAGAACATACGGGGTACGATATCTCCACCATCTCAAGAGCTACCACTGGCAAGTATGTGCAAACCCCCTTTGGGATACTCCCCTTGCGCTATTTCTTCAGCGATGGGATTACCAATGCCGAGGGTGAAGAGGTCTCTATTAAAGAGGTACACAATATCATCAAAGAAGTGGTGAATGCCGAAGACAAAACCTCGCCTCTTACCGACGAGCAACTTGTCAGTGAACTTGCTCAACGTGGCTTCAAGGTTGCCCGCCGCACCGTTGCCAAGTACCGTGACCAGTTGCACATTCCTGTAGCGCGTATGAGAAAATGACAAGCAGCATCTCCAACTTTCTACCTTATCGTCATGTGTAGGCAACTTTGCTTACGCTCATACTTTACGTAGCAGCGTTCTGCCTTCTGCATGTCATATACTGTCTGCATCAGCAGTTGTAGCAGCTTGGGGTCATTGGCCCGAAAATCTTCAGGCTTGTCAAATCTAACATAAGTGATGTCAATGGTCGTTCCATATTGGTGGCACGAGTTCTGCGAAGCATTGACATTTCCACTACGACGCAAGCGTTTGATATGGTCCTCCGTGCGGTATACGCTGGTAACGATGAATCGGTGGCGGCGGTCATAGCCACGATTGTAAAGCGAGTCTTGGAAAGCCTCACCCAGGTCATCGAGGAATTTCTTTGCCTTAGGGACGAGATAGGGCGCCGAGTGGACAAGAGGGTCCACCTTGTACAACTTGTTGCTCTCAATGCGCAGCAACCCATATTTGCCTACCTCAAGTTCCTCTATGGTGAGTGGGCGCGGGGTACCATTCGCCCGAGCGGCAATGAGCTGTGTATCGTTCAGGTCATTGAATAGCTGAGGGTAATTTCGATAAGGGTCGCGTCTATCCTTGCGGTTAGGGTCTCGATTGGGTTTCTCTATGATCCGTGTTGCGATAGGGATATTCTCTGTGATATATTGTCTAAAGTGAAAATGAAACACCCCCTGCATACAATAAATACCTGTGATGAGTAGCACGACAGCCATTATTGTGCCTGCCATTACAGCCAATCCCTTCTTGCATACGATACGCCCTCCAGCAAACTCTGAGACGGCACGCAAGTATCTACGCATCCAACCCTTTCCATACCAATTGATTACCTGTGCCACGATGGGCGCAATAGCTAACCCAATCTTATATCCCAAGAGGTCATGCGAAGCAGTAAATACCCCACACAAGGCCATTACGAGCAGATATATTGGGTAGCCTATATAGCCTAATTGTCGTATGGGCCATTTTAAAACGTTGCTTCCCATAAGGAATGCGATAGCAAAAGCTGTCAGGAATAGCCCAACCTTACACCGGAACCAGAAACGTATGGTATAATCATTGCCTACGAAGAGTATACCTATCATGTCGGTCACCAAGAAAAGAACACTCACCAACGGAACGAGGCGAAGAGTAAATAGTAAGATGTCTTTGCGTGTAATATTCATAGAGGTGCAAAATTACTGCAAATTTCCGAGTATTTGTTGCAACATTGTTGAATATTTTATACCTTTGCACTGCGTTGATAGGGTATATTTGCTCAAATCAATCGTCTAAGGTTGCTCGAATGGTGGAATCGGTAGACACGAAGGACTTAAAATCCTTTGGCCAGTGATGGCTGTGCGGGTTCAAGTCCCGCTTCGAGTACAAGAAGCACTCATTAAATCATTGATTTAGTGAGTGTTTTCTTTTTTGCTGTAAACGAGGTGTAAATAAATAACTGCTCAGTGTATTTATTGGGGGTATTCCCATAAGAAAGTGGTGTAAATGCAGATACATTTGCATTTACACCACTTCACAAATATCTTTCATAGTGAGGGATTATGCTTGTGCGTGCTTTGCCTTGTAGGCAAGGGCGTAGAGACGCATCTGCTTCACCATGGCTACGAGGCCATTGCTGCGGGTGGGGGAGAGATGCTCCTTGAGGCCTATCTCCTCGATGAAGTAGAGTTCGGCATCGGTAATCTCCTCAGCGGTATGTCCTGAGAGAACCTTTACCAGGAGGCTCACGATACCTTTAACGATGAGGGCGTCGCTCTCGGCCTGGAAGATGAGGCGGTCATCCACCTCGTCAGCTTGCAGCCACACACGGCTCTGGCAGCCCTCGATGAGGTTGCTATCGGTCTTGTACTCCTCGGCCAAGGGTTCTTGCTCACTGCCGAGGTCGATGAGGAGCTGGTACTTGTCCATCCAGTCGTCCAGTTCGCTGAACTCCTCGATAATCTGGTCTTGTATTTCGTTGATGGTCATATTGGTTGAGAGTTGAGGGTTAACAGCCAAGAGCCAGCAGCCAATAGCTGCAGCTCCGCTGCATAGTCTTCGTCTTTTTTCGTTAATCGTTCATCGTTATAGTATCTATCTCTTCTTGTATTAGCGAGAGGAATCGGGCGGCGTGGGCACCATCCATCTGGGTGTGATGGAATTGGAAGGATAGGGTAAGCGTCGTCTTCCACCATTGTCGCTTGTGCTTGCCCCAGATAAGGAAGGGGTTATTGAAGATGCCGCTATACATCCCCACGGCACCATCGATCTCATACTGTGCCAAGGCCGAAGTGCCAATGACCATGCTGCCCTCAGAGAGGTCGTGATCGGTGCAGCTCTCAGCCACCTGACGGGTGAGTCGCAGGTAGTCGCGATTGAACTGCCCCAAGTCGCTTGTGAAGGGTATGTCACACGAACTCACCTCCCCCTTGCTGTTGGCCACGATAGTGTTCACAGCGATGTTGTCATACTGCATCAGCTTGTCGCCTACGGGGAGCAGGTAGAACTCCTTCACCCGACTTGCTGCCCTGCCGATGCAGTAGCACATGAGCATATTGTACTTCACTCCCCCGCGCTTGCTCACCTTCACGAGGCGCGACACGTTGAGTGTCTTGAAGAATGTCACCATGGGCATGGGGGCACTCATCCACATCTCAAAGGCATAGGCCCTGGTGGTATCTTGGGGGTTGACTTCGCGTTTCATTTACTTCTCATTGTATATTACCTGCAACACCGTTTGCCCCACGGCACGGAGCACGGCGGGGTCGATGTTGTCCATCGTGTCGTCCATGGTGTGCCATGTGGGTGCAAAGCCCGTCTCGGGATAGTGACCGATGATGTCGATGCAGGGTATACGGGCAAGTTGATTGATGGGGAGGTGGTCATCGGTGATTACTCCACCGTCGGCATAGGGGAACCACTCGCCATTGCCACTGCCATGAGCTGCTGCCCATACCTTATCCACGACGTGCTTGGCAAAGTAGTCCGAGTAGCCCTCCCGATGGAAGCGGGCCTCCTTGCCGCCCACCATATCGAGCAATATGCCGAAGCGGGCATTGTAGTTTGCCGTATGCGGCACGCGGGCCCAATATTGCGAGCCGAGACACCAGGTGATGCCTTCGGTAGACTCCTCCTCCTCTGCATGGGTGCCGTAGTCCTCGGCATCGAAGAAGATGATGTCGACACCTATCGTCGCAGGCTGTGCCTGTAGTTGGCGTGCCACCTCGAGGAGTACGCCCACGCCACTGGCGCCATCGTTGGCTCCGAGGATGGGTGTGCGATGGTGGGTGGGGTTGGGGTCTGCATCGGCCCAGGGGCGGCTATCCCAATGGGCACACAGCAGCACGCGCTTCTTCAGCTCGGGCTTGTAGGAGCCGATGATGTTGCGCGCATAGAGTGGCGTTCCGTCATAGGCACGTAGGGTGGCGCGCTGTGCGGTCACTTGTGCGCCAAATCGCGCAAGCTCTGCTTCCAGCCAGTCGCCACAGGCCACGTGAGCCTCGCTGTTAGGCACGCGAGGACCGAAAGCCACCTGCCCAGCCGTGTATTGATAGGCACTATCGGCATTGAAGGTGGGCACCACGATTGTGACTTGGGGCTGCGTGGAAGGTTTGGGTTGCTTGCTTCCGCAGGCAACCCAAAAGAGTACACTCAACAAAATGAGTGATATTCGGAGAAATGAATTTTCAATTTTCAATTTTGAATTTTCAATTTACTTGTTCAACTTCCAGGTACAACCCTCCTTGGTATCCTTGATCTCGAAGCCGAGGGCAGCGAGCTCATTGCGTATCTTGTCGCTCGTAGCCCAGTCCTTATTGGCCTTGGCGATGGCACGCTGCTCGAGGAGCATGTCGACCACCTTGCTGAAAGCCTCTTCGCGACCGCTGTTGTTGCCGCTCTGCTCGGCACGGATGCCGAGGATGTCGAAGAGGAAGAGTGCAAACACCTCTTTCAGCTCTGCGAGGTCGGCAGCGCTAAGTGTAGCCTTCTTGTCTACAGCTTGGTTGATGATGCGTGCCGCATCGAAGAGGTGGCTGATGACGATGGGTGTGTTGAGGTCGTCGTTCATCGCGTCGTAGCACTTGGTGCGGATGCCGCTGATATCGACCGATGAGGTCTCAGCTGCGGTGATGCGCTCAAGGTTGCTCCACGCTTCGAGCAGGCGGCTGAGACCCTTCTCCGATGCCTGCAAAGCCTCGTTGCCGAAGTCCACCGTGCTGCGGTAGTGTGCCTGCAAGATGAAGAAGCGGATGGTCATGGGGCTATAGGATTGCTCCAGCAAGGGGTGCGAACCAGCGAAGAACTCGCTCAGGTTGATGAAGTTATTGTATGACTTACCCATCTTCTGTCCGTTGATGGTGATCATGTTGTTGTGCATCCAGTAGTGCACCATGTCGTCGCCCTGGCTGGCCACGCTCTGCGCGATCTCACACTCGTGGTGGGGGAACACGAGGTCCATGCCGCCACCGTGGATGTCGAAATGCTCGCCCAAGTATTTCTTACCCATCGCCGTGCACTCGCAGTGCCATCCGGGGAAGCCGTCGCTCCAGGGTGAGGGCCAGCGCATGATGTG
>JAZONP010000140.1:0-8383 GCA_045654565.1 Bacteroidaceae bacterium
GATGTTTACCCAAAACTTTATTTTGTCATTCTGAACGCAGTGAAGAATCTCGCAAATGTCTCTTGCCAAGTCCCAGCGCGGGATTCTTCGCGTTGCTCAGAATGACAGAGACCTCTGGGTAAACTGCTATATTATCTCCAAAATTTAACCTTGTTGAATTTCGTCGGTGCTCAATTTAGAGTTTGCAAGCACATTCTAAATATATTCTCTCGTAGAAATTTGGTCACGTGCTCGTTTTTTCGTACCTTTGCACGCTATTCTACGCGAGCGTGTGCGTGCGAGCGCCGACTCGGTGACTGAGAAAATGAAAAACATTATAACTAACATAGAATGAAACAACAAACCTTTTTGAAAAGCCTCTTCTGCCTCCTAGTGATGGCACTGCTGTGCAACGTGGCGTGGGCGCAGACTGCTACGATCAATTCATCTACGGATGCAGATGCTCCAGGGTATGTGTATCGCATCAAGTCAAAGAATGGCTATTGGATGACTTCATGCACTTCGCTTGGTGCTGAGGCCGACTCTGGCCTATTCGCATTCTTCAAAGTATGCGGTGTTCCTGGCTATCCAGATGAATATCCTCCCAGACCAGAGTACAATAATGCCTATAAAATCTATAGCGTTGAACGCCAAAAATGGGTTTCTTATTCCGAGGCAACAGAGTATACTAATGGCCCTAATAAGGTAATACTTGTAGATACCCGAGCTGAGGCAAATCCATGGGAGGTGACCCAATCGGGCGATTATTATCTTTTTGCACCGTACCTCAGCAATGTAACTGTCGCAGGATTCTATTGGAATTGGCATGGAGGAATAGGCTCAAATCCGAGCAATAATGTCACTACAACTGTGGGTTTCTATAACTCGAATTCCGATGGAGGTAGTCTTTGGACTCTTTCTGAGGTTGAAGATTTTGACTTCACCCAGATTGTGGACCTGAATGGCACCTTTACCGACCAGATAGGGCAAGAGTATTCATGCACCTATAAGGGTATTCCTGGTAAGACCAAGCCCATTGCCCTTGGTAGCGGAGTCGCTTCGATCAGCAATGAAGTTTGGAATGGAAATTCTTATACAGCCAATATCACGTTCCCTTTCACTCCTTCCAGCGCGGATGTCACTAATCATGTAGTTATCAGTCCTTACAATGGTTTCGACAAGAAATACTATGCTTCAGGAACGGATGTCAAATCAAATAATGGCATGAATACCTCATTGCCTACTGATGTCAAGAATTACCTTTGGGCATTCTATCCGACATTTACAGACGATGGCTTTAAGGTTAAGATTAAGAATATTGGTACTGGTACGTACATCTTTAGCGACCCTACTGCTGAGTCTCACGGAGCTAACGATGTATCTCTTAAAGCAGTGGGCGAAGCATCATCGTTTACGATCATAGGAGGCAATCAAATCATAAATGAGAGTGGTAAATATCTGTCAGTTCCTTCTTCTGGGTCTGGTCAGAAAGACGTCGGCAATTATCACAAGGATCATAATGGTACAAAAAATAAGTTTGTCGATGCCAACAACTACACGTTGACCCTTTCTGACGAATCTACATATAGCGGCACCAATGGTGTGCACAACGTGCAGGGCGGAAACTATACTTATACTGATGGAGTGTGGAATGAGAATGGCTACTCAGCAAAAGTTGATTTTAATTTCACCTCGCTTCCCTTCCCCGTGTCTACGGTTGGTGCAGAGGACTGGACATTCATCCGATGCTACATGTCGGGATTGGAAACCTATTTCTATACCAATGGAGATAATGTGAAAACAAAATCTTCAGACTCAAGAAACAACAATCTTTATCTCCCAACAAATAGCGTTGAGGCTGTCAATAAATACCAATGGGCTATCTATTACCCCACATTGACCGCTGGAAAGTTTGCTTTCAAGATTAAGAACCGCGCTACTGGGAAATATGTGACGGGAACAGGGGCAGGCGATGCAACCGTTGCCGATACTGGTGCCGATTTCTGTTGGGGAACATGTATGGGTAGTGGGAGCGGTTTCTACTTGGCTAATAACACCAATGTATTCTTCGCAGGTAATAGCAGTAGCCAAGGAGAACAAAAAGCTATTTTGTGGAATAAAAGCGGTGACACTCACATGGGTGGTAACCTCTCGTTCACTAAAGAGGCGTACTCTATTACCTTTGATGCAGCAGGCTACACCACATTATACACTCCCTCAGCCGTAACTATCCCTAATGGGGTTACTGCTTATACCGCTAAGCTGAATGATTCTAACACCGTGCTTGTACTGAATGAGGTCGGCGGTGCTACCATCCCCGCGCAGACAGCCGTAGTGCTGAAGGGTACAGCGTCAACAACTTATGTGTTCAGCGCTGCTGACGATGTTAACCCCATTGAGGGTAATGTCCTTAGGGGAACATCAGCGAATATCAATGTGTCCGATGTGGAAGGCTATGTATATACACATGCCGGAAACTCTGTATTCACCAAGGTGACTGAGGGAAGTATCACAGGTTACAATGCTTATCTTGTATCCGAGAACTCAGAAAGCAACATTCTTCTTCCGCTCTCCAACACCAGCACCTACAAGGTGTATGGTGAGCGTGGATTCATCTATGCCACAGAGGGGGAGACACCTGTGTTGAAGGGTACGAACGTGGCTAACGTGACTTATAATGCGGAGGATCCTTACCACCACTTTGCCATTATTGAGGAAGGCGGAAACTATTATCTCTACAATGTGGGTGCCAAGAAGTTTGTTGTCAAGAATGGTAATAATACCTCACTCTCTGACAATCCTGCACACCAGACATTCACCATGGATGCTGCTACCAACCTGAGCACAGCTCACGACTTGACTCTTAGCTTGGACGGCACTTGGATGCATCTTTCTCAAGCAGGAAGCAATGGGGTATATGTAAGTAATAGTACTCAAGATGGTGGTACACGTTGGAGCATCAGCGAGGTGACTACGGACTTTGATCCTAAGGATGCTCTCTATATAATCCGTAATTATAACCGTCAGTTGCCTGTAAGGGCCGAGGTTGAGGGCTCATGGGCGGACAATCCCAACACCCATTTCGGTAGCGTGAGAGCTACTGCAAGCACAGGTACACTTACTTCTAAGCTGAAGACAACTCCGAGCGTGGCAATCGTTGACTATGACGGCTTGAACGAGACCACCATCGACTTCACCCGAGAGTATCGCGGCTTCGAGTTCCAAGGCTACAGCCACGGTGGCGTTGACTTGGGCAAGAGCTTTACGCTCACCGATGCGCTCAAGAGCAGCATTACCGAGGCGAACCCCCTCGTGGCCAAGTTCACCGCTACGGACGAGGTGACTCTTTGGTACGATGATGATGAGTTTTCTTATCGTATTCCCGCTATCGCTACCACAAGCACAGGCCGACTCATCGCAGTGAGCGACTATCGTCATAGCCTTGATGATATAGGCCGTTACAACTTTGGCGCTGCAACCCCAGGTATCGACCTCGTTATCCGCACCAGTGATGACAATGGTAAGACTTGGAGTGCGACCAAGACCATCGCAAAAGGCTCGGGTGTACGTAACTCTAACAACTGTGCCTACGGCGATGCGGCCATCGCAGTAGTGGGCCAGAAGGTGCTCGTGATGGGTGCTGCAGGCGATGTGATGTTCGGTAATGGTAGCGCTACGGCACACAACCGCACCGTGCGCATTCTTAGTGAGGATAATGGTGTGACCTGGACTGCACCGCAGGACATCTCTGAAACATTCTTCATCAATGCCGATGCTACGATCAATAGCGCATATTCACTCTTCTTCGGTAGCGGTAAGCTGGCAGTAGATGAGAACTATAATGGTACAGGCAATGCGCGTATCTACGGTGCCGTGCTGGTGAAGAAGAATGGTACAAACAATGGTATATACGTCGTCTATACCGATGACTTTGGCCTCAACTGGAGTATCCTTGGTGGTAGCCAAACGCATGTCACTGCTAACGACGAGCCCAAGGTCGAGATTTTGCCCAGCGGACAGATCCTCCTCAGCGTGCGCCGTGGCGGTGGCCGCCAGTTCAACGTGTTTACCTACACCGACAAGGCTACCAATGCAGGTTCTTGGAATACCAACGTGAATGGCTGTAACAATGGCGGTAGCAACACCTGTAACGGTGAGATCTACCTCGTCGATGCCAAGAAAGCTGATGGCACACGTGTGAAGCTCCTCTTGCAGTCACAGCCTAAGGGTGGTAGCGACCTCTATGACCGCCGTGATGTGACCATCTGGTACAAGGAGGTCGACAATACCAGCTACACCTCTTCACAGATTGCAGGAAACTGGATTGAAGGTATGCAGGTGAGCACCCAACAGAGTGCCTATAGCACCATGACCTTGCAGAAGGATGGTAAGATAGCCTTCTTCTTCGAGGAGGCTCCCTGCTATGGCGACGACCAAGCCAAGGGCTACTGCATGGTGTACACACCCCTCACCATCGAGGAGATTACCAAGAATAAGTACTTCAGCCTCGATGCAGACTTCAGCACTGAAGTGACCATCAATGTGGAGCTCACCGATGCGCAGGGCAACAAGTATCGCGACCAGTTGCAGTGTGCGCTCCCTGACGTTGCAACGACGCTCACAACCAAGTATCCCTTCATTACCTTGGGCGAAGAAGCAAAGTTGAGTGCTCAGAATGGTGCTTATAGCTATACCAACAAGGTGACACTGCCCTTCCATGTGAGCAATAATAAGTTGGATATTTGGCACCACATCTATTTCCCCATCAATACGAACGAGTATAACTATCCAGCCTATATGGCACAGGGCAATCCTATCGTTAAAGTCGTCACTGAAAATGCTGTGTATGGTAATAGTACGTATAATACCCGTGCTAAAGCGGATGAGGTTAGCTGGGCCATTTATCAGAGTGCAGATGGTGCCTTCTCCTTTATCCTTAAGAATAAATACAGAAACCAGTATCTCTATACAACAGCTGCTGCTACGACAGCTACTAAAGTCACAAATGTACAATACACCGACAATAAAGCAAAAGCTTCAGCATTCGTGCCCTCTACAGCAGGTCGTAATCCCAACTTTCAAGGTGAGTACAGCCTGATGGTTGGCAACGGATACATCTGCGTGACGGCAGTAGCTAACGGCTACGTAACCTATAGTACAAACAAAAATCACAAGGGTGCATGGGCAAAGTTTGAGGTTGTTCCCAACTATACAGCATTGATTAATGAGGTTAATGCCACGCTCAAATTGTTTGGCACCGGTCTTAGTCAATATGCTACTACTTCAGCAGCAACCGCAGCCAAGGCTGCTATGAATAATAGCGGCAACGTGAAGCTCAACGCCTTGAACACATACAAGGACTTGACCAAGAACGCTACACTCAATATGCCGGAGGCTGGTCAGTATTTCCGTATCAAAGGTATATCGGGTAACTACATCGACGCGACAAGCATCTACAACAATGCCAATGCCAAAACAGGGCAGATGTCGATGAAGTCGGCCAGCGCATGCAACTATAAGGGTACTATCTTCTACCTCGATGAGAATAAGCGCTTGGTGAACTATGCTACAGGTACCTGCGTCAAGGAGACCCGTGAGATCGGTGCTGTAGGCGATGCCGCTGGTGTGTGGAGCTTTGCTGAGTCGCCAAGAAAGGGCGCAGGCAAGTATGCCCTCTCATGCACCACGACCAACAATAATGGCGCTCACCTGCACGATAGCGATGGCAACCGTGCCGACCGCTGCAGCAACAACTGTGGCAATCGTCACGACTTCACCCTCGAAGAGGTGACTGAGCTTCCCGTAAGCATCGGCTCGACAGGGTTCGGCACATTGTATGCTCCTGTAGCGCTGACATTGCCAGAGGGAATGAAGGCCTACACGGGTACCGTGAGCCAGGAGAAGGGAGAGTACGTGCTCACACTCTATGAGGTGAAAGAGGCTATCCCTGCTGGCACGGGAGTGATTCTCCAAAGCGAAACGAAAAATAAAGATTATGAGTTTGCAATCACTACCTCGACTGCATCGTCGGTGGAGAACGACCTCATGGGCTCGGTGATTAGCTTCGTGTATAGCAAGAGCGGCTATCAGCCCTACACCTTGCAGACGTCGACACAAAGTAGCTCAGGCGTGGCCTTCAAGCGTTATACGGGTCCAAGTGTTACCGGTGGTAAGGTATACATCGAGTTACCCAGCACCCAGAATGCTGCTGCCGTACGCGTGCGCTTTGCTGGTGAAGATGTCACTGAGATCGAGAACTCAGAATTTATCATTCAGGATTCCGAATTCATCTACGACCTCACAGGTCGCCGCGTGGAGACGATGGACAAGGGTGTCTATATCGTGAATGGTAAGAAAGTAGTGATTAAGTAAAGGATTTTGCTGAAAGAATAAACAATTAGAAAAATCTCATCTTGCTCTTCCGCTATGTCGGAGTCTCCTCCTTTGCGGGCGGAGTAGGGTGAGGCACTTTAGGATTATGAAAAAGAATGAATATATAGCTCCTGAAATAGTAGTAGTTGATTTCGAACCCGTATTGATGCTGTCTGGTAGTAAGCCTGATATCGGCATTGAGGACGGCGAAGGAGGTGAAATCCTCAGCAACGACCGCCGCGGCACGTGGGGTAATCTGTGGGGCGATGAGAAATAACCCACGTAAGTATTGAACTTTTAATAAGCATGAAGATATAGTATTTTTTTTCTCAAAGTATGTAGAGGAGGCTCGTCGTGATGACGCGCCTCCTTTTTTGCTTTGAACTATTAGGGCTTGCTCTGGTTCACTTCTCAAGGCTCGCAGCCTTTCCTCCTTATCATGCCATCGCAGAGGATGAAGCGCTCGTCGCTCATGATGCGGGCGAGGAAGGGGCGCAGGTGCTCGGAGGGGATGCGCAGGGTGTGGAGCTCCTCTACGGGATGCGACTCGTTGTCGCTCAGGGGCTCGTCTATCATGTCGAGATAGGTGTGGTAGAGGGCCTCGGGGAAGGGGTCGTGGCGCTGCGCACGGCAGTTGTCGCACTGCTGGCAGGGAAGGGCACTGCGCTCACCGAAGTAGCGGAGCAGCAGGCGGCTGCGGCATTGCGTGTCGGAGAGGGCATACTCCTTCATGGCCTCGATGCGGAGGGCGTACTTCTCCCTGCGCTCTTCGTACACGGCGGGGGAGATGATGACGCGTGAGGTGTCGACACGCTTCTGAGTGAAGGTGACTGATGGGCAGGTGCGGCGAGGTATATATTGTATTACGCGCGCGCGACCGAGGCCGAGCAGGGACTCGTAGAGTGGCTCGAGGGCGATGCCGCTCATCTCGCTGATCTGTTTTTCGTCGATAAACACGAAGTCGCTGAAGACGCCACTGTAGAGGCGCAGCAGGGTGCGGATGACTTGGTCTGAGGTCTCGCTGATGTCGTAGCGGCGGTAGAGCTCGTCGCGCTGTACGATGAAGCGCAGGCGCGAGGTGTGCTCCTCTTCCTCCTGGTAGTGGATGTAGCCGGCTTGGGTGAGCAGACGTAGGGCGCTGTCGGTCTGCACGAGGGGGAGGTGGTAGGCGCGGCAGAACTCCTGGAGGTCGAAGTCGTAGCGGCAGCCCATGCCATCGCCCACGGCCATCTGATAGTAGTAGCCGAGGCGCTCGTAGACGTTGCGGATGAGCTCCTTCTCGGGGAAGTTGTCTGATATGCGGCGCGAGAGGCGGCGCTTGTCGTCGGGCGAGTAGAGCAGCACGGCATAGGCGGTGAGGCCATCGCGCCCGGCACGCCCTGCCTCCTGGTAGTAGGCCTCGGGGGAGTCGGGCATCTCGTAGTGGATGACGAGGCGCACGTCGGCCTTGTCGATGCCCATGCCGAAGGCGTTGGTGGCTACGATGACGCGCAGGGTGCCCTCGGTCCACTGTTGCTGGCGCTTGTCCTTGTCGCGGGTGTCGAGCCCTGCATGGTAGAACGAGGCGCTGACGCCGTGCTCGACGAGCATCTTGGCGATCTCGCGGGTCTTGTCGCGGTTGCGCACGTAGACGATGGCCGAGCCCTCTACACGGCCGAGGATGTGGAGGAGCTCGGCCTCCTTGTCCTCGGTGGAGCGTACGATGTAGTTGAGGTTCTTGCGCTCGAAGCTCATGCGGAAGACATTCTTCGCGCGGAAGAGGAGTCGCTCCTGTATGTCGTCGACCACCTCGGGTGTGGCTGTGGCGGTGAGGGCGAGGATGGGGATGTCGGGCAGCTGCTTACGTATGTCGGCAATGGCGAGGTAGGAGGGGCGGAAGTCGTAGCCCCACTGCGAGATGCAGTGGCTCTCGTCGACGGTGATGAAGCTCACCTCCATGCGGCGCAGCTTGGTGAGGAAGATGTCTGAGGAGAGGCGCTCGGGCGAGACGTAGAGGAACTTGTACCCGCCGAGGATGCAGTTGTCGAGTGCG
>JAZONP010000141.1:0-2101 GCA_045654565.1 Bacteroidaceae bacterium
CAGCACTACATCGAATGCCACACCAGGCATTACCTTGCTAGGCAGAGCGGTATAGTTGGGGCCGTCGATGCTACCGTTCACGGTGAATTGCTTCAGCACACCGGGCTCGGGGTCGGGACCTGTCACCTCACCCTTGGCCACAATCTTGATGACGTAAGCATTCTGGCGGGTGAGCTCATTGTCCACTTCGAGGCGGTCGTTCTTGATGTTCCAGAAATGTGCTCCAAGGTTATTGGCGGCCGATTGGGTAATCTGCACGGCACACATATCATCCATGGTGAGGATGAGGAAGGTGTTCCAATCTGCAAAGTAGTCGTTGGTACCAAATACGCCATGCTCATTGATGTAGCGTCCGTCGGCATCGCTGGCAATCTTGTAGTGGTTCTTACCTGCGCCATCGATGGTGATACGCCACTCCTGTGCATCGCCCGGGGTAGCGACCGACTTGAAGGTCGGTGTGCCGCCCGTGCCACCGGGGTTGGTATTAGTGAGGTAGCGGTCGCCATCCATAATGTAATATACGTCACGGGTAGAGACGATGGGAGCCTCGGCAACGGTGCCATTGACGGGCACGAGGTCGAAGATGAAGTACTTGGGTTCTACCCCCTCGTTGCTCTTCATGATGCGCGAACTGCTTACTGTCCAAGCCTTGTCGCCTGCGCTACCGCCATTCTGTATGCAATACTTCCCGTTGGCAAGGCGCATGATGTTATAGGTGTGCCAAGCTGCCTCATAGGGGTTGGTTGCATTGCTCACGGTGAACTCACCCTTCTCGTTGAGGTAGCGGTCGTCCTGACGGTTGACAATCTTGTAGCGGTTGGTCGCGGGATCGAGCGAGATGCTCCACTCCTGACGTTGAGGTTTCACGTCGTCGCGCTTCTCCACAAAGGCAGGTGCGGTGCCATCTACGCCTTCGCTCTGGTTGGTGAGGTACTTTCCTTCAAACATGATGAAGTAGTCGCCATTCTCCACCTCTTGTCCGGGGAACACATCGAGGCCGAAGTCAAAGCGTGACTTATACTCAGCTACGAGGGCATCCAAGGAACTCTTGAGGAAGGGGATGATATGGTAGCTACCTACCGCGGGGCGAGCCACGCGGATAGAGCCCTCGAAGTCACGTGAGCGCACGGCACTCTGAGCCTCGTCATACTCTTGATACTTCACGTAGCTTTCGATAAAATCCTCGGGCTGCGCAGCCTCCAAGGCCTCGTACATCTTCGCAAGTTCGAGTCCCTTGAGTGCTATGTAGTTCATCACCTCGCACCAAGGAGTGATCTCCACGGTGAGTGCGGGGTTATAGTTGCTTGCCATCAGCTTGGTAGCCGCATCGGCCATGAGGGTGAAGTGCTCGCGGAGCACTGCTACGGCCTCGGCGGTCTTGCCCTGTTGCATAAGGGTATTGTAGGTATTCTTGGCCTCTACGAAAGCGGGTGACTCGTTGGTGCGGCGCAAGCCATGCACGTTGTCGCCAAGGTCTACGTTGTTTTCGCAGAAGAGGCGGAACTCCTTAGTCAGCGTAGGCATCAAATAGCTGAGTGCGCTCTCCCATGAGGCGTCGGCATCGTAGTCCTCCATATTCCAGCAGTAGTCACCGATGCTATAGAGCGACACCTTGGATGCCTCGGCATACTCCATGGGGTTCGATACGAAGCCACCGAGAAGAGGGGCTATGTCGAGGTCGTTGCCGAAGGTGGGGCCCATGAGGATGTGGTCGCGGCAATAGTCGGTCACGGGATAGTTGAGCCAGATGTAGGCATTGCGCTTGATGCGGGTGTTCACCCACTCCATATCGCCCTTGCCGATCATGTCGACCACGCTGTTACCCGTCCACATGATGTGTGTCTCCGCGTCAAGTGTAGTACCCAACGCATTGAGGTAAGTGTCATTACCACCGGTATAGGCCTTGTTGTACTGTGTGGGACACATGATGATGGGTGCCACATCGGGGTGCTTCTTCACAAAGTTCTCGTTGAGGTAGTTGAGGTACTCGGCCTGCTTGTCGCCCTTGCTCTGCTCGGCACCGTTGATGTCGTCGAAGAAGATAGAGAAGGCGCGTATACCGAGGGCATACATCTTCTCGAGCTTTGCCACAGAGGCAGCA
>JAZONP010000142.1:0-3876 GCA_045654565.1 Bacteroidaceae bacterium
GTGTTAGAGCAGCCACGGAAGTCTGTAGAAACTACAGCGTCCTCTGTGTAGCCGAGGATACCCTTCAACTCGCCCTCAGAAGCCTCCTTCATTGCAGCGCAGATGTCAGCCATAGTAGCTTCCTTCTCCAATACTACAGTGAGGTCAACAACTGATACGTCAGATGTGGGAACGCGGAATGCCATACCGGTGAGCTTACCGTTGAGAACGGGAAGAACCTTACCTACAGCCTTAGCAGCACCTGTTGAAGAGGGGATGATGTTCTCGAGGATACCGCGACCACCGCGCCAGTCCTTCTTAGAGGGACCGTCTACAGTCTTCTGAGTAGCTGTAGCAGCGTGTACTGTAGTCATCAAGCCCTTAACGATACCGAACTTGTCGTTCAACACCTTAGCGATAGGAGCCAAGCAGTTAGTTGTGCAAGATGCGTTAGAGATGATGTCCTGACCAGCGTAAGTCTCATGGTTTACACCGTATACGAACATAGGAGTAGCGTCCTTAGAAGGAGCTGACATGATAACCTTCTTCGCACCAGCGGTGATGTGCTTGCGAGCGGTCTCATCGGTGAGGAAGAAACCAGTAGACTCAACTACTACCTCTGCACCTACCTCGTCCCACTTCAAGTTAGCGGGGTCCATCTCAGCTGTGAGACGAATCTTGTTACCGTTTACTACGAGGTTGTTACCCTCTACCTCGATTGTACCGTCGAACTGACCGTGTACTGAGTCGTAACGCAACATGTAAGCCAAGTAATCAGCGTCGAGAAGGTCGTTGATACCTACTACCTGAATGTCGTTGCCGAAGTTCTTCACTGCAGCACGGAATACCATACGGCCGATACGACCGAAACCGTTAATACCAAGTTTAATCATTGTACTTAAATTTAATTAAAACGTTTATAATTAAAATAAAATCTCGTTTCACATTCTTCTATGGCGAATCCTCATCCACAATTACATCGTTCTGCCGTGCTACAAGCCACCATAAGGAGAGCCAGCGCGATATAGAGCAGTCGGAGATAGCGTGAGTTCATAATCCACCTTTTATTATTCCTCTGCAAATTTAAGATATTCTTTTTATATTCCTAACCAAAATAGTGATAAAATCGCACAAAAGGATATAAAAAAGCAAATTTGCCCTTCTTTGCACCTACAGAAAAGTATATAGTTTGCTATTTAAGATTAGCATTCATGGTTGGTGCGTACGCATTGCCAGCATGATAGCTTCGCCTACGAGAGCGACATTGGCTAAAAGATAATGACGTTTGTTGCCCATCACTATGGTGTGGCCAGCGGTCTCAGCAGTCTTCAAGATAGCACCCTCAACGTTTTCATCTGCAAAGTAGGAGGCAGGGCCAGCAAAGAAGGCAGTACCCGATGGACTCAGTTCTAATAGAATGGGCCCCGCATCAATATCCATACCGAAGAGACAGGTGCGGTCATGGTACTCTTTGAGCCCGGGCACTGCCCCACCCTTCCAGAACAGGGCCTTCGTCTTCTCATATTGACTGCGGGCAAAAGCTTCGTCGATAAGTGTGAGGTAGTAGCAATTAAGTGCCGAGTAGGAACCTTTGACGGGCAATCCCTTGACCTGCTCGCCACATTCCTCGAGGAACGACACGAGCACTCCCGTCTTTACATCTATCCACTCCTGCTGGGCACGGTTTATCCAACGTTGCACGGTAGAGCGATAAATCCCGCCAGTGAGATCGGCATACTGCTTCAGCGCCACGATAGCCACAAGCATGTCGGGCATGTAGATGAGTTCGCCCGGATAGGTCTGTAGATTCAATCCCTCGCTTTCGAGGATGCGACGGTTCATCGTAGCGCAAAGCGAGGCGAGCAACTCATCATAGCGGCCATCGCCTCCAGCCCTTTTGTAGCCACATATCATCCAAGCCAAGTGGCTGAGGTACGAGACGTGGCTCTTGTCGCCATAGAGGCTTTCGAGCGGGTCCTCACCCCAGCGCATGGCATCGTAGTGGCGTAGTTCGGGAGATAGGACAATCTCTATCAGTTGCTCCATCGAACGCATGTTCTCCTCTCGTGTTTCGGGATATGTCGTTGAAATATTTACCAGTGCTGCCGAGAGCATAGAACAGGAGTATAGCGCCCATTCGCCCTGAAACTGCGCGCCTACTATCGAGGGCATCTGGTCTACCACACGCTTGGGCGAGGTGATAAGTTTGCCCAACAGGTAATCACGTCGCTCAAGGATATCGGCACGTTCATCTTCTTTGGCCTCGGCACGCATCCATACCACGCTTGATGCCTTCAGCAAGATGAAGAGTAATGCGAGTGCCGTGTACGCCACGACTCTTCCCCATCGGAAATGTTTACGCAACCAGCGTACGCCCTTCTTGAATAGTTTTACCCCGATGAAGCAGGCAGCTCCGTAGAGCGGCAGCAGGATGACCTTCCACAGCGATATGCACCAACCACCCGTTGCAAGATACACCACCACACCAATTACTATATAAGCAAGGTAAGGGAGGTACAAGAGACGTACCTGCTTGCTCGTAGGGACAAAGTTCCAATACACGGCATAAAGCATCGTGTACACAAGTATCAACACCAAGGTACTGGAACTAAATTCGTAGTCCCACACATAGGGCATAAGGAAATACAGCAGGGCCTGCAAGGCAAACCACTTGCAGGTCTTCACCATGCTGTCAATCATATAGAGGAAGGAATCTTCGGGCATCACCATAATAAATTATCTCTCCACAAACCTCTTATAGAACCGACTCATCACATCAATGAACTCATCGGGCAGACGCTTCAGCACCTCTTGTTTGATGTATTCGGGCACTCCGCCATAGTAAGCCTCGGCAATAGCGCCGGTGATGGCACCCATGGTATCGGAATCGCCACCCAATGAAACGGTCAGGCGGATGGCACTCTCATAGTCGGTGCTCTCCAAGAAGGCGATAATGGATTCGGGAACGGTGCCTTGGCAACTTCCGTCGAATTGATAGACGGGGCGTATCTCATCACACGTACGACTGAGGTTGTAGCCAAAAGTGGTCTCTACATACTCCTTTATATACTCCTTGCTCTTTCCCGTTCGAGCCAGAAAGATGCAAGCCGCAATGGCCTGTGCTCCCTTGATGCCTTCGGGGTGGTTGTGAGTGATCTCGGCACTCTGCTTGGCCGCCTCCAAGGTCTCTTCTAACGTATCGAACGCCCATCCTACGGGACTAACGCGCATGGCCGAGCCATTTCCCCAACTGTTATAGGGTTGAGGATCATCGCTCCACAGCCAATCCTTAAACATGCCTCCATAGCCAGCTGTAGGATAATGATGGCCATACTCTTGCATAATACCGAGCAAACTATCACCCGAAAGTAACCAATCTGCATTAGCCACGGTCATGACAGAGTCATCGGTATACTCCGAGTAATCACAAAACAGAGGGAATGAAGTTCCCTTAAAGGTTCTGAACTCATATACAGAACCAATGACATCGCCTGCTATAGCACCCAACAAGCAATCAATCTTTACCTCAGGGTTTGTCATCATCATAGTCTTCTTATCCTCTTTACCCTCAAAACATTTCAGCAACACTCGCCCAAAGAGGTCATCCTCTGCCACTTCATTGAAGAGCGTCATGCAAGAGCGCAGTTTGATGGTGTCTATACCACCAAAGATCTCATCAGCCGACTTGTCGGATTGTAGCACTGCCGTAGTAATCTCTCGCAAACATGGTCCGAGGATGGGATGAGCGAGGTATGCACGCGCCTCCTCGATGCCATCAAGTCCATAATAGATAGACTTGTTACTATGCCCCAATCCCTTCAGTTGGGGAAAGACATACCATATCCAGTGACTCACCTTGCGGCCATTCTTCACCTCCTCCAAGGCACGGGGATACAT
>JAZONP010000143.1:0-1662 GCA_045654565.1 Bacteroidaceae bacterium
GGCGTGTCGCAGGTGCGCCTCTATGTCGACAAGACCAACCGCTCCGCCCAGCAGGTCTACCACCACCTCGGGATGCACGAGAGTCACTATCTCATGTACGAGGAGAGTCTCAACGAATAGAAAGGATTTTTTTAGGAGCTAATATGTCTGTCTACTCAGTTAGTTTGTCATGCAGAGCAAAGCGAACCTCTCTGATGAATATTTGCTGTTTTATGAAAGCAAAAATATTTCTACTCGCGAATGGAATTGTTTCTGACCGCGAATAGAAAGTATTATCCTTGCAAGTAGAAAGCATTCTGACCGCGAATAGAAAAAGTGAGACTATAGGGATTCCTTCATCTGGTAATAGGTAAGACATTGCTTACCAAGGATGTAGCTAAAGACTATTACATGAAATCGTCCGCCCGTCCCTTTTGCGTAAGTAGGGATGGCCTTCGTTTTCTGCCCACTTAGTTATCGGGGCAGAAGATACGTCTTATCGCTTGAGATTTCTTGAAAGTATGCTCGTCTGAACAAAAAGATTTGTACTTTTGTAAGCAGATAGAGGACGAAAGCAATGGAAATAGTCAATCTGCTACACTACGCCACGCGCGAGGAACTGCGCAGATGGCTCGAGGAGAACCACTCCCGAGAGCGGTGCTGCTGGGTGGTGACACATCGGGGCAAGTGCCCCGAGTGGCCGGCGATACCCTACATCGAGGTGGTGGAGGAGGCACTGTGCTTCGGGTGGATAGACTCTACGCTGAAGCGACTCCCCGACGGGAGGCTGGCGCAACGCCTCTCGCCACGACGGGCTAAGAGCCACTGGACGGAGCTGAACAAGCAACGGTGCCGGGAGCTCGAGGAGCGAGGGTTGATGACGGAGGCGGGACGACTGGCGTTGCCGAAGGTGATGGGGGAGGAGTGAGGCCGATAGGCGTACTTTATCCATGATGGCTTTCGCTGGTCGGGGTCTTATACTCGTACCTTTGTATAAAGATATAATATAGTATAGAAGAGATATGAAAAGTTTCGGACAGAAAGCGTGGGTGCTCCCACAACCGGTACTGATTATCGGTACGTACAATAGTGATGGCACGCCCAATGCCATGAATGCGGCATGGGGCGGAATGTATGATACCAATCTTGTGATGGTATGCCTTGCAGATGATCATAAGACTACAGAAAATATTAAGAAAAGCGGTGCTTTTACCTTGAGCTTCGCTACGGCAAAAACCGTCGTCCCCTGCGACTACGTTGGCATTGTGTCGGGAAATGACGTTCCAGACAAGTTCGACCGAGCAGGCTTCCACGCCACAAAGAGCGAGTATGTGAACGCCCCTGTGATCGATGAATTGCCCATGACGGTCGAGTGCTCGCTTCTTAAGTTCAACGAGGATGGAATCTGCATCGGCCGTATTGTGAATATCTCGGCCGACGATTCTATTCTTGACGAAAATGGCAGAATCGATGCCAAAAAGCTTGATCCCATCATCTATGACAGCGTGAGCCACGCATATTGGAGCTTTGGCGAGAAGGTGGGTCAGGCATACTCCGACGGAAAGAAGATTAAGTAATGTACGAGCGCTTTATTGATCTTGTCGAGCATATGCACGTCCGCGCCAAGTGCCACGGCTTCGTGGGCTGGGATGACAGCATCGACGACGTGTTTAAAAGGTGGGA
>JAZONP010000144.1:0-2299 GCA_045654565.1 Bacteroidaceae bacterium
GAGAAATACACGGCCTACGCTCTCGTATTGCCCCTGTATGGCAATGCTCCGCTTGAGGGCAAGAAGATACGCTTCACCATTGATGCATCTAACCCCGATAATGAATATCTATCATTTGAACTAGATGCAGAAACACTTGCCGATGCCAACCATGGAGAGTACAACTGGGTAGGTGGTAAGTCATACACCATCAATATGCGTCTGGGCGATGTGCTCTACTTTGATGGCGTAACTGTGTTAGACTGGAACAAAGAGAACATCGATGGTGGTGAAGCCGAGGAGTCGGAATGGAGAAACGGCATCAATATCTTTACAGGTGAATATGAGCCCGCCAGACAGAATACCGAGGGAGAATATGAGGTGGCCAATGCTGGCAACTTGATGTGGATGTCACAGCAGATCAATGCCCGCACCCTCAGCATCCCTTACACCATCAAGTTGGTGGATGACATCACCATTGGCGAGGATCTCGAATGGATGCCTATCGCACATCCCGACGGCACACAGAACAGTTCTGTCTTCGATGGCAATGGTCACACGCTCACCATCAATCAAAATCGCCCGACGGCTACAGACGCTGTTTTCGGTATCTTCCAGTCGTTCAACTACTCTACGGTGAAAGACCTCACCATCAAGGGCGACATCGTGCTCAACACTACTGGTCATATTGGTGCTATAGCGTCAACAATCTACCGCACCACCATCAGCCGTGTTATCTCATACGCCAACATCACCAATGAAGGCTCAGGCAGAGTGGGTGGACTTGTGGGGCAGTTTGGCGGACAGCATTCGGGGAACCAATACTCCCTCATTGAGAACTGCGCCGTTTATGCCAATGTTTCGGGCGACATCGCCGGAGGCATCATTGGCTATGGTTGGGCAGGATGGCAGTATTACGACATTAAGAATACCGCCTTCTATGGCGATGTGACCGGGACAACCCATCAGGGCGCAATCATCGGTTACCATGCCAACAACCAGACGGCAACCCACTGTACATTCAAGCACATCTACTATTACGAAAAAGACGCTCTCGGATTCTCTGGCGGTGGTAATACCAACTATACTTTAGGAACCGATGTCGCAGCCAAGACCACCAAGGATTTTGCATCGCATCAGATGGCCGAACTCCTCAATGCCAATCAGGCAAACGGCCCTTGGGAGTATCTTACGGGAAATGATTATCCTACATTGAACAAGTAATAACAACAAAAAACATATAAATATGAAAAAGACAACATTAAGAAAAGCAACTTTACTCTTTGCTCTTTGCTCTTTCATCTTTGTTTCTTGCGACAAGCAAGAAGTCGAGTCGTTCGACTCGCTCAAGGACACCCCCATCACCATCCTCTCGGCTGGTGTGGCAGATTTGAGTACTCGTGCCGGTACACCTGCCGGAACACTGACCAGTGGCTCGCTTTCATTCTTTTTCAATAATGATAGTGGAGACAATGGTCGATATGTAGCCGATTGTGAAAAGTGGACATATAAGAATGGCAAATGGCAATTTGATGCAACAGGTACTGATACGCGACAACTCCTTTGGAAGGGTGCGGGTAATGAGATTCCTTGGATTGCCACATACCCTTATCGTGGTCATCAATATTCACACATTACTGATGCTTCGATTGGTGGTATGGAAGAACAAGTTCCTGCAGACCAAACTGACGAAACGAAGTGGACTGGGTTTGACGTCCTTTGGGCCACCGGTACTGCTAAAAGCAGTACGATTGAAATTGGGTTCAAGCATCTCTACACCAAGTTCTCGGTTAACCTTACCTATGGAACGGAGGTTGATGAAACACAGACAATCGAGTCCGTTACCGTCGGAGGAACCTATATTGTCAGACATTTTAACTATGCCACTGCAACATGGGGCGAAACTATGTTAGACATCACAGACATCAAGGCTCTTGCTCTTGAAACGCCAAACTACCTTGACGAGGATGACAAGGACAAGGGAAGATACGACGCAAGTTTTGAGGCACTCATCATTCCTCAGACCGCTGCTCCTAAGTTGACTATCGAGATGAGTGACGGTCGTGTATTCGCAACTACACTCACAGAGCAAGAGTTCAAGAGCGGCTATCAGTATAACATCAAGCTCAAGGTCGGTCAGGACAAGTTGGAATTGGGAGGCATTACTGCCGATTCATGGGGAACACCTGTTGATGGCGGTCTGCTTGAGACATTATAATTTAGTGTTGTAACCTATAACAATATCAATAATGATTATGAAGACATTACGATATATAGCCCTTGCAGCACTGACATTGTCATTCGCTGCATGCGAGCAGGA
>JAZONP010000145.1:0-39281 GCA_045654565.1 Bacteroidaceae bacterium
AATCATTAACTAATTAAAAATTAACAAAATGGCAACAAAAATCAGATTGCAGAGAAGAGGTCACAAGGACTACGCGTTCTACTCTATCGTAATTGCTGATGCAAGAGCTCCACGTGATGGAAAATTTATTGAAAAGATCGGTACTTACAACCCTAACACCGATCCTGCCACAGTAGATTTGAATTTCGAGAGAGCTATGTATTGGGTAGGTGTAGGTGCTCAACCCACTGACACTGCACGTAACATCCTTTCTCGCGAAGGCGTTTACATGATGAAGCACCTCCAAGGTGGTGTTAAGAAGGGCGCTTTCGACGAGGCTACTGCACAGGCTCGTTTCGAGGCTTGGAAGAGCAATAAGCAAGCTAACCTCGCTGCTATCGTAAGCAAGAATGAGCAGGCTAAGCGCGACGCTGCTAAGGCTGCCCTCGAAGCAGAAAAGAAGGTGAACGAGGCTATCGCACAGAAGGTAGCTGAAAAGAAGGCTGCTGCCAAGTTGGCAGAGGCTGAAGCTGCTGCTGAAGCAACAGCTGAAGAGACTCCTGCCGAGGAGGCTTAATAGAAGCTTCACCCAAAAAGCAACTCCCGTCCACATGGACGGGAGTTTTTATTTACCCTGGTACCAACCTTATAAAACATCCACGATAAAGCATGGATATCTCATGTAGCATCACTATATACCATGCTTCGTAAATCTCCCTACACTATAATCGTACGATTCTCATTGAGTCGATCATAATGAATGGTACCATCTTTGATGTATACATTACGGATGGCATAATTTGCAATTTCTTGTTCATGAGTAATAAGGATTATCGTATTTCCTTCTTGATGAAGCTCATTGAACAAGCGCATAATCTCAACACCGGTCTTTGAATCAAGTGCTCCTGTCGGTTCGTCGGCAAGCAATATGCCAGGATTAGTAACAAGAGCACGAGCTATAGCTACACGCTGACGTTGACCACCAGAAAGTTCACTAGGTTTGTGATGCATTCGGTCAGCCAGTTTTACGCGTTCGAGCGCACGTACAGCACGTTCACGACGTTCAGCAGCAGGTACTCCGGCATATGCCAAAGGAAGTTCCACGTTTTGTACGGCATCAAGCTTGGGCAACAAATTAAAATTTTGAAACACAAAACCAATCTCCTTATTTCGCATAGCCGAAAGTTCGTCATCATCAAGGTGACTAACATCGACACCGCGAAACTTATACTCACCCGTCGAAGGGGTATCAAGACAACCGAGAATATTCATAAACGTACTCTTTCCTGAGCCAGAAGGCCCCATGATACTAAGATATTCTCCTTGTAAGATTGTAAGGCTGACATCTTGTAGGGCCATCACCACATTATCGCCCATTTCGTAGCGTTTGGTAATATTCTTTATTTCAATCAGAGTATTACTCATATCTTATGGAATCAACAGGTTTAAGATTGGCTGCATTCTTGGCTGGGAGATAGCCGAAGACTATACCCACTATTACCGAGAAAGCAAATGCAATAATCACACTATAGAGACGGATATAGGTACTGACATCAGTAAACACAGAGACAAGGAGTGAAAGAGACACTCCCAAGACCACTCCAATCAGTCCACCCGCAATACTTATCACTACAGCCTCGGTAACAAACTGTCCCATGATATCACTTTTGCGTGCTCCGATAGCACGTCGAATACCAATTTCGCGAGTTCGCTCCATCACAGTGGCAAGCATGATATTCATGATACCTATACCTCCAACAATGAGCGAGATAGCAGCAATGGCCCCAAGAAGAAAATTATAAATCTGCCGCTCCTTTTCCTCTTGCTTTAAGAGTTCAAGAGGAATAACGATGCCATAGTCTTCATTATTAAAATGGTGTCGACGCACAATCTCATTGACAAGAACAGATGTCTCCATCAAATGGTCTGAATTGTCCACCTGAATGGTAAGTTGCTGTATCTGACTGGCAAGCACATTGCCTCGTGAAAAACGATCGAGAAACATGGAGAGAGGTACGTAGACATCGGTATTGAGGTCTCGGGCAGCAAGTTCGCCCACAGTTTCAGTGAAAAGAGTCTTCGACTCCAATACTCCAATCACCTCAAGCCATTGGTCTTCAATCTTGATCATTTTCCCTATAGGGTCCTCTTTTTGAAATAGTGAAAAGGCAATTCCTGCACCCAGTACACACACCTTCTGTTTCGATTGGTAATGGATATCATTCACGAACTCACCTTCACTAATCTTATAGTTAAGGATATCATAAAATTCGGGTGTCACTCCTATCACAGATGACTTCACCGAATGACTAGCATGCTTTACCTCAGCATTGATCTCTGCCTGTGCCGCTATGCGACTAACACCAGGCACAATCTCACGGATAACCTCCGCATCATGTAGAGAGAGCCCAGGAGAAAACTTTGTGCGCACCTCCTCAAGTTCTTCGCTACTCATATCCTTCTCTCGAACAATAATATTGTTTACCCCTAAATCTTGATACTTGGCTATAGCCTCACGCTTTGCTCCCTCACCTATTGAGAGCATAGCTATCACCGAGGCCACACCGAAGATAATACCGAGCATCGTGAGAAACGAACGAAACTTATGGTCTGTAAGTCCTTGCAGTGCTACTTTTATATTTTCACTATATTCCATATTGTTTTTTCTATTTATTAGAGAGACTAAAACTATTGACTTAGCTTAACTTACTAGGTAAAAACTCACAACTAACAGTCATTCCTGGTTTTAGACGCTCATCAGAAACCAAGAGTTTCACCTCTACATCAAAAATCTTATGACGTGGATTACTATAATCTTTCGGATGACAGAAAAGACCGATATCAGAAATATAACCTTCAAAAGCGACTTCAGGCAATGCATCAAGGCGAACAAGAACTTTATCACCCTCTTTAATACGAAGAAAATCGTTTTCATTAATTTGAGTTTTCACCTTCATCCATGTCAGGTCTGGCACACTAGCCATCGTATTGCCATGCCACACCTCATCTCCGATTTGATACAATTGTCGTGTACGACGATTGCGTGCAATCTGGAAAATACCAGGAATGGCGCTACGTATCGTCAATTGAGGAATTACATTGTATGCATTCTCAATATCTTTCCTAATCTGATTGACACGAATCTGCTGTATCTTCAAGTCATTCTCATTGATAATCTCATTCAGTTCAAGGCGACGTTTGGCAAGTTTGAGTTGTATTGTAGCCTGCTGAAACTCCAACTCCTTGATTCTTTTCGTACGTTCCGACTCAAATTGGGCAGCTTCGTAGGTGAGTCGACGCAACTCATAGGTAGCAAGCTCAGACTTGATAGTCGACTCGGCTTGACTATCGCGGTTTTCTTGGTTGACCAGCATCTTTTCGAGCGAAGCCAGCTGAGATTCCAAAGCTGTCTCTCGCTCAATAATATACTTGGTAACATCGGTGGGATCAAGTTGAATGACTGAGTCTCCCTCGTGTATCACCTTACCATGCTCAGCAAGACCTATAATACGGAATGAGCCGAATCGTCCAAAACGAGGCAACACAAAAGCCCTAGTACGAACAGCAGACAATTCACCAGTTTCTACAATTGTGCGTTGAGTTAAGTTCGAGATTTTTTCGTCACCCAACATTTCTCCTTTACAAGCAACAAGGGTAGTAGCAAGTAGGCTGTATATAATACCACGCTTCATCATGTCGTTTCCTTCTTATTAACCTCCTCCTCTTTTTCTATCACCGTGGGGTCAATCAGTGCCACTTTATCACCCTTTTCAAGACCAGATTCAATAATGATATAGTCTGAGTTGGTATATCCCACTTGCACCTCTACCCTATCATATCCACTTGCAGTTTTTCTATAGACAAAGTTCTTATTCCCCTCTACATGGAGCGCCTCAAGAGGAATATACTTCACGTTAGGAATCTCATCCACAATAATACGGCAGCTCACAGTAAGACCAGGAAGAAGATTCTTATTATATTCATTGACTATGATTTCTACGGGGAAAACCTTGATTTGAGATTGGTTATTCTTATTTTGAGCCAAGTTGGCCACCGCAGACACATACCCCGTAAAGGTGCTGTCAGAGAAAGCATCAGGACGAATCTGCACCTTCAATCCCTTGGTAATCTTGGATATGTCCACTTCGTTGATATTAACCTTAGCTTTCACTTGAGAGAGATCGGGAAGCTGGATCAATTGTTGAGATGACCAACATTGATCACCTACTTGAAACTTGTTATTGGTACTCCAATTGTGCGAAATAATAGCTATACCGGGGGCTGGAGCGATAATAAAAAGCTTATCAAGTGTACGATGCGCCTCTTTGAGTCGTTCTTCATCTTGACGAATGGACAACTTCTTTTGTTTGACCTCCTCGACCTGTATCTTTCGACGATTCTCAATCTGTTCTTTTGCACGATTCAATGAGATATCAGCCTTGTCTAGATTGACCTTAATCTCACGACGTTTGATATCGCTTTCGTGTGCTGCAGATTCCAGCTGCATACGGGTAATCTCATGCGAGATACGAGTGACCTCATAGTCGGCATTCAACTCTTCCATATCCAACTCGTGCTGGGCCAGCATCTTCTCCAACTCAGCATTGCTAACAACAAGTCTGTCTTCGTAATCAAGTATGGCTTTACGCACTTCAGAAGGATCAAAAGTGATGAGCGTATCACCGGCCTTCACATCTGTTCCATCAATAACGATATTTGCAATTTTAAGATTACCGAAACGCCATGACAAGTTGGGAGATGAGATATTAATCGAATTAAGTGCCTCTATCTCTCCCTCTTCATAAATATCAATATAGAAAGTACCTTCTTCTACCTCTGCGCAAGGTATCTGTCGTGTAGTTTTCTCGTTACATGCACCTATTGCCCCAACCAAAAACAACGATACAACACCTTTTATTAACCACTTTGTCTTAATCATAGTATATATTTTTTCTATAATGCTTCTGCTTAAAATCCCTTCGGTTTAATTAGAGCAATCCGTTCTCCCTCACATAATCCATCGGCAATAATTGTCATTTTGGGAGATCCAATACCGAGCGCGACCTCACGTTCCTCAAACTTTCGTCCCTTCTGAACATAGACCACTTTCGATGAATCACGATCAAATATGCTGATGGTAGGAACAACTATCGTATCGGGAATATGCTTGAGATAGATGTGACATTGCGCACTTAACCCCGGCTCCACAAGGGTCAGAATCGAGTCCACCGACACCTCCACCTCAAACGTCTTCACTTGCGAGCCATTTGTTCGCGCCTGCCCCACTGAAGCCAATTTGGTGATATGTCCCCATCCACGATTCGCAGGTAGGGCATCAAAGGCATACATCACCGAGTCACCCAAATGGAGACGTTTATACTCTGTCTCTTGAGCATAAAAGAGCACCTTTAGTTGTTCAAAATCGGGTAGAGTTACCACGATTCGTCCCTCCCAAACTTGATCTCCGACTTTCCATGTGACGTCACTCCAAGGCCATTGTTTTCCCCGCACAGCAATACCATCTTTGGGAGCTCGTAAGGTAAGTGACTCCAGCTTCTTACGTTCATCATCCAGGCGACGTTCAATTCTTATGATACGTTTTTCGGCACGTACCATATCCATCTCTTGCATTACCTTTGCTGCCTCCATTTTCTTGAGGAGTCGGTCACGTTCTATGTTAGCCCTTTCCAATTGCAACTCCCTGGATCGCCGTTCCATTGGACTCATATACAACATCTGCAAGGAATCTGATGCAGCCAATATGGATTCAGCTTCATTATTTTTCACTTGAGCTTCGAGCAGTGCATATTCCAACTGGTGTGAGGCTTGTAATTTCTCCAGCTCTGCATAGGCAAACTCTAAGTCAAGAGTCAATCTCTCACAACTTTCAATGAGCCCCACATCCTCAAGCACACACACCACATCACCTTTTTTTACCTCTGTACCATTTTCCACGATCCACACTACAGTCCCCTTCACTTGAGGCGGGCAAAGGATATTCAATGAGTTAACCGATTCTGTACACCCTTCTATGACAAGCATATCTTCATAGGATGTGCGCGTAACGGCATACGTGGGTACCCCCTTGTCCCCACTCAAAGAGCACGACATGAGCGACATAAGCGACACAAATGTCACAATGTATAATGATATATACTTACTGAGACTAAACATTGGATACGAACTGCTTCTCAAACCATTATACAAGGTACTCCTTAAGGTACTTTGCCGTGTAACTTTCCTTATTTTCTATAATCTCTTCGGGTGTACCTGCTTGAAGCAATCGTCCTCCTCCTCGGCCGCCCTCAGGACCCATATCAATAATATAGTCGGCCATCTTGATAACGTCGAGATTGTGTTCGATAACTACGACCGTATTTCCCTTATCGACAAGACGCTGCAATACACTCATCAAGACACGTATATCCTCAAAGTGAAGTCCAGTGGTGGGCTCATCCAATATATACAGAGTGTTACCTGTATCGCGTTTCGAAAGTTCTGTAGCCAGTTTTACACGCTGGCTCTCACCGCCCGACAAGGTAGTAGAGGGCTGCCCCAACTTGATATAACCAAGTCCAACCTCTTGCAAAACCTTTATCTTATTGAGAATGACGGGTACATTCTCGAAGAATTCGACAGCGCGATTGATGGTCATATCTAGCACATCAGCAATTGACTTACCCTTGTAGCGTACCTCGAGCGTCTCGTGATTGTACCGTTTGCCGCGACACACCTCACAAGGCACAAGTACATTGGGCAAGAAGTTCATCTCCACATTCTTATAACCATTACCAAGGCATGCCTCGCAACGTCCCCCACTGACATTGAAGGAGAAGCGACCAGGCTTATAACCGCGTATCTTGGCTTCGGGAAGGGCCACAAAGAGATTACGGATATCGCTGAAGACCCCCGTATAAGTAGCAGGATTAGAGCGTGGTGTACGCCCCAAGGGAGATTGGTCTACGGTGACCACCTTATCAATATATTCCAATCCCTCAATACACTCATAGGGAAGAGGTTCACGCAATGAGCGATAGAAGTGTTTGGAGAGTATTGGTTGTAAGGTATCATTGATGAGCGACGACTTGCCCGATCCGCTTACACCGGTGACACAGATAAGAGTACCAAGCGGGAAGTCAACATCTACGCCTTTGAGGTTGTTTCCCGTTGCCCCCTTTAGGCTGACTACGTTACCATTTCCCTTGCGGCGCTCAGCAGGGACCTCAATCTTCATCTCTCCGTTGAGATACTGCGAAGTCAGCGTGTGAGTGCACAGCATCTCCTCGGGTGTACCCATGAAGACCACCTCCCCACCCTTACGTCCGGCATGAGGACCGAGGTCGATGACATGGTCTGCAGCAAGCATCATATCTTTGTCATGCTCGACAACGATAACCGTATTGCCTAAATCTCGCAGCGACTTGAGCGAACCGATGAGTCGTTCATTGTCACGCTGGTGCAATCCGATACTGGGTTCGTCGAGAATGTATAGTACATTGACCAACTGCGATCCTATCTGTGTAGCTAAGCGTATGCGCTGGCTCTCACCGCCCGAGAGGGTCATCGACGAGCGCGATAAAGACAGATAGTCGAGTCCCACATCAAGAAGAAAACTTAGGCGTGTATTAATCTCCTTAAGTATTTCGAAGGCTATCTTCTGTTGGTTACCCGTAAGTTTATTTATAGCTTCTGTGGTCCATTCGTAGAGTTCACTGATATCCATCAACGAGAGTTCGTGAATGTTCTTATCCAAGATGCGGTAGTGCAAAGCCTCGCAGCTGAGTCGTGCACCGTGACACTCGGGACATACCATAGTGGCCGAGAACTGTTCTATCCACTTCTGCTGCGCTGCAGTAGGTTCAGCATCATGGTCACTAAGAAAATATTTCACCAAGCCATCATAAGACAAAAACATATCAGATTCTTCCAAGATAGTGGTCTTCACCTTGATGCGCTCAGTACAGCCATAGAAAATCTCTTCGATGACATTCTCCTCCATCTCCACGATGGGGGTCTTCAGCGTATACTCATAGCGGGCAAGCAGAGCCTCAATCTGACGGAAGATAAGTGTATTCTTATAATTACCCAGAGGTACAATGGCGCCTTTATATATGGAGAGACTCTTATCGGGAATCAGTTTGTCAATGTCGAGTCGGGTCACATGCCCCAATCCCTTACATTTGGGACAAGCTCCCTGCGGAGAGTTGAACGAGAAATTATGTGGCGCAGGCTCCTTGTAGGCCAATCCTGTCACAGGACACATGAGGCGCTTACTATAGTGGCGCACCTCACCGCTCTGCTTGTCGAGCAGCATGATGAGTCCATCACCCTGTTGCATGGCACTTGCCACGCTCTCGCGCAGCCGGCGATCATCCTTGTCATCCACCTTGAGCTTATCCACCACCACTTCGATGTCGTGGTTCTTATATCTGTCGAGACGCATGCCATGAGTAACTTCCTGCACCTCTCCATCAACACGCACATAAAGGAATCCCTTGCGACGTACCTGCTCGAAGAGTTCACGATAGTGTCCCTTACGCGCCTTCACCAATGGAGCGAGGACGAAAATTGGCTTTCCCTTATACTCGCTAAGAATGAGTTCTATAATTTGCTCCTCGGTGTACTTCACCATCTTCTCTCCCGAGGCATAAGAATAGGCCTCACCGGCACGAGCAAAGAGTAGTCGTAAGTAGTCATACACCTCAGTGATAGTGCCCACCGTAGAGCGCGGATTCTTGTTTGTCGTCTTCTGCTCGATGGAGATGACAGGCGAGAGTCCTGTAACCTTATCCACATCGGGCCGTTGCATACCCCCAAGGAAGTTGCGAGCATAGGCCGAGAAGGTCTCTATATAGCGACGCTGTCCCTCGGCAAAGAGTGTATCAAATGCCAAAGACGACTTTCCCGACCCACTTAGTCCCGTTATCACCGTAAGCGAATTATGTGGTATAGTAGCATCGATATTCTTTAGGTTATGTTCTCGAGCACCATACACGTCAATGCTTCCCCGTATCTCTTTATTCTTCATTGCGTCTCCTCCTTTTTCAATCCTGTCAAAACATTGATATCACCACGTCGCACATATTTAACACCATCAGACCCTTCAGCCTCAACGAGGATGAAGTACACCCCATCCCCAACGACGCGACCATGATATATGCCATCCCAGCACACATAATAGGTAAAGTCACTCTCATGTTCTGTAGGCAAAGTATCCTGATTGCCTGAGACAATCTCCTGCCCCCAGCGATTAAAAATCTTCATACGAAATGACAATAGCGACTGAGTTTTCACCCTAAACACATCATTCGTACCATCTCCATTGGGCGAGAAAGCGTTATAGAGTTCCAATGACGAGCCGCGCAACGAAAATTTAATAGGATATTCCCCCGCAAGTTCACAAGAATACATTTCATCGCCTCTATAACGACAAGTTATATTGAGTGTAATACCATACGACACATCATCACCTCCCTCCTTGAAAGTAAATGTCGTAGTTGGTTCATTACGTTTGACCAGTTCAATCTCCTTCCCGTCCTTTATTTGGTTCATCTTCCATGTATACAACACATCAAAACCCATAGTATCGGTCAGAGAGACGTTGAAAGTAACGGTCAGAGGAGCATCATACATCCCCCCCTCCTCGCCAATCTCTTCCTCTTCACCTTCCTCATTGACGAACTTTGCCGAATATCTAGTAATGTACGGATAAGCACTAGGGACTTGCGCCTTGGCAACCCATGTCATCAACAGTCCGCCCACCACTAACAGGAAATATTTTTTCATAGACAAGAAAAACCTTTCGATTGACTCACAAAGTTAGTAAAAGATGAACGAAAATGCAAGTTTCAACGAACGAACGTATTAAATTTAGCACCCAACCCGCGCAAACGCTCCTTAAGGCACGGACTGTCATAAAATCCATGGTCCATTTCAAGTGTATTGAACCGTCCTAGCCTTCAGGACATTAAAAGCAAATCGTATAATGTCAGACACTATTAATACCGGAGAAGTAAGCAATAAGATCCACCCCCAATCAGACAAGCTTAATGGAGATACATTAAACATGGCACCAGCATAGGTAACAATCAATACTTGACCAATCAATATAGCCAGCACAATCCACAAGAAGCCTGCGCTATATGACTCTTTCACTTTTGCAGGATTGATAAATAGACCAATCACATCTTGTATAAGACTTCTTCCTGTACGGAAATATTTGGCATTGAATAGGTTCCAGAACTGAAGCATCACAAATATTGAGAAGAACACGCCAAGCTCATAGCCACTCAAGTGCTGTTTAACCCTCTCCATATCCATGAACCCATTGAAGAATAATCTAATTGAGTCACCTGCAATCAGATCCTCGACACATGTTATATTCGTATGCCACAGCAACTGCCACAGCCCGGCCAAGATAATAAAAAATAGCAGTCCCACTCCAAATATTCTGAGCACCATCTTACGATCGATAATGTGTCCATTGGGATCTCGTGGTTTATCATATAGCACGGTCTTATCAGCTGGCAATGACGACAACGCCATAGCTGCAAAGGTATCCATGATGAGGTTTACCCACAGCATCTGCGTCACCGTCAGTGGCGAATCCAGTCCAATGAACGAGCCCATCAGCACTATTAGGCAGGCGCACACATTGATTGTCATCTGAAAGATTATAAAACGTCGTATATTCAGATAAAGTGAACGTCCCCACATGATCGCCTTATTTATACTTGCGAACGAGTTATCGATAATTGTGATATCACTTGCCTCCTTGGCTCTCGACGTGCCATCCCCCATAGAAAGCCCCACTTGTGCCTTACTCAATGCGGGCGCATCGTTTGTACCATCTCCTGTCACTGCCACCACATGCCTAAGCTCCTGCAACAGCATCACCAGCCTTGCCTTATCATCAGGGCGAGCACGAGAGATAATCTTAAAGTTTTCATTTTTGATTAGTTCCTTGGCTTCCTCGTCATTCAGGGCAGCAAACTCGGGGCCCGTAATTGTCTGCATCTCATTGCTCTCGTCCAATAGACCAATCTGCCGGCCTATCTCATTGGCTGTTCCTGGGGTATCACCTGTAACGATGATGACCCGCACCCCTGCATTATCCTTACATACATGAATAGCCTCCTTAACATCTTCACGGATAGGGTCAGCAATACCCACCACACCTAAGAAGACCGTATCACCTATTCCACGTTCATCCAACCGCTGATAAGCAAAGCCGAGCGTGCGCATAGCCTTGCTCTGATACTGCGCCAGCGTATCCTCCACATGCTCTCCCGTTTGGTTAGCAGCAATCACATTGCACATCCCAAGTACGATCTCCGGGGCCCCTTTGATGAATCGTATCGGGCACCCACCCTCCTCCATCACTGCAACGGTCTGCATATATTTCGTTTCGGTCGAGAAGGGAGTCTGCTTGACATCCAATGCACTCCTTCTATATGCCTCATATTCGGAACCATTCTTATGCATCCATTTCAGCAAGGCCACCTCTGTCGGGTTGCCTATGCTCACCAGCTTCCCCTCATCATCCTTATACACCTCTGCGGTCGAGTTGACAGCCATATTCTGACGTATAAGTTCCAGTTCCTCATCTGCACCATAGAAGTCTGTCTCCATCACCGTCATCTTATTTTTCGTCAACGTACCGGTCTTATCCGTACAGATCACTGTAGCAGCCCCCATCGTCTCACAGGCATGCAATTTGCGCACGAGGTTATTCTCCTTGAGCATCTTACGCATACTCAATGCGAGGCTTACTGTCACACTCATCGGCAGCCCCTCAGGTACAGCAACCACAATCAATGTCACAGCAATCATTATTGACCCTAGCACAAACTCTGCAATCTCCACAAAGTCTAGACTACTGAGATGGTTGCCATCAAAAAAGATAAAGTATATAGTTCTACCTACAACGATCAATGCGGCAAGCACAAAGCTTATTATCGAGATCCACCGTCCTAACTGAGCCAATTGTAGATTCAACGGCGTCTCCACACTCCCTTCCTGTGTACGTGCCACTCCCTTTCCCTCCTCGGTATCCATACCAATCTCGGTGACCCTAAACACTCCAGTACCCTCGATGACGGTCGAGCCACGGAGCAAGAAATCCGACCGATAGGTAGCATCCGTATCAAACTCGCTCTCGATAGTAGTTTTATTGGCATAAAGTTCACCGGTAAAGTTTGACTCATCGATACGAAGAGCGCTTGACTCAAGCAGTACTCCATCAGCAGGGACCTCATCCCCACTTTCTAGTTTCACAATATCCCCAACGACCACATCATGTTTCTTCACCGTCATCAGTTGGGGACGTCCCTTATCAGTCAATCTGCGGAACACCTTCACTGGACGCGCATCCTTCACTTTGTTTAGGACCTCAAACTCCTTTCCAGCCTTCACCTCAAATACGAATCCCACTCCCGTGGCCAACAACAGCGCCGAGAGTACCCCCGAGGGTTCCAGCAGTATAGACCACCCCTTGCCCAGGCACAATATCTCATAGATAGCCACGACAACAGAGAAGAAAAAGACCACGAGGAGAACAATGATTATCGGGTCCTTGAATTTCTCTAGATACTGTATCCAGAGCGGTTCCTTCTTAGGTGGCGGAATAATATTCTTACCTACACCATTCCTTACCTCAGGTGCCTCGCATGACAAGCACCCCGACAAATACGAGTTTCTTTTGGGCATTTCCATACAGTTTTACACGTTAATGAATACAAAAATACCCACAAAAGTTTTTCACAACAACAGATTACAACGTTGTTTTTTCTTTCATCACAACAAAATCCCCACTAGCCTTCACTCTATAGTACGAGTCGCTACCTGATTTATAATGTTCGGGAACAAACATGCTCACATTAGCCACATTACTAGTCAAAGCCCGTATACGTTGTTTTATATGATGAATCTGGGTTCTGTCCTTATACTCCGTCACAGAGTTGGCCTTACCGATTTGGCTATATATCCTATTATATTCAGCAAGTATCACCTGCTTATCCTTAGTAGGGATATGCTCCCTCCAATCCAGCCCCTTCCCCTTCAGCGACTGAGTCACGATAACGTAGTACAATGCTGTTTCCTGCGGATTCAGTTTCACTATTATCTGCTCCTTCCCCCCATCTGTCGGTTCGAAATAAACCTCCGCACTATGTCCCCTAACTTCGATCACTAACCGATACTCCTTCAGTTCACGTCCAAACGCAATCAGGTCAAAGAGAGAGCGATGAAAGCCCGAATATATAAATTTCGGATCACGAGGGTTACTCTCTACCATAATATTATGACTGATCATCTCACGATAAGCCTCAACGATTGTGTGTATCCTCTCTATGACATCCCCTTGGAGACCCAATTGCAAGTAGTTACCATACCTTACCCTTTCCACCTCCTCTGAGTCATATCTGTCTACGATATCCGAGTCATTAATCTTGAAGAGTAGTGAAGGTCCACAATCGATAAGGTTCAGGCCGAGCTTCTTATAGAGCAAGTCCCTACAAAACCGTGCGGTCGTCAGCCCTTGCAGTTTATCACATATCGTAGACACTCTCTCCTCAGAGGCAGAAGGAATCATATATCTTACCACCTTCCTCAGATAATCATGCTCTATGCGTCCAAAATCCCTGATTAGGCGCGGTATATAGATAAAGTCAAAACCAACCTTCTCAAACTCGTCGATGATACCAGACAGATGCTCATCAATCTGTACCCCCACCGCCGTCTTAATATTCTCTATATAGATTACCTTCAAGTTATCAATCACGATACCCGTCTGTGGAATCGAGTGTAACACGGCACCATACATCAGCACCTGTTCCACAGCAAAGATAAGTATAGCTTCAAGGGGCACACACTCTCCGTCCGACATCGCCAACCCCCTCAGTGTTTCCACCATCATCCTACGAGTAGGTTCATCAAGCTCCTTCAAGATAGATAGTGCCTTGGCAAAATCAATCCTCTTAGCCTCTACGAGCATAGCTCTGGTTATAGAATAACCCTCCTTTGAGATAACACTCTCGAAGAACTGCATCTCATCGGCCTCAACAACAAAGTCAGCCTCTATAAGGTCGGTAATCACCCGAGCAAATGCTACCCTATGTTCCCTTTCCAATGACACCATAATCCAGCATATTCCTTTTCTGATATTCCTCCCGATATCAGACGGGAGAGACCCTCGTATCACTCAGATCTCAGCGACAAACTTAAACAAAAAATAAACAACAATAAAAAATAATTACAAAAAATTGCACATGCAATCGAAATACCATACCTTTGCCATCGTAAGAACCATATATTTTTACATTATCCAAACATTCAGAACGACATGAAGACCTCTATCCGATTCAGTATGATGACAGTAATTGTCACAGCCCTCTGTGCTACACTATTCTCTTGCAAGTATATCAACCCCAAGCAGTATGCTCTTGACCAACATCGCAAGATTTGCGAAGAGATCATCCTCAATGGTGAAAACTGCACCGACGAGGTATGGGAAACCTACAAGACGAAGCACTTACAAGTTTCCGACAATCTATCCCAATACAAGGCAGACTATACACCAGAGGAGCTCAACGAGGTCGGTCGTCTCGAGGGCAAGGTATCTAAGGTATACTTCAAGAGAGAAGCATCAGACACATTCAATGACCTGTACGAAGGAGTCAAAGACCTGATTGATGAGGGAGTAGGCTTCATAGAAGGTTTGGGCCAATAAGAGTCACAAAGTAACATGTCTAAAACGACAAAAACGTGATAGGCAAAATAGGAGCAACCGCGGTTGCTCCTATTTTATTCTTTGATTTGGCAGAAACAGTTATTTTCACTAACTTTGCAATTTTGAAAGACTAATACCTTATTACCATGAACCTTACCGCTGAGAAAAACTCCGTACTACTTATCTACACCGGTGGCACCATCGGTATGATGAAGAATCCCGTGACGGGTGCGCTTGAAAACTTCAATTTCGACCAACTTCTCCAGTATGTGCCCGAAATCAAGGGGTTCAATCTCAACATCTACTCCATAGCCTTCGATCCCCCTATAGATTCGTCAGACATCTCACCCGAGTCGTGGCGCGAGCTGGTCAAGATCATCTACTCCAACTACGAGCAGTACGACGGCTTCGTTATCCTGCACGGCACCGACACGATGGCCTTTACCGCCTCGGCACTGAGTTTCATGCTTGAAGGACTAATGAAGCCTGTCATCCTCACTGGCAGCCAGTTGCCCATCGGCGCGCTGCGCACCGATGGCAAAGAGAATCTCCTAACAGCCATCGAGATTGCCGCGGCCAAACACAACGACGGCACCCCTATCGTGCCCGAAGTATGCATATTCTTCCACGAAAAGCTCATGCGCGGCAACCGCACCACGAAGGTGAGTGCCGACAACTTCGACGCATTCGAGTCAAACAACTACCCACTCCTAGCCCACTCGGGCATCGAGTTGCAGTTCTACGAGCACAACATCCTCCCCTACCGCCCCGATGCCGTGCTCAAGCCCCACTATAGGATGGACCCCAACATCATCATCTTCTCCCTCTTCCCCGGCATGCAACCCGATATCGTAAAGAAAATTATGCGTGACAAAGAACTCCGCGGCGTCATTTTCCGCACCTTTGGCAGCGGAAACGCGCCTCAGCAGGAATGGCTCGTGAAGTCACTCACACGCGCCACCCAGTCGGGCAAGACCATCGTCAACATCACCCAGTGCAGCACAGGCAGCGTCAAGATGAGTCTCTATGAGACGGGACGTCAGCTACTCGAATCTGGCATCATCAGCGGTCACGACTCCACCGTCGAGGCCGCCCTAACGAAGCTCATGTTCCTCCTCGGCCAAGACCTCAGCAGCGAAGCCATACGCCAGCAGATGAATTATTCCATCGCCGGAGAGATTACGCTGTAATGCCACTCGCTTCTCCATAGATAACGGTTTTTTACCTCGGCTATAAATTGTTCCTTACAAGCGTGATTACTTGACGCGACAGATACAGAATACAGAAAATTACAATTTATGCAAGTGGCTTGCTTTAGCGACAATCGGGACGTTACAGACACTCGCAAGATTTGTAAACATTTGGGATATCCGTGGTAAACTAAAATTGCTGGCAATAGAACAGTCACTCGGTCTGCACCTACAGGATATTACAACAGGGCAAGTCAGGACAAGAATCATGAGAGCAAGGACAAGACTTGCCTACTCCTCGTCGAATGAGACATCGCCAAATGGCAAGATGTGAGCCGACTGCTCGGCAGGAAGGGCTTCAATGCTCCTAAGTCGGCGCTCGATGGCTCGTGTACGCTTCCCCAACACCTCGTCGAGCTGAGTACCCGCTGTCTCGAGGTTCTTCTGTACCTTCTCAAGCATGCCACCAAACTTGCCAAACTCAGTCTTCACGGCGGCCAATACGGTCCACACCTCACTCGAGCGTTTCTCGATGGCCAGCGTACGGAAGCCCATCTGTAAGCTGTTAAGAATAGCCCCCAGCGTGGTGGGGCCTGTGACGATAACTCGAAACTCCCTTTGCAACTGCTCAACGAGGGGCGTACGGCGGATGACCTCTGCGTAAATGTTCTCAAAGGGAAGAAACATGATGCCAAAGTCTGTCGTGTAGGGCGGGTCGAGGTATTTGTCACGTATGTCGCGAGCCATCCTTTTGACAACGGCTTCGAGTTGGCGCGAGGTAGAATTGATGGCTTCTACATGTCCCTGCTCATAGGCGTCGAGGTACTGTTCATAGGCATCCTTGGGAAACTTGGCGTCAATGGGAAGGTATACTCGCTCGAGTCCCTCTTCCTTACCAGGCAGTTTCACGGCATACTCCACGTACTCGGTACTGCGCCGCTTAGTCTTCACGTTGGCCTCATACTGCTCGGGGCTCAGCATCTGCTCCAACAGCGCCCCAAGCTGCACCTCGCCAAAGGTACCGCGGGTCTTCACGTTGGTGAGCACGCGCTTGAGTCCGCCCACATCCTGTGCCAGCGACTTCATCTCGCCCAACCCCTGCTGCACATTCTCGAGCTGGGTACGAACGAGCTCGAACGACTGTCCTATGCGCTCGTTGAGTGTCTTCTGCAGCTTCTCCTCCACCATGAGGCGCATGTCGTCGAGGCGCTTCTCGGTAGTCTTGACCAGCTGTTCCTGCTGGCGCGTCATCGCCTCCAACTTCTCGCGCTGCAGCTCGTTGGTAGTGAGCAGGTTGCGGTTGAGTGTCTCCTGTATATGCTGCAACTGGAGAGCCTGATTACCGGTCACCTCCTTGCGCAGGTCCTCCACCCTACCGCTCAGCTCCATACGGTTCTCGGCGAGCAATTCACGCATGGTACGTGTCAACTCCTCGCGCACCATCTGTATCTGCCTTAAGATGTCATCCTCTTGCTCTGAAAGCACCATCTGCATCTGTCGCAATACTTCATCTTTCTGCTCTGAGAGCACACGCTTCAATTCCTCTCCATCAAGTGTTTCACGATGCCCCTGCTTCACCACATACGCCAGCGTAGCGATGCCACACACCGCAATAACCACCGACAAAGCGAGAATAACGATCTCCATAGCTTATATACTGTTTTGATTATTTCCTTATATTTTGCGAAGGTACGAATAAGTGAGCGAATAAGCAATTATAGATGGGAAAGTTTACTTTCACAATCAATCAATGCTTATTCCCAGCGAGCGCAACGTATCCTCGCTGAAAGCAAGGTACACATATACGAGCGAATAAGCAATCAGCAAGAAAGTAAAACTTGTTTTAAAGAGTAGTGATACAATAAAACAAAGAGGTCGGTACACTGGGGAAATATCCAACCCCAACAAGCGAAAGATGCTATTTGCAGGATAATAATGTGAAAATAGCCACAAAAGGATACTGCCATTATGTAAATTCACATAAAAATCACTACTTTTGCAGCATCTGCAACAGGTCAGACAGACCTCTTGTCCTATGATTCATACAAGCACATATTATGAAGGTTATAGCAAGACATATCATCATGACGATAGGGCTGTGCATACTGACCCTTCCCCTATGGAGCAAGGTATACACACCTACCACCCTCCCCATGGTACACCTTGAAGACCGCACACGCTACACCTGCAACCCCGACGGCATATTATCGGCCGATGCCGTGAGCACCATGGACAGCATCTTCTATGCACTGGAGCAGCAGACCGGCATACAGACCATCGTCGCCGTAGTAGCAGAGATAGACCCTACCGACTGTTTCGAGTTTGCCCATGCCCTTTTCACCGCCCAAGGTGTAGGCCAGCAGGGTAAGGACAACGGGCTCGTCATACTTCTATCTACAGAGGAGCGCTGCATACAGTTTGTCACCGGCTACGGACTCGAAGGTTCACTGCCCGACGCCATCTGCAAGCGCATACAGAATAAGTATATGGTCCACCTCCTAGGCGACGAGCGTTGGGACGAAGCCATGGTAGCCGGTTCACGTGCACTCTACAATCACCTTATGGGCGACCCCACACTCATCAACGAGGAACGTCAAGAGGCCGACGAAGACCTCCAGGCCCCCATCGAATTCATAGGCTTTATGGTAGCAGCCATACTCATCATTGTCTTCATTGTATATATTTATATTGCCGTACGCAAGGAGTTACAATGCCCCAAGTGCAAGCAATACTCACTGAAGCGCTCGGGCAGCATTACCATCATGAGCACCAATAGCCTACGTCGCGATCAGGTAACATATACCTGCATCCATTGCGGACACAACGTATACCGCATCGAAGACCATCATATCGGTGACGACGGAGTTGGCGGTGGCCCCATCATCGGTGGTGGCGGACGCAGCTTCGGAGGAGGCAGCTTTGGCGGTAGCTTCGGAGGCGGTCGCTCGGGAGGCGGTGGAGCCGGTTCCAGATTTTAAGCGAATAGAAACTAACTATAAACGAAACCAATGAAAATGAAACAGATCAAGACAGCTATTCTAACAATCGCTGCAGCGCTCACCCTGAGCAGCTGTAACTACAACGGAATGGTCGAACGCGAAGAGGCCGTAAGCCAAGCATGGAGCAACGTGGAGAATCAGTATCAGCGTCGTGCCGACCTCATCCCCAACCTCGTAAACACCGTGAAGGGATATGCCGCCCACGAACAGGAGACGCTGACACAAGTCATCGAAGCACGCAGCAAGGCAACCTCCATCAACATCGATGCCGAGAACCTCACCCCCGAGACCTTGAAGGCCTACCAGAAGGCACAGGGCGAGATAGGCAGTGCGCTAGGCCGTCTCATCGCATTAGGAGAGTCTTACCCCGACCTCAAGGCCAACGAAAACTTCAAAGAACTGCAGGCACAGCTCGAAGGCACCGAGAACCGTATTGCCGTAGAGCGCCGCAACTTCAACGATGCCACACGCAGCTACAACACCTACCTCCGCAAGTTTCCCCGCAACATCCTCAGCAACATCTACGGTTTCGATACCAAACCCTACTTCGAAGCCGAGGAAGGCACCCATAGTGCCCCCAAAGTAGAGTTCTGATAGCATAATAGTATACAAACAAAGAGGTCGGTACACTGGGTACCGGCCTCTTCTGTTGATTTAAGAGATTTGAGCTATGAGCCAACCGATGGTTAACGTTTACCCTTTAACGAAAACCTTTATTCTCGGTAAACGGTAATCGGTAAACGAACCGTTCACATGTAAAATTACAACGTTTGCCCGAGCTGTGCAAGTTTTGGAATAGCATTATCGGTTCACTCGTCATGGTTAGCACATTGAAGTCATCGCAAGGAGGTGTTCCCCTACCCTCGCCTAATGCCAATGGAAACAAAACAACAGAGGCCAGCACCACGTGGTGCTGACCTCTTTGCTTGTCGTTATCGCTGCGGATTAGTAGCCGCTGTTGACGATCTTCTCGATCTCCTCAAACTCCTTACCCATATTGAGCATATAGTAGCAAGTGTAGAGACCGGTGGTCCATGCGTTTCGAACGTCGGGGTCGGTGCCATCGTCAATCTTGCGCAAGTGCTCATAGATAGGGAGCGCCAAGCGGTAATAGCCGTTGACCACCTCCTTCTGCTCCTTGTAGGCCTTACTCTTGATGTTGAGGTTGGTCATCTTGTCACTTGCGTTCTGAGCGAGCTGGCAGTAGCAGATACCGAGGTTACGGTAAGCACCGGTGTAGTTAGGATCCTGCTCAATGGCAATCTTATACTCCTCGATGGCCTTCTCATACTCGGTCATGTTTTGATATACGAAGCCCTTGACGAAGCGAAAAATGGGCATCGGGTTCTTCTCAAGCATCTCATCGGCAAAGGCCATTAGGTCTTCGGTGTTGCCATTAGTATTATAGTATGAGATAAGATTTGAGTAGAAGTACTGAACGTCGGGAAATCTCTCTACACCCACCTTCAAGGTGTTGAGCCAGCTAGTGGTATCGCCGAGGTTGATGTATGACATGGCCTTGTACTCGATGGCCTTGGCCGCTACATCTTCCTTCTCAATCGCAATATCAATATACTTGAGAGCCTTGTTATAGTCTTCCATCTTAAGGCCTGCAAGTGTGGCGTAGTAGGCGATATCGTGGAGAAGAGTGTCGGTCTCAAGCAGATTGTACGATGCAAGCAGGGGGGCGCTAGCCACGTCTATATACTGCGAGAAGAGGTCAAAGGCCTTAGCGTCGTCGCCAGCATTAAAGTAAGTGACACCACCACTTACGAGGTTGACGCGACAACGAGAAAGAAACTCGCTGATCTCGGGACGATACTTCACAACGACCTTGCCTGCTGCGTTGGGCAACTGCTCAAGCTCGTCGCACTTGATGAAGTAGTCAAACATCTTAGAGAGGCTGCCGAAGAACTTGTCTTGGTCATAGGACTGACCGAGAAAGAGCTTCTCGTTCTCCTTGTCATAAAACTTGTTTTGAATCTTACCGGCAGTGTACCATGTGTCGGGGTTGTTGGCAGTATGCTTGTTTTCCATAGCAGTCTGGATGAGCTCATTGGCTCTGTTGATATCGCCCTCAGGTGAATTGAGCTGACCCTGTGCCTCACGGAGCACCTTGTTAGCAGCCTTAACCTCTGCCTTGAGAGCCTTAGCTGCGGCCTTGGCGGCCTTGGCGGCTGCCTTAGCATCTTCTTGCGCAAATGTCAATGTCACAGACATCACTGCTGCAGCCATAAATAATAATACCTTTTTCATACCTTTAATGATTTAGTGATTATTTATTAATGTATCGTTAACTCTTTATTGCTCGTCGTTTTGTTCTGTAGTCTCAGTGGCCTCGGGAGCCTCTACGATGGGAGCATCGCCCTCAACAACAATTTCTGCATCCTGTACTTCGGGTTCCTCTGTTTCGGTGGTCACCTTGCATACGGAGCTAATCTGGTCGTTGCGTTTGCCGAGGTTGATGAGACGCACACCCTGCGTAGCACGACCCTGGATACGTACATCAGCCACCTTGAGGCGGATGACAACGCCCGACTTATTGATGATCATCAAGTCATTCTCATCGGTCACAATCTTGATGGCTACGAGCTTACCGGTCTTTCCGGTGATATCGAGGGTCTTCACACCCTTACCGCCACGGTTGGTGATGCGGTATTCCTCCACATCGCTACGTTTACCATAACCTTGCTCTGATACGACCATGATATTCTCACTCTCCGTATCATTGATTACGATCATGCCTACTACTTCGTCCTGACCATCCTCGTCGAGTGTCATACCGCGTACACCAGTAGCCGTACGACCCATCTCGCGAACTACACCCTCGTGGAAACGGATAGCGCGACCATTCTTGTTGGCCAGTACAATCTCGTTGTCACCATTGGTCATTACTACTTCGATTACGCGGTCGTCCTCACGAATGGTAATAGCGTTCACACCATTGGTACGGGGACGTGAGTAGGCCTCGAGACAAGTCTTCTTGACTACACCGTTCTTGGTACAGAACACAAGGTAGTGTGAGTTCACGAAGTCCTTATCGTTGAGGTTCTTCACATGTACGAATGCGTTCACCTTATCATCGGGCTCGATGTTGAGCATATTCTGGATAGCACGGCCCTTTGAGTTCTTTGTGCCCTCGGGAATCTCGTATACCTTGAGCCAGTAGCAGCGTCCCTTCTGGGTGAAGAAGATCATGGTGTTGTGCATGGTGGCCATGTAGATGTACTCTACGAAGTCGGCCTCGCGGGTGTCGCTACCCTTTGAGCCTACGCCACCACGATTCTGTGTACGGAACTCGCTGAGCGGAGTGCGCTTGATATAGCCGAGGTGTGAGATGGTGATCACCATTTCGTCGTCGGCATAGAAGTCTTCGGGGTTGAATTCTTCAGATGAGTACACGATTTCTGACTTGCGGTCGTCTCCATATTCTTCTGCCACTTCGACAAGTTCGTCCTTCATGACCTGCTTGCATAGCTCATCGTTGACGAGAATCTCCTTCAAGTGGGCGATGAGTTTCATCGTTTCATCATAATCGGCGTGAAGCTTCTCTTGTTGCAAACCTGTGAGCTGGCGTAGACGCATCTCTACGATAGCGCGAGCCTGTCTTTCGCTCAGTGCGAAACGCTCCATCAAGCCAGTGATAGCATCGGCAGGTGTCTGAGCCGCCTTGATGATGCGAATTACCTCGTCAATATTGTCCGAAGCTATAATCAGACCTTCGAGAATGTGTGCATGTTCTTCAGCCTCGGCCAATTCGAACTTGGTTCGGCGGATTACCACTTCGTGGCGATGCTCTACAAAGTACTTGATACAATCGCGCAATGAGAGTACCATGGGACGGAGTTTGTCATTGTGCTCGCCACAGGGAACAAGAGCCACGCTGTTCACACTAAACGAAGTTTGCAGCTGAGTCATCTTGAAGAGTTTATTGAGCACTACGCTGGCATTAGCATCGCGCTTCACATCGATTACGATGCGCATACCATCCTTGTCCGACTCATCGTTTACATTGCTGATACCGTCAATTTTCTTGTCGCTTACGAGGCTCGCGATATACTTGATGAGCTCAGCCTTGTTTACATTATAGGGGATTTCGGTTACGACAATCTTGTCGTGGTTGGCATCGGTCTCAATCTCAGTCTTGGCACGCATAACCACGCGTCCTCGGCCAGTCTCATAGGCCTCCTTCACGCCAGCCATACCATATATATATCCGCCAGTGGGGAAGTCGGGAGCCTTAACATACTCCATCAACTCCTCGGTAGTGAGCTCTGGATTGTCGATGTAAGCCACACAAGCGTCAATTACCTCGCGCAGGTTATGTGTGGGCATATTGGTCGCCATACCGACGGCAATACCAGTAGCGCCATTCACCAAGAGGTTGGGGATACGAGTCGAGAGCACTCGGGGTTCTTTGTCTTGTCCATCATAGTTGTCTTGGAAATCTACGGTACCCTTATAGATATCCGTCATCATATCCTCACCTATCTTACGGAGACGAGCCTCGGTGTAACGCATAGCAGCGGGGCTGTCACCGTCAATCGAGCCGAAGTTTCCCTGACCATCAATCAACGTGTAGCGCATCGCCCAGTCCTGAGCCATACGTACGAGCGATCCGTAGATTGATGAGTCACCGTGAGGGTGATACTTTGCCATCACATCACCGACTGTACGAGCAGATTTCCTATGTTTCTTATCAGAGGTGTTACCCTCTTTCATCATGCTATACAGGATTCTGCGGTGAACGGGCTTGAGGCCGTCGCGCACATCAGGCAACGCACGCTCCACGATCACCGACATAGAGTAGTCGATATACGATTTGCGCATCTCTTGCTCAATATCGACTTTAATAATTCTGTCTTGGTCTAAATTCATATCTTAATAGTAATTTCGCCTTAAAATAGCCTTAAATGTAAAAACGTGTAAAATTACACATTTTTCACGACATGACAAACTTACTCGCCGCTTTTTAACAGCTTTTGAGTTTTAAAAAGACATTTCACTGCTCCAAGCGCCACTTTTATACCGAAGACGCATCTTTTTTAGGAATAGAATCAGCATAAACACGACTAAACACCCACGCCACCACTCTCGTCGCCTGCATCATGCATATCTTGAAAAAAGAGGTCCTCTCTCATGCAATACTCACCGTACTTGCTTTGCACACGGCGCACGAACAATAGGGTCTCCAAACCAGCAAAGCGTCCGTTACGACAGAGAGAGTCGGTGTAATAAATAGAGTCATTCTTCAAACGCAGATAGACCTCCACATTGTCATTCCAAACGTGGCGATCCTTACCATACTTATGAGCTAGACGCATGGCATCGTGCACATGTCCAAAGCCTGCATTATAGGAGGCCAGAACGAAATTAACGCGTTCACTCTCAGGGACACGGCGAAAGAGACGAGAGAGGTAGGCAAAATATTCCGCCGCGGCACGCACGCTCTCGTCCGGATTGCTCTCCATACCTTCAGGAACACCCATAGCTCGAGCAGTGATGGGCATAATCTGCATCAGTCCCAACGCACCAACGTTTGACACAGCAGCCGTGTCAAACTTGGATTCTACGTAGGCCACAGCAGCCAGCATCTTCCAATCCCACCCAACTGTATCAGCATATACGCGAAACAGACTATCGTATGGAGAAATACAAAAAACAGGCTCAGCGGACTCAGCTACCAGCGTATCGGCAGCATCGAGGCCTCTCTGCGGCACAACAAAAGGTGTGCCCACCGAAAGCACGGCCACGGCGATGGCCATAGCAACAGCGAATGCCATTTTCTCCCGCTTGAGCATAACTGCAGGGCATTTTAGTTATAACGTCTCGCACTCAGCCAACCAACTTGCTGCGCTGGCATCGCTCGGCATACGCCAATCACCACGAGGACTAAGCGATACGCTGCCCACCTTGGGACCATCGGGCAAGCATGAGCGCTTGAACTGCTGCTGAAAGAAACGACGAAAGAAGGTGGTGAGCCATTTCTTGATAACCACCTCATCATATACCCCCTCGAAAGTGAGGCAGGCAAGATAATAAATTTTCTTAGGCCTGTACCCCGAGCGCAAGAAATGATAGATAAAAAAGTCGTGCAGCTCGTAGGGACCCACGAGATCCTCGGTCTTCTGCTTGATGGTACCGTCGGTCTTGGCAGGAATAAGTTCGGGACTGATGGGTGTATTGACGATATCGAGCAAGATATCACGCACCACTGCATCGTAACTGTTCGTCGCCTCCCACTGTACCAGATAACGCACGAGCGTCTTGGGAATACCAGCATTCATGCCATACATCGACATATGATCACCATTATACGTAGCCCAACCAAGCGCCAACTCGGAGAGATCACCCGTACCGATAACGATAGCGTTCTCACGGTTTGCCACATCCATAAGGAGCTGTGTACGCTCACGGGCCTGACTATTCTCATAGGTCGTATCGTGTACATTGATATCGTGGTCGATGTCCTTAAAATGTTGTATGCAAGCATCCTTGATGCTAATCTCACGCAATGTTACGCCTAGATAACGCATCAAGTCGAGCGCATTCTGATAGGTACGGTCGGTGGTACCAAAGCCCGGCATGGTGACGCCAACAATACCCGTACGTGGCAACTGCAAGCGATCAAAGGTGCGAACCGCAGCAAGCAGAGCCAGCGTAGAGTCTAAACCACCCGAGATACCAATCACCACCTTTGAACAATGGATATGAGTCAAGCGCTTAGCCAAAGCAACCGATTGGATGTTGAACACCTCATTGCAATGTCTATCCAGCCCTTCACCCTGTGGAACAAATGGCAACTGAGCAAAATGACGAGTAAGCACCCCCTCGCGCTCGGCTATGGGAGCGGTATGTACATGCGTAGCCTTAGGATAAAGGTCAGCCTGCGCTGTAGCGAAAGTAGTGTTGCCACGACGCTCCATACGCAATTTGTCGAGATCTACCTCTGAGCAGACTAGCTGAGCCTCGAAACTAAATCGTTCACCCTCGACAAGCATTACACCATTCTCAGCCACAAAAGTCTTCCCAGCAAACACCAGGTCGGTAGTGGACTCACCATAGCCACTACTACTATACACATAGCCAGCCATGCAACGTGCCGACTGCTGCATGATGAGAGAGCGCAAGTATTCATGCTTGCCCGTCACTTCGTCCGATGCCGAGAGATTAAAGACAATCTCTGCGCCCTGCAAGGCCAATGCCGAGCTGGGCGGAGTGACACTCCACAAATCCTCACAAATCTCTACGCCAAAAGCATAACGTCCGGTGTGGAATATCTGATACGAACCGATGTGAACCGATTGCCCTGCGTAGAGTATATTATCCTCCATACGCAAGTTATAGCCCGTAGTGAACCAACGGCGCTCGCTAAACTCACCATAGTTAGGGATATAACACTTAGGAACAATACCCAAAATCAATCCTTGCTGCAACACAAGAGCGCAGTTATAGAGTGCACCGCACACATAAATGGGTGCACCTATTATATATATATTGTCATAGTCCTTCGTCGCGTCAGCAAAGCGAGCGATAGCCACCTCAGTTTCCTGCAAAAGAGTCTGCTGGGTAAGCAAGTCACCACAAGTGTAACCCGTAACACACAATTCAGGGAATACTGTCACCTCAGCGCCCTTCTCATGGGCACGATGCGACAAAGCAATGAGTTGGTCGACATTGTATGTAGGATCAGCCACGCTAACCAAGGGCACAGCAGCACCCACTTTAATGAATCCGTGTTGCATAGTTTTTATCGTTTGACACGACAAAAGTAGTACAAGCCGAGCGAAATGTCAAATTTATTTGAAGATTTCCGAGGCGCAGCCTACTTAAAGGCTTTAGTCTAAAAGTAGTACAAGCTGAGCGAAAAGCAAAATTTCGAGGAGCGAAAATAAAGAAAAACGACTTTGTTTTTCCCTATTAAGCGAGACAGAAATTCAACAAAGTTAAATTTATCGAAAAATATTAGTATCATTGCTCGCTTATCACTATCTTTGCCCCTAATATTTATAAAATGGATAATTATGTTTACCCAAGAAGACGAATTGTTATTTGCTAAGAGAGGCATTACCGAAGCGCAAGTAATGGAACAATTAGAGAGTTTCAAGAGGGGATTTCCCTATCTTTCGCTCGACAATCCCGCCTCAGTAACCAACGGAATACTTAAGGCCGACGAGAAGGTCTTGGAAGAGGCTTCTACCCAGTGGAACGAATATTTGCAATCCAACCATCGCATCGTAAAGTTCGTACCTGCCTCAGGTGCAGCAAGCCGTATGTTCAAGAACTTGTTTGAATTTCTCACAGGAGGCCACGATGAGCCTGTTACTGATTTCGAGCACGTATTCTTCGACCACATCGAGTTCTTTGGTTTCTATAACACACTCAACGAAAAGTGTATTGAACAGTATAGCAAGGATATCAAGACCTTGATGGAAGAGGGTCACCACAGGCAAGTGGTAGCAGCCTTACTCAACCCCGAAGGGCTTAACTTCGGCCAGCTTCCCAAAGGTCTTTTACTCTTCCATCTCTATGCTGATGGTTCCGTACGCACTCCGCTCGAGGAACACCTCGTAGAGGGAGCACTCTATGCACAGGATGAGAACAAGAATGTACACGTGCACTTCACCGTATCGCCCGAACATCGCAAACTCTTCAAGGCCCGCGTCGATGCCACCAAGGAGCGCTACGAAGAGGAGTTCGGTGTAAAATATGATATCACCTTCTCTGAGCAGAAGGCCAGCACTGACACCATTGCCGCAGATAAGGACAACAACCCCTTCCGCGACACCGAGGGCAGCCTCGTGTTCCGTCCCGGTGGCCATGGCGCGCTCATCGAGAACCTCAACGACCTAGATGCCGATGTAGTATTCATCAAGAACATCGACAACGTAGTGCCCGACCGCCTCAAAGAGGATACCGTGACCTATAAGAAACTGCTTGCTGGAGTACTCGTATCGCTCCAAGCACAGGCATTCGCCTATTTGCGTCGCCTCGACGAGGGCAACTGCGCCGATGATGAGTTGCAAGAGATGGTACTCTTCCTCGAGGAGAAACTCTGTTGCAAGCACCCCGAGATTGAGACACTCAAGGGCGATGTACTCGTTACCTATCTGAAGAAGAAGCTGAACCGCCCCATGCGTGTTTGCGGTATGGTACAGAACGTGGGCGAGCCAGGTGGCGGTCCCTTCCTTGCATACAATGCCGATGGCACCATCTCGTTGCAGATTCTCGAAAGTTCACAGATTGACATGGACAACCCCGTGAAGAAGGCTATGTTCCTTGAGGGCACCCACTTCAACCCCGTAGATCTTGTATGCGCCATCAAGAACTACAAGGGCGAGAAGTTCGACCTTCCCAAGTATGTGGATAAGTCAACCGGCTTCATCTCCTCTAAGTCTAAGGGTGGCCGCTCGCTCAAGGCCCTCGAGCTCCCCGGTTTGTGGAATGGTGCCATGAGTGATTGGAACACTATCTTCGTAGAGGTACCTCTCACCACCTTCAACCCCGTGAAGACCGTGAACGACCTTTTGCGCGACCAGCACCAGAAGTAATCCATATATACAAAGTCTTCGCAACGTTCAAATAACCCATAGCATAGTACCCCTTTCATGGAATTTTATTGCTATTTTGAACGATGCGAAGATTCTTTCATAAAGAACAATTGACCCTAATGGGCAGAAATAAATTTTCACAACGCGAGATAACCATCATAGGCAAATTGCTTGGCCGCAAGATGGCAGGCAACCGCAACCAACAAAAGTTGATACGACACACTCTACGTACCGTATTCGAGTTCAACATATCGGACTTCAACATACAAGGCCACGCCTTCGGTCCCAAAGAGTTGGAAGGATGCATACGTCACGGGGTAATCCATATTCTCGACGATGCCACCATAGAAACGATGAAGGAACGCTACGCTGAGCGCAAACTACGAGACGAGGCCTTACAACAAGCCGAAGCTGTAGCTGATGGCGAAGTTGTGGATTGGGAAGAGGTGCAGCGCCAATGGAATGAATATTATGGGATAGAAAATTAAGGAACAATCTTGTTATGTCACAAATAAACTATCATAACGTCGAGGTTCGCCAACAGGAAACGATTGTGTTGGAAAATGTCAATTTCAACATCCAAGCAGGCGAGTTTGTATACCTCATCGGCAAGGTAGGTTCGGGCAAATCGAGCCTACTTAAAACCATGTATGGAGAACTAGACATCCATAGTGGGAGAGCCGAAGTATTGGGCTACGATATGACTCATATCCGCCGCAAACAAATCCCTGCCTTACGCAAACGCATTGGCATCGTATTTCAAGACTTCCAGTTGCTCACCGACCGCAACGTAAAGGACAACCTTGACTTTGTACTCAAGGCTACCGGATGCAGTGACAAGCGCAAGCGACAACTCCGCATCGAGGAGGTCTTAGAGTTGGTTGGCATGCAGACCAAAGGATACAAGATGCCTCACGAACTTTCTGGTGGCGAACAACAACGTATCGTCATTGCCCGTGCCATACTCAACACCCCCGACATCATCCTTGCCGACGAACCTACAGGCAACCTCGACCCCGAGACAGGACACCAGATTGTGGAGTTGCTACGTAAGATTTGCGACCAAGGATCAACGGTCATCATGACCACGCACAACTTGCAGTTACTCGAAGAGTTCCCTGGCAAGGTGTTCCGCTGCGACAACCATCAAGTAGTAGAGCAAACCATGCAAGCACCTCAAGAAACAGAAGTGCAAACAGAAGAGGAACCCCAGCCAAAGGAAGTTCAAAAAAATCAAGAGGATCAAGTACCCCAAGAGTCCATAAAAACTCAAGAAGTTCAAGAGGTTAAAGAATCCCTGGTAAACCAGCAACATACAGAAAGCCAAGAATTCTCTGAGAACATTGATGTACAAGAAAGCCCGGAATATCTGAAGAGCTTAGAAAGTCTTATACCCCAAGAACCCAAAGATAACAATCAATAAAGTACCCACTACAATGAAAGTAATGAAGTTTGGCGGTACCTCAGTAGGTTCCGCAGCGCGTATGAAGAGTGTCGCTTCGCTCATCAACGATGGCGAAGACAAGATAGTAGTCCTCTCAGCGATGTCCGGCACGACCAATTCATTGGTAGAGATATGTGGCTACCTAGCCAACAACAATCCCGAGGGAGCCAACGAAGTTATCAACAAACTCGAGGGACTCTACAAGAAGCACATCAACGAGCTCTATAGTACCGAAGAATGCAAGCAGCAGACCCTAGCTTTGGTAAAAGAGGTGTTCAACTACCTCCGCTCATTCACCAAGCAGGTGTTCACCTCCATCGAGGAGCGCATCATCTTGGCGCAGGGTGAAATCATCTCCACCAACATGGTGACTAACTACCTCAAGGAGCAGAGTATCAGCGCCCACCTCATCGCTGCGCTCGACTATATGCGCACCGATAAGAATGGCGAACCCGACAGTGCCTATATCAAGGAGAAGCTCACTGATGTGCTGGCCCGTAGCCCCAAGGCACAGATCTATATCACCCAAGGCTTCATCTGCCGCAACATCAATGGCGAGATCGACAATCTCCAGCGTGGTGGTAGCGACTACTCTGCATCGCTTATCGGTGCAGCCGTAGGAGCCAGCGAAATTCAGATTTGGACCGACATAGACGGCATGCACAACAACGACCCCCGCATCGTCGAGGGTACTACCGCCGTGCGCCACCTTCACTTCGAGGAGGCCGCCGAGTTGGGTTACTTCGGAGCCAAGATCCTCCACCCCACCTGCGTGCAACCCGCCAAGTTTGCCAACATCCCCGTGAAGCTCCTCAACACCATGGAGCCCGAGGCCCCCGGCACCACCATCAACAACGATGCCGACCCCGGTACCATCAAGGCCGTAGCTGCCAAGGAGAATATCACGGCCATCAAGATCAAATCGAGCCGCATGCTTTTGGCCCACGGCTTCCTGCGCAAGGTATTCGAAATTTTCGAGAGCTATCAGACCCCTATCGACATGATCTGTACCTCTGAGGTGGGTGTATCAATGAGTATTGACAACACCAAACATCTGGGCGAGATTGTCCACGATCTCAAGAAGTATGGCACCGTGACCATCGACCACAACATGTGTATCATCTGCGTGGTGGGTGATATGGATTGGGAGAACGTCGGCTTCGAGGCACGCGCCATGGATGCCATGCGAGACATCCCCGTACGTATGATTTCGTTCGGCGGAAGCAACTACAACATTTCATTCCTCATCAAGGAGAGCGACAAAAAGCGTGCCTTGCAAGCATTGCAGGAGAAGCTTTTCAAAAAATAAATTTTATTAACAGACAACTGACAACAGTCTACAGACCTACCTTATGGGCGTATTCATCTTGATGACGACTGTTGTCGGTTGACTGTTGTCTTTTGACCATATCCCCCATGATTAAAGGAACCTTTCCCATCGAGCGTTTCAAAACTCTTGACACACCGTTCTACTACTACAACACCCAGGTGTTGCGCGAAACGCTCAACACCATCCTCGATGAGGTGCGCCACAACCCCGAGTATGTGGTACACTATGCCATCAAAGCCAATGCCAATCCCAAAGTATTACGCATCATCAGCGCTGCTGGCTTCGGTGCAGACTGTGTGAGCGGTGGTGAGGTACGTGCCGCCATCGAGGCCGGCTTCCCCGCCAGCAAAGTCGTGTTTGCCGGTGTGGGCAAGAGCGACCGCGAGATCAACCTTGCCCTCGACTACAACATCCATTGTTTCAACGTGGAGTCCGAGGCAGAGTTACTCATCATCAACGAGCTCGCCGCACTCAAGGGAAAGAAAGCCCGCATCGCACTACGTATCAACCCCAACGTTGGTGCCCACACGCATAGCAATATCACCACTGGCCTAGCCGAGAATAAGTTTGGTATCAACCTCGAGCAGATCGAAGGCGTCATTGAGCAGGCCCTCGCCCTACCCCACATTGATTTTGAGGGCGTGCATTTCCACATCGGTTCGCAGATATTGGACATGATTGATTTTGTGGCCCTGTGCAACCGCATCAACGAGCTCACCGAGCTCTTCGAGCGTCGTAAATATCCCATCCGCAGCATCAATGTGGGTGGTGGCCTCGGCATCGACTATGGTCACCCCAACCACAAGTACATCCCCGAATTCCACGCCTACTTCGAGGTGTTCCGCAAGCACCTACGCCTGAGGCCCGGACAGACCCTTCACTTCGAGTTAGGTCGTAGCATCGTGGCCCAGTGTGGCAGCCTCATCTCTCGCGTGTTATATATCAAGGAAGGCACCTGCAAGCGCTTCGCCATCATCGATGGCAGCATGACCGAGCTCATCCGCCCCGCCCTCTATGGAGCCTATCACCGTATCGAGAACATCTCGTCTGACGAGCCTGAGGTGACCTATGATGTCGTGGGTCCCGTGTGCGAGAGCTCCGACGTGTTTGGCAAGGCCGTCGACCTCAACGCCACCCACCGAGGCGACTTCATTGCCATCCGCTCCGCTGGTGCCTATGGAGAGGTCATGGCATCGCAGTACAACTGCCACGAGTTGCCCAAAGGATACCTCAGCGAAGAGTTGTAATACCGAATCAGAGTCAATATACCCCCTTTAAGTCCGCCTAAAGGGGGTGTTTTATTCCTTACCTACGATATTCCCCTCTCCTTTAATCCATACTTGCATAGTTGCCTCAATCCGCATGTTTCACACTTGGGTTTGCGGGCAATACAGGTATATCGACCATGAAGGATAAGCCAATGATGAGCAATAGGGATGAGTTCACCCGGGATGTGGCGCGTGAGCTCTTTTTCGACACTATAGGGGGTAGTACAACGCGCCGGAACGAGGCCTATACGGTGACTTACACGAAAGACATGGGTATCAACAGCAAAGGCTGCCTTACCCCACACGACGGATTGGATGACGTTGGCAGTCTTTCGACCCACACCGGGCAAGCGTACGAGTTCTTCGAGTGTATCAGGCACCTCGCCACCAAAGTCACGCTTCAGCATCTGCGCCATACCTACAAGATGCCGAGCCTTGTTATTAGGATACGACACACTCTTGATGTACTCAAAGATGACCTCAGGTGTAGCCAGTGCCATAGCATCGGCGGTAGGATAGTCGTGCATGAGACGAGGTGTCACAAGGTTTACCCGCTTGTCAGTGCACTGGGCAGAGAGGATGACGGCCACAAGGAGGCTGAACGGGGTGTCGTAGTTTAGCTCCGTCTCGGCCACAGGCATGGCTCCCTTAAAATAGGCAATTACTTTGTCGTAGAGTTCTTTTTTGCGCATAGATGTTACATGATTTGAGATAAACCTACCCTTTCAGCCAAGAAAGTCTGGCTACACTATAGATAGGAACGAAAGGTATGATGAGTGGCGTATTCTTGATGTATCGTTGAAATTCGGGGTCACTCCCATAGGTCTCCGCCTGACGCAATTCAAGACGACGCGCTCCGCTAAACATGACATAGACGATACCTACGTAACCCAGTGATGCAATCACCCACTGACCAATAGAACAACACGAGCCGAAACAAATGACGAAGCTACCCGTCCACATGAGCACTTCGCCGAAGTAGTTGGGGCAACGCACGAAACGATAGAGACCCGAATCGACGTAGCGACGGGCATTGACCTTCTTGGCAGCGCTCTTCTGCGCATCGGCCACCATCTCGATGATGACACCGAGAGCAGCAACAATAGCGCCAGCCCACATCCAGGCTTCACTTACGACAAGGCCATTACGAAAGTTATAGAGGTAGAACGTTACGGGGCTTATCTGGCCCACATAGAGCAAGGCACATGAGATCCATATCATACACATCACGAAGACGGGCTTCTTTGTGGTATTCTCAGGCTGATAGAGTATGTGTTTATAGGATGCAGACCGTTTCTCACGCAATAGAAGAAATAACCCCAGGCGGATGCCATAGACGAACAACGCCGCACACAGCAACCAAGTGGGCCAACTCATGACGTCGTAAAAAATGACAGCAGTGGCCACCGACAGAATCGAGATGGCAAAACCATAACCAATACTGAAGAAATAGATGAAATACACCCATCCCAAAGCAGAAACAGCAAACGAAAGTAGAAGAAGGAGGTAAAGGTAAGTCATGGTCACTTTTCTTTTTTTTACTTATAACAAAATTGCATGCAAAGGTATCAAAAGGTATGGAAGAATAAAACAAAATTACTTGAGTTTTTCGGATATGAGCATGATGGCAAATGATTTTTTTGCAAAAAAAATAGTACCTTTGCACGAGAACTAAAATATGAGTATGACCTATCAGGAGACAATCACATATCTTTATAATAGCGCACCGCTATTCCAAAACATCGGCCAAGGAGCCTATAAAGAGGGGTTGAGCAACACACACGCCTTAGACGAGTACTTCGCCCACCCACACCGCAAGTTCCGTACCCTGCACGTGGCAGGCACCAATGGCAAGGGCTCATGCTCACACACTTTAGCGGCCGTGTTGCAGGCGACAGGATATAGGGTTGGACTCTACACCTCACCACACCTCGTAGACTTTAGGGAACGCATCCGCGTGAATGGCAAACCCATCGAGGAGGAGTTCGTTGTCGACTTCGTAGAACAGCACCACTCGTTCTTCGAATCGCTACACCCCTCATTCTTCGAGCTCACCACTGCAATGGCCTTTCATTATTTCGCTGAACAACAAGTCGATGTGGCAGTCATCGAGGTTGGCCTTGGCGGACGACTCGACTGCACCAATATCATCGCCCCCGACCTCACGATCATCACCAATATCAGTTTCGACCACGTAGGATTTCTGGGCGACACATTGGCTAAGATTGCTCACGAGAAGGCTGGCATCATCAAGCCCCATACCCCGATTATTATAGGAGAGCACAACGATGAGACACGCCCCGTATTCGAGACTGAAGCTATCGAAAAGCAAGCACCCATCACCTTTGCTCAAGACACTCCTATGATCGCGAAAAAAAGTGGTGATACCTTCTACGACATCTACCAGACCCAATCTTATAACAATCTACAAGTAGCACTGCGCGGCTACTGCCAAGAGAAGAATGTAAACACCCTACTCCATGCCATCGGTGAGCTGCAACGCATCGGATACAACATCGATGAAAGTGCTGTGCGTGAAGGATTTGCCCACGTTTGCCAACTCACTGGACTTATGGGTCGATGGCAACAACTCTCGACCTCGCCCCGCCTCATCTGCGATACCGGACACAACATCGGTGGGTTCCAATACATCGTGCCACAGATACTTGCCCAGTCCTGCAAACAACTGCGCATCGTGTTCGGTATGGTCAACGACAAGGATATAAATGGCGTGCTTGCCCTGATGCCCAAGCACGCCATCTATTACTTTGCACAAGCTAGCGTAGCCCGTGCCCTCCCCAGCCAAGAGTTGCAAGCCTTGGCCGCAAAGTACGAACTACACGGAAGCACCTACTCCACCGTAGCCGAAGCCACGAGATCCGCCCTTACCGAAGCTGACAAAGAGGACTTCATTTACGTAGGTGGCAGCAGTTTCATCGTAGCCGATTTGCTCGCCGAGTGGGAGAAATTCAGTTAAAACATGCGCCTTTTGCTACCTTGAGGCAACACTTTTGCCCGTTTCGCTTTGAAATCTGAAAGATAATGCTTTATTTTGCGTGTTAAAACCAAATTAAAAGCATATATCATGGCAAACGTATGTAATCCTAACAATGTATCTGGCTTGAAGCAAGCCGATTTTCAGAAAGATATTAATGGTAAGAAGACCGATCTCTTCATCCTTACCAACAAGTTGGGCAACGAGGTAGCCTTCACCAATTATGGTGGTGCACTGCTCACCATCATGATGCCTGACCGTAATGGCAAGCTGGAAAATGTAGTACAGGGGCACGACTCTATCGACAAGGTGATTGCCTCACCCGAGCCCTTCTTGAGCACACTCATCGGCCGTTATGGCAACCGCATCAAACATGGTAAGTTCACCCTTGATGGTCAGGAGTACAATCTTGCAGTCAACAATGGTCCCAACCATCTCCATGGTGGTCCTACTGGCTATCATGCCCGTGTATGGGATGCAGAGGTACTTGCTCCCAATAGCGTAAAACTTCACTACATTTCTCCTGATGGCGAAGAGGGGTTCCCCGGCACACTCGACATCACTGTAGTATACACCTTGACCGATGACAATGAATTTGTAATCGACTACAAGGCAACTACCGACAAGAAGACCATCGTAAACCTTACCCACCATGCTTTCTTCAGCCCCTCAGGTATCGAGAAAGACACCGCTTCGGTGGAGAACAATATCCTCACCCTCAATGCCGACCACTACTGCCCCGTAGACGAGACATCTATCCCTTACGGCCGTATCGACCACGTAGAGGGTACTCCCATGGACTTCCGCGAGCCACACGTCGTAGGCGAGCGCATCGATGCCGACCACGAGCAGACCAAGTTTGGTGTAGGCTATGACCATTGCTGGGTACTCAACAAGCGCGAGCCGGGCGAGCTGAGCTTTGCAGCCAAATGCGTAGAACCCAATAGCGGCCGCGTCATCGAGTGCTACACCACCGAGCCGGGCGTACAGGTATACACCGCCAACTGGCACAACGGTTTTGAGGGTGCACACGGTGCCACATTCCCCAAGCGCAGCGCTATCTGTTTCGAGGCACAGCACTTCCCCGACAGCCCCAACAAGGCTCACTTCCCCTCTGTAGTGCTCAAGCCCGGCGAGGAGTACACACAGACTACCGTGTATAAGTTTGGAGTAGTAGAATAATTACCAAGGAGATAAAGGGAGTTAAAAAGAAGATAAAGGGAGATAAAAGCTAATAGTATTGTACACGCGTACTGACATTTGGCATTTAACTCCTCAACGAAGCGCAAGCGAAGTGATAACTCCATTTAACTCCCGATAACTTCCCAAACATAGAAACAACATTTTACAAACCTTTTAATACATTAAACACAATGAACAAAAAACAAACACCGAACTACACGTTCGCCCTCATCATTGTGATTGCGGTATGTTTCCTCATCGGATTCGTAACCACAATGAACAACTCAATGATTGAGTTCTGTAAGGAGGCCTTCAAGTTGAGCGATGCTCAAGGCCAGTTGGTTAACACTGCCTTCTATGGCGCTTATGCTCTGTCAATCCCCTTCGGATTCATGATGAGTAAGATTGGCTACAAAAAGACCTTGCTTCTCGGTCTTGGCGTAGTAGGTCTTGGCTTCATCATCAACTGGGCTGCTATCTCTACAAACCTCGAGGCTAACACAGCTGTCATCTACACCTACTTCTTGGGTAGCATGTTCGTAGTTGCTCTCGGTATCGTAATGTTGCAGCTCGTTGCTAACCCCTACGTAATGGTGCTCGGTGCTCCTGAAAAGGGTGCTTTCCGTATGACCTTGTCACAGGCCATCAACTCTGTAGCTACCACATTGGCTCCTATCTTCATCGGCTCTGTCATTATTGGCAACCAGCTTCCCACTCCTTCAGCAGTACCTGCCCCTTACCTTGGTTTGGGTATCTTCACTTTGTTGCTTTGCGTAATCCTCGCATTTTTGAACCTCCCCGAGATCAAGGAAGAGGAGCAAGCTGCCGAGGCTACTGGTGAGGTTAAGGAGTACAAGAGTAGCGTATTCAAGTACCCCCACGTATGGTTAGGTGCCCTCGCCATCTTCATGTACATGGGTCTTGAAATTGGTATCCCCTCAATGCTTCCCGCATACTTCAAGGCCGACCCCACTCTCCCCGGCAAGGCTACTGACTACCTCTGGATGTACTGGGGTGGAATGATGGTAGGTCGTTTCATCGGTGCTGCCGTGCTCAGCAAGTTCCAGCCCCGCGCCATCCTCACCTTCTGCTTGGCAGGTGGTGCTATCTGCGTAGGCGTTAGCTTCTTGCTCACCGGTATGGCTTCAGTATACTGCATGCTCGCAGCTGGTCTCTTCCACTCTGTAATGTGGCCCTTGGTATTCAACCTCGGTCTTCAGGAACTCGGTCCTCACACCAAGTCTGCATCAGGTATCATCAACCTCGGTGTGGTAGGTGCTGCCACCTTGACTCCTCTCATGGGTCTCGTAGTTGACAACCCCTCTCTCGGTGTAGGTTATGCCATCGCAATGATGTTCATCTACTACATCTACGTTCTCTGGTTCTGCTGGAAGGGCTCAAAGATCGGTTTGAAGTAACACACTAATATAGGATAAAGTAAGGTAAATGGAGTTAAACGTCGATAGCTTAGTATGCTTAGTGTACATTTGGCATTTATCTCCTTAACGAAGCTCAAGCGAAGTGATACTCCATTTTACTCCTTATAACTCCCTAAAAGAATAAATAAAAACTACCAATTTATATCCAATTTTATAAAAAATTAAATACTATGGACAAAGAATTTGTAAAGAAACATTTTGCTGAGCGTTTCGGTTGCGAAGGTGTAGCCTACGCTTCTCCCGGTCGTATCAACCTCATCGGTGAGCATACCGACTACAACGGCGGTTTCGTATTCCCCGGTGCTGTAGACAAGGGCATGATTATGGTTATCAAGCCCAATGGTCTCGACAAGGTACGTGCATTCGCTATCGACATCGATCCGAAGGACGAGGCTCCCTACGTTGAGTTCGGTCTCAACGAAGAGGACAAGCCCGCTGAGGCATGGGCATGCTACGTATTCGGTGTATGCCGCGAGATGCAGAAGCGTGGTGTACCTGTTAAGGGCTTCGACACAGCATTTGCAGGCGACGTTCCCCTCGGTGCAGGTATGTCATCATCAGCAGCTCTCGAGAGCGTATTCGCATTCGCACTCAACGAGATCTATGGCGAAGGCAAGATCGACAAGTTCGAGCTCGCTCGCGTAGGTCAGGCTACTGAGCACAACTACACTGGTTGCAACTGCGGTATCATGGACCAGTTCGCCTCTGTATTCGGTAAGGCAGGCTGCCTCATGCGCCTCGACTGCCGCTCTATGGAGTTCGAGTACTTCCCCTTTGAGCCCAAGGGCTATCGTCTCGTGTTGGTAAACACCAACGTGAAGCACAAGCTCGGTGACGAGTACAACCAGCGTCGTCGCTCTTGCGTGCACGTGGTAGAGGGTCTCAAGCCCAACTATCCCGGTATCGAGACTCTCCGCGATGTAACTTGGGAGATGCTCGAGGAGGCTAAGGCGCTCGTACCTGAGGTAGACTACCGTCGTGCTAAGTACGTTCTCGGTGAGAAGGATCGCGTACTCGCAGTATGTGATGCACTCGAGAAGGGCGACTACGAGACTGTAGGTGCCAAGATGTACGAGACACACTGGGGCATGAGCAAGGACTACGAGGTAAGCTGCGTAGAGCTCGACTTCCTCGCTGAACTCGCTAAGGAGTGCGGCGTTACAGGTTGTCGCGTAA
>JAZONP010000146.1:0-8893 GCA_045654565.1 Bacteroidaceae bacterium
TTGAGGAGTGCGGTGTGGCGGCTACATTCGCAGATGCGCTCGAAGGTGGAGCGGCTCATGCTGTCGTTGGTGGCGAAGTACTCCGTGAGGCGCTTCTCGATGACGGCATCGGTGAGCTTCTTGGTGCCTGTGGGGCCGCCGCTCACGACCTTGGCTGAGCGCATGGCATGCTCCAGCTCTGCGCAGGGAGCAAAGGAGATGCGGCTCACGCTGATGTCCTTGGAGGTGATGTGGTCTTCCTTGCGCTTATTGCCACAGGTGAGGGTGAGGCTGAAGGTGCCCAGGTGGTCCAGCTCCACGCGATTGCCGTCGAGGAGAGCATCGGCGAGGTGTTGCCCCACGGCTTGCAGCACGGCCAGCACGTCGGCTTGGGTGATGCTGCTGGCATAGTTGATGGCATCGGCCAGCTTACTGGTGGTGATGACTTCGCTCCCCACGATGGTGACGCCCATGGCGGGGTTCTTCTTGGTGGCACGGCCGGTGAGGTCGTTGCGCTCGTAGAGTTGGTAGGCAATGGTGCCTGACTTCTTGGTGGTTGCTTTTTTCATAAATTAGGGGGAGTGTTTAGTGTTTAGAGTTTAGTGTGTAGAGTTTAGTGTGTAGTGTTTAGGGTGTAGAGTTTAGTGTTTAGTGTTTAGTATTCACGCTCATCTTTAACCTATAACCCATAACCGTGGCAAAGCCACATTAACCGTTAAAATTGCAATCTCTGAAGTAGCAAAATTGGGGTTGTTTTTCTGACTTTTCACTATTATTTCGCAAAAAATTAAAATTTGTTCTTCTTATTGTCTGCTGGGCAGCAGACGCGCGTATGCAGGGCGGTATACGCGTGTATGCAGAGCAGTGAATGCGCGTATGCAGCGCGGCATACAATAAGTTTGTTGGATGCAAAATTACGAAAAAGTTTGTCCACGAGCAAGCATTTGCCCATCGAAAATATCTTATTGTAGAGGCTTTTCGGGGGATATATCTTTGCAGCGTTATGAAAACGTCTAATGCTAAAAATCTCCGCCGTGAAGTGAAACGTCAGCTCAAGGAGCTGCGCGGCAGAGTCGGCCAGATGGCTGTAGATGAGCACACAGAGTGTGCAAAGATTAACGATGAACGTTTAACGTTGAACGAGGAGGTAGTAGTGAGCGATGAGGGACAATCTTTGACTTTAGCCCCTTCGGGCGTCGACCTTCGGTTCAACTCTCATCTTTCCACTTTCAACTCCCAAAAGCCTACGCTTCCAGAGTTGGAGCAGTTTGTGCGGCGCGACTATGACCTGCGCTACAATGTCTTGACCGAGCAGGCAGAGTATCGCCGTCGTGATGAGGCGAATGGCGAGTACAGGCCGGTGACGCAGCGTGTCTACCGCACTTGGCTCACCGACCTGCAGCGGGAGGGCATGGAGTTCTGGAAGATCGATGGACTGCGCACGGCCATAGAGTCGATGCACATCGAGGTCTATCACCCCGTGAAGCACTACTTCGGCACGTTGCCCCAGTGGGATGGCGAGGACCGCATCGCGCCCCTCATGCGTCGCCTCACGAGGGATGAGGTGATGGTGGGGTACCTCTGTCGTTGGCTGCTGGCCTTCGTGGCACAGGCACAGGGTAGGGAAGAGGCGCTCTATGCCAACAGTGTGGCGCCCATCCTCATCAGCGAGCAGCAGGGATGGCACAAGAGCACCTTCTGTCGTCTGCTGCTACCGCCCGAGCTGAGGATGTTCTACACCGACAACTTCAACCTCACGGCCGAGAGCCAGTGTGAACGCCGCCTCACGGACTGCCTGCTCATCAACCTCGACGAGTATGACCGCTACTCGGCACGCAAGCAGAGCACGCTGAAGAACCTCATGCAGATGTCCTCGCTACGTATGCGCAAGGCCTATGCCCGCAATGCCACCACGCTGCCCCGCATCGCCTCGTTCATCGGCACCAGCAACACGCCCTACCTTCCCACCGACCCCACGGGCACCCGCCGCTTCCTCTGCGTGGAGCTCGCGGAGATGATCGATGTGGACACGCCCATCGAGCACAAGCAGCTGTATGCGCAGTGCATGTACCTATTAAACAGTGGGGAGCGTCATCACTTCACCGCCGAGGAGGTCAAGGACATCGAGCTGCGCAACCGTGCCTACCGCCACATACCACCTGTGGAGGAGCTCTGCATGAGATACTTCCGCCAGCCCCGTGAGGGCGAAGAGCCGCAACTGCTCACGGCGGCCGACATTTATGAGCACCTGCGCCAGCGCAACCCTCGCCTCATGCGTGGGGTGAATGAGCAGAACTTCGGTGCCCTGCTCCGTGAGTGGGGCTTCGAGCGCAGGGAGCATAAGCACCGCAGGGTGTACAAAATTTGCAAATTGAAAATTAATAATTGAAAATTGAAAATGACGACGACCGACACCCCGCAACGGGGGTGTCGGTCGTCAAATATCATATATACAGATAGTTACAGGCGATTACCGACACCTAGACTAAAAAAGGGGAAACATGTTTCTGTCATCGTTTTCTTTATCGTCGGCGTTGAAAAGCCTTTCTTTTCTTCTGCTTCGCTCCACTTGTCCCCGATGCCGCGTGATGTGGTGTCGGGGGATTTTTTGTGTGATGAGAAGAAATGTGCGATTCGGATGTTTATTATCAAGAATATTTAGTATCTTCGCGGATTATTTATAAACTTAGGATAAATCGATTTAGACAAGTATATTCCAGTGGCAAAGAGAATCGTAATATTAGGCGGAGGCGAGAGCGGCGTGGGCGCTGCGGTCTTGGCTCAGAAGGAGGGATTCGACGTGTTTCTCTCGGACATGTCGACCATCAAGGAACATTATCGACAGATGCTCGAGGAGCATCACATCGCGTGGGAGGACGGGCAGCACACCGAGGCGCTCATCCTCAATGCCGACGAGGTAATCAAGAGTCCGGGCATACCGGCCGAGGCGCCCATGATGCGCAAGATTGCCGAGAAGGGCATCCCCGTGATCTCGGAGATTGAGTTTGCCGGGCGCTACACCGACGCCAAGATGGTGTGTATCACGGGTAGTAACGGTAAGACGACCACCACATCGCTCATCTACCATATCTTCAAGAGCGCGGGCTACAACGTGGGCCTCGCGGGTAACATCGGGCAGAGCCTGGCCTATCAGGTGGCCACGTGTGACTATGACTGGTATGTCATCGAGCTCAGCAGTTTCCAACTCGACAACATGTATGAGTTCCGTGCGCACATCGCCATTCTGCTCAACATCACGCCCGACCACCTGGACCGCTACAACCACAACATGCAGGAGTATGTGGATGCCAAGTTCCGCATCCTGCAGAACCAGACCGACGAGGATGCCTTCGTCTTCTGGAACGACGACCCCATCATCCAGCGCGAGCTCTCGAAGCATGGCATACATGCCAAGCTGTACCCCTTCGCCGAGGAGAAGCGCGAGGGCGTGACGGCCTATACCGACGCGGACGAGCTCTACTTCAACACGCCCTATGCCTTCAACATGGAGCAGGAGGAGCTGGCACTCACGGGCAAGCACAACCTGTACAACTCGATGGCGGCAGGCATCTCGGCCTCGCTCTCGGGTATCACCAAGGAGGTCATCCGCGAGGCACTGGCCACCTTCAAGGGCGTGGAGCACCGCTTGGAGTATGTGACCCGCGTGCGTGGTGTGGACTACATCAACGACTCCAAGGCCACGAACGTGAACAGCTGCTGGTATGCCCTGCAGAGCATGACGCAGAAGACCATCCTCATCCTCGGTGGCAAGGACAAGGGCAACGACTATACCGAGATTGCCGACCTCGTGCGCGAGAAGTGCGTGGGACTCATCTATATGGGCTTGCACAACGAGAAGTTGCACGACTTCTTCGACCCCTTCGGGCTCCCCGTGGCCGACGTGCAGAGCATGCAGGATGCCGTGGATGCCGCCTACCGCATGGCACAGAAGGGCGAGGCGGTGCTGCTCAGCCCCTGCTGCGCGAGCTTCGACCTCTTCAAGAGTTACGAGGACCGAGGCGAGCAGTTCAAGCAGTGTGTGAGAAAATTGTGAGTGTGTCATCCTGAGTGAAACGAAGGATCTCGCGCAGGGACTTTGCCTGGCACGATTGCGAGATTCTTCACTGCGTTCAGAATGACAATGTGAAAAGAAAATGAACCTATGATTAAAAGCAAACTATATTTCGACACTGAAGAGCCGGCAGAGACCGGACACACCATCTCGCTCATCGCCGACTTTGACGGCAATGAGGAGACCCTCTTTGATACACCTCTCGAGGCGGTGATGCCCATCCTTCCCTTGCGCAACATGGTATTATTCCCGGGAATCGTGCTACCCGTGTCGGTAGGACGCAAGAGCTCGCTACGCCTCATCAAGGATGCATTCAAGCAGGAGAAGGCCATCGGTGTCTTCTGCCAACGTTCATCGGAGACCGAGGAACCCACACAGAAGGACCTCTATGAGATAGGCACAGCGGCTCGCGTGGTACGCATCTTCGAGATGCCCGACCAGACGACGACCGTCATCCTGCAAGGCATGCAACGCCTGCGCCTGACCAATATCGTATCGACCCGCCCCTACCTGATGGGCGAGGCCGAGGCACTGAGCGAACTGCTTCCCCGCCGCAATAGTCGCGAGTTCAAAGCTACGGTAGATAGCTGCAAGGACCTTGCCGCACGCTACATCAAGGCCTCCGAGGAGATGCAACCCGACGCGGCATTCGCCATCAAGAACATTTCGAACGGCATGTTCCTCGTCAACTTCGTATGCTCGAACCTCCCCTTAGACATCAAGGAGAAGATGCAACTCCTCCAGGAGGACTCGTTGCAGGAGCGCGCTACATGCTTGCTCTCTATCCTCAATCGTGAAGTACAACTTGCCGACCTCAAGGCCAGCATACAGATGCGCACACGCGAGGACCTCGACCAGCAGCAGCGCGAGTATTTCCTACAACAGCAACTGAAGAATATCCAGGACGAACTGGGCGGCAGTGTGCAGGACCAGGATATTGCCGAACTGCGCCAGAAAGCCGCGAAGAAGAAGTGGACGCAGGAGGTGGCCGACACCTTCGAGAAGGAGGTGATGAAGCTCGAGCGCATCAATCCCCAGTCGCCCGACTACAATGTGCAACTCAACTACCTGCAAGTGTTGGTAAACCTCCCCTGGGGAGAATACACCACCGATAACTTGGATATGAAGAATGCGCGTCGAGTACTCGACCATGACCACTATGGTCTCGAGAAGGTAAAGGAGCGCATCCTCGAACATCTCGCCGTGCTCAAGATGCGCGGCGACCTGAAGTCGCCCATCCTCTGCCTCTACGGCCCTCCTGGAGTGGGTAAGACCTCGCTCGGGCGCTCTATCGCCACGGCGCTGAAGCGCCAATACGTGCGCGTATCGCTGGGTGGTGTACACGACGAAGCAGAGATACGCGGACATCGCAAGACCTACATCGGTGCCATGCCCGGACGCATCATCAAGAGCCTCGCCAAGGCGGGCTCATCGAACCCCGTATTCATCCTTGACGAGATAGACAAGGTCTCGCAGGCCAACCACAACGGCGACCCCTCATCGGCACTCCTTGAGGTGCTCGACCCCGAACAGAACAATGCCTTCCACGACAACTTCCTCGATGTGGACTATGACCTCTCGAACGTGATGTTCATCGCCACGGCCAACAACATAGGTAACATCCCCGCCCCCTTGCTCGACCGCATGGAGCTCATCGAGGTGAGCGGATACCTCACCGAGGAGAAGGTAGAGATAGCACGCAAACATCTCGTACCCAAGCAGGAGGAGGCCAATGGTATCAAGAAACGTCAGATCAAGATAGACAAGAAGACCCTCGAAGCCGTGGTGGAGAACTACACCCGAGAGTCGGGCGTACGAGAATTGGACAAGAAGATAGGCAAACTATTCCGCCGCCTAGCATGCAGCTATGCCACCAACGGCTACTATAGCCACACCACCGTGAAACCCGCCGACCTGCGCGAACTGCTCGGCGTGCAAGAATACTCTCGCGACCGCTACCAAGGCAACGAGTATGCCGGCGTGGTGACAGGCCTCGCCTGGACCGCCGTGGGCGGAGAGATACTCTTCGTGGAGACCAGCCTGAGCCGTGGCAAAGGCAGCAAACTCACCCTCACGGGTAACCTCGGCGATGTGATGAAGGAGTCGGCCATGCTCGCCCTGGAGTACATCAAGGCTCATGCCGAGTGGCTCGATATCGACTACGAGATGTTCGAGAACTACAACATCCACATCCACGTGCCCGAGGGTGCCGTGCCCAAGGATGGCCCTTCGGCTGGTATCACCATGGCCACCTCGCTCGCCTCGGCACTCACGAAGCGCAAGGTGAAGGCCAACCTCGCCATGACAGGCGAGATCAGCCTGCGCGGTAAGGTGCTCCCCGTGGGCGGCATCAAGGAGAAGATCCTCGCCGCCAAGCGTGCCGGCATCAAGGAGATCATCCTTTGCGAAGAGAACCGCCGCAACATTGGAGAAATTCCCGAGATATACCTTACAGGACTTACCTTCCACTATGTTACTGACATCAAGGAGGTGTGGAAGATAGCTCTGCTCAACGAAAAGGTTGAATAAAACATGACTAATCAATAAAACACAAGAGTATGATTCCCGAAGAATTTAAGGACATGCGTCCGTTCGAACCTGAAGAATTGCCTGCAGCATACGATAGTTTGTTGTCCGACCCGATGTTCCGTGCAGTAGTTGGCATGGTAATGCCGCAAATCCCAGCTGAGGCACTCGGCCCCATGATGCATGGATGCAAGAGCCTGCTGGAGTTCCAATACACCTTCATACGTCCGTTACTTGATGGCGTCATCAAGAAGTGTACCACAGGGCTGACCGATGACTTCAGCGCATTGGCATTGTCAAAGGAAAAGGAGAATTACACCTATATCTCAAACCACCGCGACATTGTGCTCGACTCAGGATTGCTCGATATGATACTCTTTGTCAATAAAGGCCTCAACACGGCAGAGATTGCAATCGGTGACAACCTACTCATCTATCCTTGGATCAAGACACTCGTACGGCTCAACCGCAGCTTCGTAGTGACCCGCAAGGGAGGCATCCGCGAGATGCTGCAGTCGAGCATACGCCTGTCATCCTATATGCACTACGTCATCAATGAGAAGAAGGCACCCGTATGGATTGCACAGCGCGAGGGTCGCTCGAAGGACTCTACCGACCATACCCAGGAGAGCCTGCTCAAGATGTTTGCCATGGGCGGTGAGGGTACTCTTGCCGAGCGACTCATCGGCCTTAACCTGGCTCCTCTGGCCATCTCCTATGAGTATGACCCCTGCGACTGGCTCAAGGCCATGGAGTTCCAGATGAAGCGCGACAACCCCGAGCACAAGAAGTCTCAGGCCGATGACCTCATGAATATGAAGACGGGAATCTTCGGCTACAAAGGCCGAGTGCATTACCAGGCTGCCGAGTGTATGAACGACTTTATCGCCGCACTGCCTGCCGACATGCCGAAGAACGACTTCTACGCCGCCATAGCCCAGGAGATTGACCGCCGCATTTACAGCAACTACCGTCTCTATCCGGGCAACTATGTGGCTATCGACCTCTTGCAGGGCGGCAATACCTATGCCGACCGCTACACGGCAGAGGAGCGTGCCACCTTCGAGGCATACCTTGCCGGACAGTTGCAGAAGATCGAGATGCCGGGCAAGGACGAAGCATTCCTCCGTACCAAGATACTGGAGATGTATGCCAACCCCGCATTGAATCAGCTGAAAACATTGGGCTGATGAAAAAACTTCTTTCCCTATTGGTCCCCGCCCTCGCACTGCTTTGCAGTTGCGAGGAAGTTGGGGATGACTATCGCTATCCTTCGGTAATCACCGACTATACTTGTATGCTTACCGATGAGAGCGGGAAACCTGACCTACTACGCCTTGACAATGGCCAATCCTACCTCATCTCATTGGCAAACGAGGGTGCTGAAGAGATAACATATAAGCCAGACACAACGTATCGTATCATCTGCGCGTATGAATTGGGAGTCGACAGCATAGCCTACATCCACTCCATGGCGCAAACAATGTCGCACGTCCCCACCCCACTGAGAAAAGGAGAGACATTATACCGCGACCCGGCCTACCTACAGAGTTGCTGGCTATCGGGAGGGTATCTGAATATGGTGATAGAGTTGAAGGCCCTCAACGGGAAACATGGCATCGGATTTGTTGACACCACTCCCAAGACGATGAACGGAAAGGAATTTACCTTCTACCACCGCGTTATCTCCGATGTGGAGTCATACCGACAAAAGCTATATGGTTCGATCCCCCTCGCCCCCTTTGGCAATGAGCTGCAACAGGGCGACACACTGCGTTTCGTCATTAACACCTATGACGAGGGAGTCACTCAACGGGAATTTGTGATGTAAGTTGAATATCCTTCAACCGAAGCACCAGCGAATCGCAGACCATACGGAATGCCTCTTTATTCTCTTCACTGATAGGTTTCTTTGGTTGTGATTTAATCGTAAGCGGATTGATAGGCTTACCATTCTCATACACGCGAAAGTCAAGGTGAGGACCTGTAGACAATCCCGTAGAACCGACATAACCGATGACCTCTTTCTGTGCCACCATATCACCCACTTTCAATCCCTTGGCAAAGCGAGAAAGGTGCATATAGGTGGTAGTATAGGTGCTGTTGTGACGTATCTTCACGTAGTTACCACCGCCATTGGCCTGAAAGCCCTTATCGATGACCTTACCGCTACCAATGGCATACACGGGGGTGCCTGTGGGCGCGGCATAGTCCACGCCATGATGAGCGCGGTAGCGCTTCAGGACAGGGTGGTAGCGGCTGTTGGTGAAGCGTGACGAGATGCGGTAGTAGTCGAGCGGTGCCTTCAGGAAGGCT
>JAZONP010000147.1:0-5935 GCA_045654565.1 Bacteroidaceae bacterium
AAAATCAAAATAGCGCTTTCCCACAAAAACGTTTTCTATCAAGTGCTTTAACAAACCGTCGAGTGCCCTAACCGAACGCCCGAGTTCAGTAGTTGCAATATATTGAGAATGGGCAACTTGCTCTGTTTCATAAATCAATGAGCCAGCTACAATCTCGCCCTGTACTTTAGCCACGAATAGGCGTATATTCTGCGGGAAAACATCTCTTAACCGCAACATCTCCTCCACCGTATGCACAGGCTTGCTATTATGCCTCGTACGCAATCTCACATCGAGCATATTCCAAAAACTACGCAAATCATCGCATTCCTCATAGACAACGTTATTGTTGTGCGCCTTATTTGCTCCAGACCGACGCGATTTATGCAAAGGCAACCGATGAGCATTTTCAATAACAGAGGACACCGCTCGCGCCTCCAAGACTGCCTCATGTCTAAACAACGCATACAAATCCTCTTCGGCAGGCATTCTGTGATATATGTGCGGTGTTGGTTTATAATACCAGCATTGCGCATTCAAAGTTCTCCTCATCCATTCTTTTGCGCATGCCATTGCCTGCATGGTATCTATCGCAGTTATACTCTCCGAGAGGAGGAATCCTCCGTAGGTAAGTCCGCCATGAGAGTACACCGCTCTACGCTCTTTCACGTGACAGGCAGGCAGAACAGCTACCAACTCGTTTCGTTTGTAAAACATCAGCGAACAATCCACGAAGCGATCAGCATGATAGTCCATATATCCGCGTTTATGCAAGAAAGTAGCGTTCTTTGCCTTATCAACAAAAGCATCCCACTCTGCCGCGAGAGATGAAGAATAAGGTTTCAACTCCACAAGTTCGCCACGATACTCTTCATAATCGCTGATGTAATCTTCGGCATCGAAGTGATGCGAAGCCATCACCATAACGACCGTACCTTCTGCGAAGTTTTTCAATTCGTCCCACACCGTAGGTGCAATGAGCACACCACGACGCGGCGAGTCCAGATGTATGGTAGCACGAGTAACCCCGTCATCAAGCAATAGGTCGAAAGCTCCATGAACAGCTACCACCACCTGCGCACAATGTCCATGCGAATGCCCACCACGAGAATGGCAGCCAGAGAGGTTGTACAACCAGAACACGCGTTCTACAGCAAAGGGCACATGCCCCTCACTCTCCGCAAAAGAGAGTCCCCCACGAGCATCCATAAACTCAGGGAAGTCAATAATTCGACAACCTCGCGGCAGTCGGTCGCTGGCGCCTCTATTTGTTTGTGCTTCCATATTATACTATATTCTCTGGTACAAAGAACGTCTTTTTCTCGCTTCGAGCACCATATTTTCGTAATTTTTCCACAAAGATATATTTTTTTTCTGACATTCCTTTGCCAAATCGAAAAAAGTACCTACCTTTGCACCCGCAAAAAGGAGATAGCTCGTTTCTCTTGGAAGTTTGGGTGAGTGGCTGAAACCACCAGTTTGCTAAACTGACGTACGGGTTACCGTACCGGGGGTTCGAATCCCCCAGCTTCCGCGAAGTGGTCCTTTTTGCACACGGCGCTTTCGTCTATCGGCTAGGACACATGCCTCTCACGCATGGAAGACGGGTTCGATTCCCGTAGGCGCTACAAAGTCAGAGGAGAGTCAATCACATGATTGACTCTCCTCTTTTTACATCCTCCTATTTAAACCACATTCTGTGGATGACCTTCGATAAAGGCACGCAGATTGGCCTCACAAATCTGTAACAAACGTGTGCGCGCTTCGAATGTGGCCCATGCGATATGGGGAGTAACAAAGCAGTTACGCGCCGTGAGTAAAGGAGACCCTACACGCGGAGGCTCCTCGCTCAGAACATCGATGCCTGCTGCATGGAGCGCACCGCTATCAAGCGCTTCAGTCAGGGCATGTTCGTCCACAATGGGACCACGCGCTGTGTTGATGAGTATGGCTGTGGGCTTCATCAGCGCCAAACGCTGGGCGTTGACAAGATGATACGTATCAGGAGTAAGCGGACAGTGCAGACTCACCACGTCGGACGAAGAGAACAGCTCGTCAAGAGAACATTTCTCCACCCCTTCGGGGAGCGCTTCCTGTGGCTTCGAGGTGTAGGCGACCACCTTCATCCCGAAAGCCTCGGCAAGGCGCGCCACGGCACTACCCGTACGACCGAAACCCACGATCCCCATCTGCCTACCGGCGAGCTCAATGGGCGAGTTGTCCCAGTAGCAGAAGTCGGGGCTTCCTGCCCAGCGCCCTGCGCGATTCTCGCGGGCATAGTAGTCTACGCTTTGGGTGATGTTGAGCAGGTGCGACATCACCATCTGAGCCACCGAATGGGTACTATAGGCAGGGATATTGGTGACGGTGATGCCATGCTTGCGGGCTGCCTCCGCATCTACCACGTTGTAGCCTGTGGCCTGCACGCCGATGTAGCGTAGCCGGGGGAGCTGGGCAAACTCCTTCTCACCAAGCACCACCTTGTTTATAAGTAGCGCGTCGGCATCTTTGGCGCGTTCGATTACCTGCTCGGGTGCTGTGCGGTCATACACCTTGAGTGTCCCGAATTGCTCTAAGCAGTCATAGCTGAGATCGCCCGGATTGAGGGCATAGCCGTCGAGGATAACTATTCTCATAAATCACTTATATCTGTCTTTCCAAAGATACTGCATGCGTTCCTTCAACTTCTCCTCAGCAGCGTTGGGTTGTGGTGTCCATAGTGTAGTGCCGATGAGGTCATCGGGGAGGAACTGCTGTTTCACGAAATGGTTTTCATAGTCGTGGGCATACTTGTACCCTTCGCTGTAACCCAACTCCTTCATCAGCTTGGTAGGCGCATTGCGCAGGTGCAAGGGCACGGGCAGGTTACCCGTCTGCTCCACGAGGGCGAGCGCCGTGTTGATGCCCATATAGGCCGAGTTGCTCTTGGGACTGGTGGCGAGGTATACGGTAGCCTCGGCAAGGGGTATGCGCCCCTCAGGCCAGCCTATCTTCATCACAGCATCGAAAGCCGCATTGGCAATGAGCAGTGCATTGGGATTGGCCAAGCCGATATCCTCGGAGGCCGAAATGACGAGTCGGCGAGCAATGAACGAAGGGTCCTCACCTCCCTGTATCATACGGGCCAGCCAGTAGAGCGCTCCGTCGGGGTCGCTGCCACGGATGGACTTGATATACGCCGACACGATGTCATAGTGCATCTCTCCATCCTTATCGTAGGCCAAAGGATTCTGTTGTAGGCGTTCAGTGACCATGGTGTTGGTGATGACAATCTCGTCGGCACCGCTCTCGGCCTCCACCACCAGCTCCAGTGTATTGAGCAGCTTGCGAGCATCACCACCCGAGAAGCGCAGCAGGGCATCGTTCTCGGCGATAGTGATATATTTGTCCTTCAAGTAGAAGTCCTCCTTGATGGCGCGGTCGAGCAGCTCCAACAGGTCGGCCTTGTCGAGCGACTTGAGGATATAGAGCTGGCAGCGCGAGAGCAGGGGGCGTATAATTTCAAACGAGGGATTCTCCGTGGTGGCACCGATGAGTGTCACGATGCCACGTTCCACAGCGCTGAGCAGCGAGTCCTGCTGCGACTTGTTGAATCGATGTATCTCATCGATGAACAGGATGGGGCTATGCTGAGAGAAGAAGCGGTTCTTCTGTGCGCTCTCGATGACCTCGCGCACATCCTTCACGCCCGACGACACCGCGTTGAGCGTATAGAAGGGCACCTCCAACTTCTTGGCGATGATGTTGGCCAATGTGGTCTTACCCGTCCCCGGAGGCCCCCACAGGATGAACGACGATATGCGCCCGCTCTCTATCATGCGGCGCAACACAGCATCGGAGCCCACCAGATGCTTCTGTCCTATATAATTGTCGAGCGTCGATGGACGCAAGCGTTCGGCTAATGGTTCCATATTGCAAAGGTAATCTTTTTGTGCGACAATCACGCTTGTCCCTCCAATAAAAAAACGGGAAGTACCTCTGCAAACCTCATATCAATATGTACAATTAACCTTTGCCGCCTTAGATTTATGCAACATTTACGCAAGAAACAACGCAAATATTACGCAATTTCAGAATGAATATTTCACTCTATATCTGAAGATTATGCAACATGGAATACAACTCTTGTATTTCGTTATTTATTTTTTCACAATAATTTAGGTTTTACCAAAGTCTCAAGATTGTCTCCTTAAATTAAGGACCAACAAAGCACCTGCGACAACTGTTTTTCGCACCACCAGCAACAATTTTCCTCACCTATAAAAGTTTCCGCGGTAGTTATCGAGGATGTCCGCGATAACGAGCAATGCATAGCGCGGAAACTACTGAGGCACACCGCGATAATTATTGCGAGAAGCAATAATATTGTGTCTTGTCCTAGAAAAAGTTGACACAAACGCGTCAACGAATGAATAAGAATTTTAAAGAGAATCCGCAAAAGCATCGTCCTTGCAAAGAACTTCGTCTTCGATATTATGATGAAGCTATTCGTCTTTATTACGAAGAGCGATGGGGATATGGAAGTATTGGGAAAAAATTAGGGATTTCACCGTCCACTGTTGCTCATTGGATTAGTATCTTTGCAGAAACAAATCCAGAAATACACGAGCAGATGAAGAAAGACACCGTTCCCACTCCCGAAGATTACGCCAAGCTTCAGGCTGAAGTTGCCCGTTTGCAGAAGGCGCTCAAGGATGCCAACATGCGTGCTGAGTTCTACGACACGATGATCGACGTCGCCGAGGAGATGTTCAAGATTCCCATACGAAAAAAAGTTGGCCCCAAACAGTAAGTTCGCTTCATGCAAAGAACCGCTCTGAATTTACAGTGAGCGGTATTTGTAAACTGTTTGGGGTATCGAGGCAATCGTATTACAAGCACGATGACGGACTCCTTCTCCGTCGTCTGGCCCGAGAAGAATTTGTCGTACAGTTCGTGGAAGAAGTACGCCAACTTGACCCAGGTATCGGGGGAAAGAAACTGTGGATGATGTACCACCAGCGCTTCGGTAATGAGTATGCCGTGGGAAGGGATTGTTTCTACGACATCCTTGACACCCATGGTCTGAAGGTGCGCCGTCGTATGCGAAAACCGCGTACTACGGACTCAACGCATGGTCTTCCCACCTTTCCTAATCTGGTGAAGGACTATATCCCTGATGCCAAGAACCAACTGTGGGTGAGCGATATAACCTATATCCCCATTCATCCCAACCCTGACAATATGGAAGAGTATTCTTTCTGCTACCTCTCGTTGCTCCAGGATGCCTACACGAAGGAGATCATCGGCTATAGCGTAGGTGACACTTTGGAGGCTAAATATCCTTTGGAGGCTTTGCGTATGGGGCTGAAACATCTGTCAGACAATGGCCAAGGGCTGATACACCACTCTGACCGCGGATGCCAGTATGCATCCTATGCCTATGTGGGGATACTAAGCAAGAACGGCATTGCCGTGAGTATGACCGAGAGTGGTGACCCGAAGGAGAATGCCATGGCTGAACGCATCAACAGCACGATAAAGAACGAACTGCTCAGGGGCATGGTCTTCGCCTCTATCGCGGAGGTCAAGAAGGCTGTGAGGATGGCCGTGGATTTCTACAACAACCGCAGGCCTCACATGAGTATCAACATGATGACACCCAAACAGGCGGCAGACTGCAAGGGAGAAATCAAGAAAATGTGGAACAGCAGGAGGGAGCAGGCAATAAAACAGGCACGGATATAGGTAAGAAGTAAAAGATTATATCTATCTTTGCTGCCGAAGTTCGTGTCGGTATCCAGGCTACGCCTTACAACCGACAAGAACAGATACAACAACATTAAACTGATCGTATGTAAAGTTATTATAGGATTAAAAGTTTAACCAGTCAACCCAGTATAGGAATAAGACAAAATCGTGTAAACCTGTTGCAGGAATAATCCTAAAAACTGACAACCAAAATTAGGAAACTACA
>JAZONP010000148.1:0-14923 GCA_045654565.1 Bacteroidaceae bacterium
GACACCTTGGACCTCCCCATCGTACTGGCTGCCGTGCTGCCCTGCTACTGGGTGTACAACGAGGTGGGGAAATACCTCATCGCCCAGCATATCAGCCCTGAGAATCCCTATAAGGAGTGGATACAGACCTACGGCTCGGAGGAGATGGACAACGCCACCAGCTATGTGGTAGCACTCATCGACCGCCTGGCACAAGGATGTACACCGGAGAAGCAGGCCCTCATGCGCCGCATCTTTGCCGAAGGGTGTGCCTTGGAGCTGGAGTTCTTTATGATCGGATGTGAGACAAACTAAACTCAATATATGAAAATTCCCTTTGACCTTTCTCTTTACCTTGTCACCGACCGCCCCCTCTCGGGTGGTCGTGACATGGCTTGGATAGTGCGTGAAGCCGCTGCAGGTGGCGTTACTATGGTACAGCTCCGCGAAAAGGAGTGCTCTACCGCCGAGTTCATTGACCTTGCACGTGAGCTGAAGAGGGCCTTAAGCCCTCTCGGCATACCGCTCATTATCAATGACCGCGTAGATGTAGCGCTGGCCGTCGATGCCGATGGCGTACACATCGGGCAGAGCGACATGCCTTACGACGTGGCACGCCGCCTTCTCGGCCCCGACAAGATCATCGGCCTATCCGTAGAGACGATGGAGGAGGTCATCGCTGCCAATGCACTCGACGTGGACTACATCGGCATCTCGCCCGTGTATGCCACACCGACGAAGACCGACACGCTCGCTCCCTTCGGTCTTGAGGGCATAGAGGAGGTGATGCGCCTCTCGCGCCATCGCTGCGTGGCTATCGGTGGCATGAACCGCAACACCATCGGTGAGGTCATTGCCCGAGGCGTAGAGGGCGTGGCAGTGGTATCTGCCATCGTGGCTGCAGACTCCCCACGAGAGGCGTCAGAGGAGTTGTCAGCAATAATAAGAAGAAATAGAATTAGCAATACGAGAATAATTCAGAATTCAAAATTCAAAATTCAGAATTATCCCCGCGTTCTCACCATCGCCGGCAGCGACTCGGGTGGCGGAGCGGGCATACAGGCCGATATCAAGAGCATCTCGGCCAATGGTTGTTTTGCAGCATCGGCAATCACCGCCATCACCGCACAGAACACCCTCGGAGTGAATGCCGTGGAGGGACTCTCCATAGAGATTATCGAAGGACAAATCGATGCCGTGCTCAGCGATATCGGCGCCGATAGCATCAAGATAGGTATGCTCCACTCTGCCGAGGTGGTGCTATGTGTAGCTCGCATGCTGCGTAAGTACAATATAAAGGATGTGGTGCTCGACCCCGTGATGGTGTCTACCTCGGGGCACAGACTCATCGAAGAGAGCGCCATCGAGGTGCTGAAAGCGGAGCTGATGCCCATGGCTCGCGTCATCACCCCCAATATTCCCGAGGCGGAGATTCTGCTTGGCGAGGCCATCAGCAAACAGGGTGACCTGCCTGCAGCTGCCCGTCGATTGGCCGAGCAGTATGGTGTGTCGGTGCTCTTGAAGGCAGGACATCTCGTGAATGATGAGCTTATCGATATTTTCTACAACCACGAGACCGAGGAGGTCGTGGAGCTCAGTGCACATCGCATCGACACGCGCAACACCCATGGCACCGGTTGTACACTCTCAAGTGCTTTGGCTGCTCAACTCGCCAAGGGGCTATCGCTCACAGAGGCTGCCCGTGCCGCAAAGCACTACATCAACCAAGCCATCATTCGCGGAGCACGCCAGGAGATTGGCCATGGCCATGGCCCAGTGGCACATTTTTAGGCAGTTGTCCACCAACACTAAAATCTCAGCGTTGGTGTCATTGCTTTCAGCGACCTAAAGGTTCCGACAAAGCGAAGCACCGAGGGATCTCGTGCAAAGACTCTGCGAGGGCGCTCTGCGAGATTGCCTTAACGGCGACCTAAAGGTTGTCTCGCTTTGCTCGAAATGACACGAGACGTTTTGGACAACAGCTATATTATTGTCCATTTTTATGAGCAGTGAGCAGCCCATCGCTCACTGCTCACTACTCGTAGATTATCTCGTCGAGTGTGCTTTCTTGTTCTGTGGAAGCAGGTAGGGTAGAGAATTCTGCGTCATAGAATTCTGTGTACTCATCGATGCTGTAATACTTGAGCAGCAGTTCGAGGTTCTCATCAGAGATGATCAGGACGCGCAGACCGCTGAGCTTGGTTGCCATCGTGGGGTCTGCATAGAGGCGGTGCATATATTGGTAGGCTTCATCGAAGCTAGTGAGTCCGGTGACATGAAGCATGGAGATGCCCTCTTGGCGTGTAGTGCTAATGTCGAAGTTGCGCACCATGAACTTGCTGAAGTTGTAGCGGGCAATCTCAAAGAGCAGTTGGTTATCGTTCACCGTACCCGTTTCATAGGCCAGTACGAAACGGAAAGGAGCATAACGTTCGGCGCTGAATGCGGTGCGCAGGCTATCAGCCACGCTCTCTCCCTCCACTGAGGCGAGGCGTCGGCTCCAGATATTGCCTAGTGAGCCCGATCCGAGCAGGCGTCCCTCCTTCATCCCTTGAGCGATGAGGCCTGCCAGTTCGCTGATCTCATTCTCGGGGTATTTGCTCGCGACCTCTTTCAGCTCTTCGAGGAATCCCGACTGGTCGCCTTGCTGTAGGCGGCTCATCGCACCCAGGAACATGAACTTCGGCCGGTGTGCTCCGAGAGGGTATTTCTCGCTCGAGAGTGCGGCGTTGGCCTCCACCTCACTGAAGATGCCGTCCATGTAGGCCATGTAGGTGGCTGCATAGAGAGAGTCCTCGATGTGTTTGCCGTGGATGGCGCTGGTCATGAAATCGGGGTCGTTGATTGTGAGTGTGTAATCACTATAAGGGTATTGCTCGGTGAGCAGGGCACGGTAGCGCTCGGCATCGTCCCAACGTTGCCAACGTGAATACATCAGGAACATATTGTAGTATACCTCGTCGGTGCGGTCAAAGTCGGGGAACTGCGAGTTGAGCCGATTGAAGGTGTTCTCTGCCAGTGTGAAATCCTCGAGCTTGTCCTTATAGATGATGCTGGCATTGAAGAGTGCCTCCTGTAGGATGGCGTTCGACTCCATCAACTGCTCCTCGGTGAAGGGGATCTGCTGCAAGTAGTACATGCGGTCGTGCGGGTCGGTCACAAGGCTGTCGGGGAGCGCCACGGCAGCGGTGTCTGCGGCGAGGGAGTCTGCGGGCAATTCTCCCTCTTCGTCGTAATTGAATCCTTCGGTGGTCTCCTCGGCCAACACCGACTTATTGGCTCTTCGCCAATTGTCCTCGAGTTTCCGTCGGCCCCATTTCTGTTGGAAGTCCTTCTTTCCCTGCTCCACGAGCTGTGTGTTGTAGAAGTACCATGAGTTGTCGCCCGTGCTCATCTGCGGTGTGTTCATCTGCGGTCCATTGGCGTGTGCTGCACCCAGGGCCTCCTCGCGCTGCGCCATCAGTGCAGCCTCCTCCTCGGCCTTCTTGGCCTCCTCCTCTTGGCGGATGACCTCGGCGATGAGGTTGTCGATTACCTCGTAGAGCTGCTCCTCGGGCAGTGTGGCAAGGTGTTGCAGGCTGTCCTGTAGGTCGATGGCCACGGTGTGCTCCACCAACTCGTCCAGGATGGTCGAGCGCAGGTTCACCACGTCGTACTGCTTGTGCTCCTTGTCGATGAGCCCGATGGCCTCACCATAGCAGCGCTGTGCATCGACATAGTCGGCGCGGTCCCAATAGATCTGTCCCAACTGGAGCAGCAGGATGCCCTTCTCCACTCCATTACGTGTGCTCAGCTCGGCGCCCTTCTCATACTGTGCGATGGCATTCACCGTATCGCGCTGAGCAAGGTAGATGTTGCCTATGGCATAGTGCACCTGGTCCAGGTAATCCTTGTTGTTAGGGTCCTTGGCCATGCGCTTGAGCGTCTTGAGCATCTTGGGGGCAGTCGTTCCGCTCACCGTCTCGGTCTGCTGTATGCGGGCGTTGAACTCCAGCTCGTAGGGTGGGTTCTGCTTGATGGCCTTGCTGAAAGCCTTGTAGGCCTGTTGCTTATCGCCGACATGCTTGTATATCTGCCCCAGCAGGTAATATTCGCGTGTCTTCTGCTTCTTTGTGCGTCCCGAGCGCTTCACCGCCTTCTCCAGATAGGGCAGTGCCTCCTCGAAGCGTTCTTGGCGGAGCAGGTGCGAGGCCATGATGGCATCGTACTCCTCGGCCAGTTGGTAGGGGATGGTGTCGCGCTGCATCTGGCTGAGCAGATTCTCGGCCTCGTAGTTCCACTCCAGCTCGGCATAGCACTGTGCCATGCGCATGCGTGCCTCGGCCACAATCTCCGGTTCGTCGCTATAGAGTCGGGTGATGTACGAGAAGGTGCTCGCAGCCTCCAGGAACTCGCCCTTCTGGAACTGCGCCTTACCCATGAGCATCCAAGCGTTGTGCAGGAAGGGGTTATACTCCTTCTTGGCATACCACAGCTTGTCCTTCTCGGTGAGTTCGCGGCCCCCCTTCTTCTTGGGTTTCGTCTTGATGGAGTGCAGCTTGATGGCCTTCTGCGACTTCTCTATCGCCTTGTCGAAGCTGCCCCCTCCGGCACTGCGCGTGCCCTCCTTGCTGACGGGGAAGAGGGGAATGATCTCCATGTAGTTGTCCTTGTGCGACCTCTCCTGCGATGCCAATCCCTCCTTATAGGCCTCGTGCCCGTTGTGGTAGGTGTTGAATCGGGTCACAAACGCCTGGTAGAACCGCGACTGAGCCGTGTTCACCTTCGTGGAGCCGCATGCCGCGAGCAGCAGTAGCACCACCACCATGTATAGCGCTTGTGTGTACCTCTTCATTTAGATATAGATATCTCCTAATGTAAACGCGAAGGCGGACGCTTTATTGTATCGGGCCGCCGCATTCTTCCTGCCGCCGCGTCTTGTCACATCATCCTCCGCCGCTCGTGATGCCTCCCTCGCCCGTTTGTGTAGCCTGCGATAAAAGGCTGAAGCGAGATGGGGACAGTTCTTTTTGCGCTTCTGATCCCACTCCATAGACATGGTGAGCAATGAGCCTTGAGCAGTGAACAAGAGAGAAGGTTGCACCATTAGGCACAACCTTCTCTCTATCATTTTCCCTATAATCGGTCACCTGTGACCTAATTATACCCCTCGACCATGCGGAAGAGGCGGTTCCAGCGGATCTTGCCATCGGTCCAGCTGCGGTCCTTGTCGAGCGAGAGCCAGATGAGGATGGGCTTGCCCACGATGTGGTCTTCGGGAACGAAGCCCCAGAAGCGCGAGTCGAGGCTGTTGTGGCGGTTGTCGCCCTGCATCCAATAGTAGTCCATGGTGAAGGTGTACTCGGTGGCCTCGGCACCGTTGATGAAAATCTTGCCGTCGCGCACCTCGAGGTCGTTGCCCTCATATACGGCGATGGGGCGCTCGTAGAAGGGAAGGTTGTCGAGGGTGAGGGCGATGGTCTCGCCACGCTTGGGTATCCACAGAGGACCGTAGTTGTCGACACTCCAGCCCGTGTGCTTGTTCACGGGGTAGAGCCCTTGGCCCTGCTCCTCGATGATGGGGGTGATGCTGTCGACCACCTCGGTGTGGTGGCTCAGTGTCTCCACGGCCTGCTCGGTCAGGGGCAGGTAGTATTGGGTGCTGTTGGCATTGTGGCTGGCAAGGTCCTCCTTGCTGATACCTGCCTCGCGGCGCAACTTCTCGCCGATGGGGCGCTTAGTGTGGACGAGGTAGCTGTACTGCACGTTGTCGGGCTCCTTGTTGGCCACGCCATCGAGGTAGATGACCTTATCCTTGATCTCGAGTGTCTGTCCCGGCAGACCTACGCAACGCTTCACATAGTTCTCACGGCGGTCCACAGGGCGCCAGTCGACCTTGCCGAATATGTCGGGGCGTGAAGCGATATACTTGCGGCCCTTGGCGAGGAACTTGTCGTAGGCCACGCGCTCCTCAGCAGCCGTGAGGCTGTCCACTGCGGGGTACTGGCCACGATTGATTTCAACGCTGATGTCGCTCACCATCTTGTAGAAGTCGTTGGCGGCAAAGCGCGGGTTGGAGACGATGGTGTCGCCCGTGGGGTAGTTGAACACGACGATGTCGTTCAGTTCGACCTCGCCCAATCCCTTGACACGCTCGTAGGGCCACTGGGGCCACTCGATGTAGCTCTTGCCACCAGTCACGGGCATGGTATGCTGCGTGAGGGGCATGGTGAGGGGCGTGTTGGGCTTGCGTGGACCATACGACACCTTGCTCACGAAGAGGTAGTCGCCCACGAGGAGTGACTTCTCCAAGGATGAGGTGGGGATGGTGTAGTTCTGGAAGAAGTAGATGTGCACGAAGTACACGGCCACGAGGGCGAAGACGATGGCGTCGACCCAACTCATCACGCTGCGCACGGCAGCGCTCTTGGCGGTCTTCCACCAGGTCCAGGGGATGAACTTGGTGATGTAGGCATCAAAGAGGAAGGGCACCACGAGGAGTCCCCACAGGCTCTTGATCCATACGAGGAACATGAGATATAGGGCTATCACGATACCACACTTGATCCACTGCATGGGAGTGGCTTGCTTTAGTCTATTCATTGCTTCTTAGGAGTTGAGGAGTATAGGAGCGCAGGAGGTCAGACAAATGCTTGGACTATGAATAGCAATTCAAAAAAGTTTAACGAGCCGACTATTGTCTAAACTCCTGAACTCCTATACTCCTTATTATAAACTTAAAAATCAAACAAATCGTTCATGCCGAGCAGGCCCTGATGCTCTGCGGTGTATTCGGCTGCGAGCACGGCGCCGAGGGCAAAGCCACGGCGGCTCTTGGCATCGTGGGTGATGGTGATGCTGTCGGCCTCGGAGTCGTAGCGGATGCTGTGGATGCCCGGCACCTCGCCCTCGCGGATGGAGCTCACGGGAAGCTCATCGGCAGCACACTCGGTGGTGCCACTGAGCGTGCCGTCGGCAGCAAGCAGCGTGCCCGGTACCCAACGAGCCTTGCGGTCGAGGTTTTCGAGGATGCCCTCGGCAAGGGTAATGGCGGTGCCACTGGGGGCGTCGAGCTTGTGGATGTGGTGGGTCTCGCACATCGTCACATCGTACTCATCGAAGCGGTTCATCAACTTGGCCAAGTACTTGTTCACGGCTGCGAAGACGGCAACGCCAAGGCTGAAGTTAGACGACCAGAAGAGGGTCTTGCCACCCTCGGTGCAGAGGTGGCGCACCTCGTCGCCATGGTCCTCGAGCCAGCCTGTACTGCCCGAAACGACCTTCACACCAGCTGCGAAAGCCTTCATGTAGTTGTTGTAGGCCACCATGGGGTTGGTGAACTCGATGGCCACATCGGCCGAGCGGAATGCCTCGGAGGTGAAATCCTCTTGATTATCGATGTCGATGATGCAGACAATCTCGTGTCCGCGCTGAAGGGCAATCTGCTCAATCATCTTACCCATCTTGCCATAACCTATAAGTGCTATTTTCATTGTCTTATACTATTTAAGCCACAAAGATACAAAAGTATCTTCGAGGTATGCCTTAAAGATTCGGTTATTTTTGCCAAACTCTCCATAAATTCGTACTTTTGCGCAGTTATTAACAAGAAATGGTATAAAATAGTCATTATGGCACACAATCATATCCATCTGCATGGTAATGGCGCGGGGAAGAACATCCTCTCGGCCTTCTTCATCAACCTCACCTTCACCATCATCTCCCTCATCGGCGGATGGCTCACCAACAGCATGGCCATCATCTCCGACTCTATCCACGACCTTGGATGCACGGTATCTATCGCCTTGGCGTGGGTGTTTGAGCGCATCGCTGGGCATAAGCCTACTGATCGCTTCACCTTCGGCTACCGCCGCTTCACGCTGCTGGGGGCTTTTGTCAATGCCTTCATCCTGCTCAGTGGCTCGGCTGTCGTGCTCTACGAGAGCATAGGTCGTATGGCACATCCCGAAGCGGTCGATGCCGAGGGAATGTTGTGGTTTGCCTTGCTGGCCATCCTCTTTAAGGGACTGGCGGTGTGGCGCACGTGGAAGGGCTCGAGCGTGAACCAGCGCATGGTGTCGCTTCACCTCCTGGGCGACTGCCTCGGCTGGGTGGCTGTGCTTGTTGCCAGTGCCGTGATGCTCTTCGTGGAGATCCCCTTGCTCGACCCCATCCTCTCGGTATGCATCTCGCTCTATATCCTCTACAATGTGGTGCGCAACCTCATCGTGGCCTTCCGCATCGTGCTCGAAGGAGTCCCCGCGAGTTTCGACTACAAAGCGCTGAAGGACGAAGTTGAGACTCTTCCTGGTATAGAAGAAGTCGAGGCCTTGCGGGTGTGGAGCATGGACAATGAGCATCATGCTGCCGAAGCGGTAATTGCCACTAGTCTCACTGCATGGGACGACGTGGAGGTGCTGAAGGAATCACTTCGTCAGTTGCTCGCCCAGCATGGTGTAGAGCAATGCGTGATCGAGGTAAAACGGGATGCACACCTAACGCATGTCCTTTAATCGATTAAAGATACCACATAGATGTGTATGCTAAGAACAAAGGTCATAAAGTCTCAATGGATGCGTACCTTTACAACGCTATTCCTTTTCGTGGCTATATTCGCAATCCTTCAACCCGTCAAGGCACAAGACGACGGGTTGTCAGTATGTGTCTATGACGCTCAACTCAGAGCAATCAATCTGCCTTTGATAGAGATCTGGACCATTGATGGGACCGAACCGACCGCAACGATAGTACCTGCACCTGAAGGTATGTGGGGTACCACATTGAGAGATAACGAGTATGTCCAAGGACGGATGAGGATGTCTCTTCATGGTGAGGTCATTTATGATAGTGGTGACAGCGGAATGAAGATAAGATTGCGTGGTAATTCCAGTGGCGCGGAAGAGAAGAAACCTTATAAGGTGAAGCTGGCACAGAAAGAAGACCTGTTGTTCAGAGGCGAGAGTAAATATGAGGAAAAAGACTGGGTGTTGCAGCGATTGTATGACGAATTACCTATGAAAGTCTTTACAGGACTTAGAGTTGGAACGCTTGTCGGGTTGGAGTGGGAACCTCAGTGGGAATATGTTAACGTCGTGCTCAATGGAGAATATAAAGGAGATTATCTGCTGTTAGAGTCTGTTGAAAGAGATAAAGGGAGATTGGATATAGATAAAAGTGGATATATAATAGAGGATGATGCGTATTGGTGGAATGAGGATGTGTATTTCAAAAGCGACATGCTATATCCGCAGGTAGGATATACTTTCAAGTATCCCGAGGCGGAAGATCTGAACGACTCTATTATTGGCAATATCAAGGATTTTATTTTCGAATTTGAGGAAGCGTTAGAAGAACATGCTGACATCTCTCAGTACATCGATATCACGAATTGGGCTGCTTGGTTGTTGGCGCAGGATATATTGAGCCAGAATGACTCGGGGGGGACTAATAGGTATATCTATAAGAAAGATTATGTCCCAGAAGACCCGTACCGAACAAAGTTGTTAATGGGACCATTATGGGATTTTGATGCCTCGCTCGGTGCTACTGATTCGTGGGCTGCCATACACAATAGGAGCTATAGCTTCTACTACAATAGATTGCTACAACGCGAAGACTTTAGCTCTTGTTATACATCTCAATGGGAAGTAATCAGTGAGACATTATATCAAGATGTGGTAGAACATCTTCGAGTGATAAGCGAAACTAAAGGAGAGGATATAGATAAAAGTCGGACTATGAATAGACTGTTGTATCCAGATGATGAGGTCACTCCATTCAAAGAAAAAGTCGATGGTGTCAGTAAATGGTTGGAAGATAGAATCGCTTGGCTCAATAGCCAACTTCTGCCTGACAACATCAACGCAGGTACTACCATAAGTCCTTCTCCCATAGTATACGATATTTATGGTAGGCCTCAGAATGGGAACCTGGATCGTGGCATCTACATTATCGATGGTAAGAAGGTATATGTAAGATAGAACTCTTTTCTACTTATGCCTTTTCTAGCCTATATGGTATGGATATCGTGCTCGTGGCGGAAAGTTGCTGAGTCTCTTACTTGATAAAGACAACCTTTGTAACGATTCCCTCATTGCCATCTTCATCGCAACCCAATACATGATAGATGCCTGTAGATACACGCTGTCCTTGAGGAGTGCGGCCATCCCAAGTGAAGGAGCCTCCGAGCGAAGTGCCCTCGGCAATGAGGCGGCCTGAAGTGTTGATGATTTTAACGTGGCTATTGGCTTTGAGGCCTATGATGGTGATAAGTCCGGTGTAGTCGGGTGCTACAGGGTTGGGGTAGGCATATACCTTTTCCTTGTCGTAATCCTCCTCGCCCCGTGTGGCATTACCCACATAAGATACGAGCCCCTTATCAGTGCCGATAAAGAGTTCACCAGAAGTGTGATGCATAGCCAGACTCTCAATGCTGTTAGAGGGTAGGGGGCTATTATCCTTGGTGAAGTGATGTATCTCTTCCAATCCATCGGGGCCAATCAGATAGAGTCCATTGCTGAGTGTTCCTATCCACTTGCGGTTAGCTGCATCAATCTCTATGCAAGTGGTATAGGCTCCATCCAACAGATAGTCAGCATAGTTGGTGCCGTCGTTGCGGGGTACCTTGATTTTGGTGAAGTGGTAGTTGTCGCTGAATACCTCTTCAGTATTGTAAAGTACATAGGGACCTTTATCGGTCATCACCCAGATATCTCCGTTGTGGTCCTCAGTGATGTCGTTGATGTAGTACACTTCGACGGAACCCCCATCTTGGTCGATGAATTTTTCGTCAAGTCTCTTGATGCGGTCATCGGAGGTGTTTTCAAGTGTGCCATTCATGTCGATACAATAGAGGTTGGCTGGAGCTCGCATGCTTATGACCCATACTCTACCAGAATTATCGAACAGTATCTCTGTTGGAGTTTTTATCTTTTCCAGTTCTTTGTAGTAAAGACTTACGAAGGTTCCATTGGGCTTCAAGAGCTTTAGAGGGGATTCTGCGCGCGAGTTAGTTATCCACAGATTACCTTGCTGGTCGTATTGTAACCGACCGACACGCGTGTAGTCATAGGTGTCGGGGACGGCTGATTCTAAGGCTGAGGCAACTACATCGGGTGAACCCGCCTTCTCTTTGTGGGTATACTGACGAACGAACTTTAGATCTCGATACTCATATATGCCCTGTCCATATGATGAAGCGTAGTGATGGGTAGGATCCGTAGGATCTTGTACGATACTGGTCATATTTCTGAACGAACCGGCAGTACGGTTGGCTACTCCCTCTTCTTCAAACGAGTGCCATGTGTTATCTTCGTACATCATCAAAGTAGCGGTACGGTGCAGGGCCGGGTCGTCGTGGTAGTTGATCGTTCCACCAGCCACGAGTAGTCGCTCGTCGTCTACAAAGCTCAGATATTGGCAATGATTGCGTATGGGACTATTGGGGATAATCTGTGACACGGATTGTGTCATTTGCTGTGTCTGGGCATCGTGGCGGTAGCTGTTTAGACCCTTGGTGCCATTGGTGGTCCAATAGGTGTCGCCATCGATGGCAATGCTGCTGACCGTGCCATCAAAGGTTAGCTTTAGTGGGTCTTTCAATGTATCATAAACCAATACATCGGTTGAGTTACCTACAATCAGATGATTGTTGTTTGCCTGCATGAAGTGCCAAGTCCCTTTACAGAAAAGGGTGGAGGAACCATCGATGAGGTTGATGGTATATACAGATTCTCCAGACTTCAGTGCCATCAAATGCTCGCCAATGGGGGTGAGCTTTATATACACTTGATCGCTCAACTTAATCCAATTAGTGGCGTCAAGCAGATTGAGGTTTGCATCACCTCGATATATTCCTTCTTCCGTAGCTATATAGATAATGTCATCCGACTCAACGACACTATAGGCTTTCTTCTCGAGTATATAGGTGCTCTCAAATTCTTTTCGTTCGATGTCCAAAACAGTCGCACCGAAATTGGTGGCCAGATAAGCCTTCCCTCCAATGATGCATACTCCGTTAACCGTAGGGTCAAGTGTGGATTCGTAGGCAAAGTCCGAGATGTTTGTTATATTGCCATCGGGATGGATGAGATCAATGTTGGCATTGTTGTAGATGACCAATAATGTGTTTGTCTGCTCATCCATGGCGATATGGCGTATGCCCTGATCGCTAAGCAGGTTGGTCTTGTCGTAGCATTCGACAAACTCGTCCTGAGGAGTGTATGAATAGAGCGAACCATCGCTGACAATATATACCTTGTCGCCCACAACTACGCACTGGGTGGCATTGTGATATGCCAAATGTGACCGCCATGAACCTATGGCTTGGGACCACATTCCCATGCTGGATGATAGGAGTAGGGTTAGTGTCAGGATGATGGCTCTTCTCATCGGTTTTAGTATTTCAGATAGCTCGCTAATTGTTCTACAGCTTTGGCGCGATGGCTGATGCGGTTCTTTACCTCACTGCCCAGCTCGGCAAAGGTGAGCTCATAACCCTCGGGGACGAAGATGGGGTCGTAACCGAAACCACCTTCACCTCGGCGTGCTTCTATTATGGTGCCGCGCACGATGCCTTCGAAGATTCGAGTCTCTTCACCTATTAATAACGCAATAACCGTGCGGAATTGTGCCCCACGATTACTTTCTCCCGTTAAATTATGCAAAAGCTTATCCATATTGGCCTCGGAGCCTCCTCCGCTATAGCGGGCACTATATATGCCGGGGGCTCCATCAAGTACGTCGACTTCCAAACCGCTATCATCGGCAAAGCAGTCGTATCCATAGTGCTCCCTCACGTATTGTGCCTTCTGCAAAGCATTGCCTGCAAAGGTGTCGGCAGTCTCTGGAATATCGGCGTCGCAACCAATCTCGCGTAGACTCAGCACTTCGTAGTTGTCGCCCAATATGGCTGCTACTTCTTCTAATTTGTGCGCGTTGTTGGTGGCGAATACAATCTTTCGCTTCATGGTCACTTCACCTTTATCTTGTCAAATCCCTCTCCATATACTCCAGTCACATTACTCTGCGAGACGAAAGCATTGGGGTCAATGTCATGGATGACGCGGAAGATATTCACGGCATCCTGTCGCTTGGCCAATACCACGAGTACCTTGCGGGGAGCCTTGCTGTACCAACCTGTGCCATCAAGCACTGTGACACCACGGCGCAGTTTAGAGTTGATGTAGTCGGCAATCTCTTCGTACTTGTTGGAGAAGATGAGGAACTGTACCGAACCTCGGGTACTATTGATGTAGTAGTCGAGGGTTAGGCTCATGATGACTAGTGCCACAAAGCCAAACATCACGCGGCGCCAGTCATTGAAGACAAAGTAGCAGCTGCTAATGATGATGATATCCGAGATCATCGTAGCACGGCCGAAACTAATGTTACGGAACTTGTTAATGATGGCATTGACAATATCCATACCTCCTGTACTTCCATTGTGCGTGAAAGCGAGTCCTACACCAATACCTGCAGCTACAGCTCCAAGCACACAGGCCATAAAGTCTTGACCAGGACCGAGTAGTTGCATGAACTGTCCATTATCGTCCATAAACCAAGGCTGAGTGACATCAAGCATTACGGTAAGCATACCTACGGCATAGATGGTCTTGAGGCAGAACTTCCATCCTAATAACTTAAGAGCAAATAGAAGTAGCACACCATTGATGCAGAGATAGGTTATCTGCATGTCGATGCCTGTGGCATAGTAGACGATAGCCGAGATACCAGTGACACCACCCATGGTGATTTGGTAGGGGAGCATGAAGCAACTCCAACCCAATGAATAGATGAATAGTCCGAGGGCGATGGCTAGATAGTCCTTCACCTCACGAAACAATTTGTGCTTGTTGTCTAATAGAAAAGTTTGCATAGTATTTTATTAGGAGTTAGGAGTTAGGAATTAGGAACTAAAGAAAAACTTCTCATTCCTAATTCCTCATTCCTAATTATGAAATTACGATGTTCACGATTTTCTTCGGAACGACGATAACTTTGCGGATGGTCTTACCGTCGATGTACTTTTGTGTGTTTTCGTTGGCGAGCACAGTCTCTTGGATGGTAGCGTTGTCCAAGTCGGCAGCGAGGTCCATGGTGAAACGGGTCTTGCCGTTGAACGAGATGGAGTAGGTCACGCTATCCTCCTTGAGGTACTCTTCATTGAATGCGGGCCACTGAGCATCGCATACCGAGCCTTCGCCGCCGAGTTGCTCGAAGAGCTCTTCGCACACATGAGGAGCAAAGGGTGCGAGTGTCACGACGAGAGTCTTCAGTATCTCGCGCTTGGTACACTTGAGTGATGAGAGTTCGTTCACGCAAATCATGAAGGCACTGATCGAAGTGTTGTATGAGAAAGCCTCAATATCGGTAGTTACCTTCTTGATGAGTTTGTGCAACGGCTTCATTTCCTCCTTCGTGGGGGCTTCGTCGGTCACGATAAGTTCTTCGCCACGGCCGTAGAAGAGGCTCCAGAATTTCTTGAGGAAACGGTGACAACCGTCAATGCCGTTGGTGTCCCAAGGCTTAGACTGTTCTACGGGGCCGAGGAACATCTCGTACATGCGCAAGGTGTCGGCACCATACTTCTCGACAATCATGTCGGGGTTCACCACATTGAACATTGACTTAGACATCTTCTCCACTGCCCAGCCACAGATGTACTTGCCATCCTCGAGGATAAACTCTGCATTGTTATATTCGGGGCGCCAAGCCTTGAAGGCTTCGATGTCGAGCACGTCGTTGGTCACGATATTTACGTCCACGTGGATAGGGGTCACGTCGTAATCCTTCTTCAAGTTCAGTGACACGAAGGTGTTGGTGTCCTTGATACGGTATACGAAGTTACTGCGGCCCTGAATCATACCTTGGTTCACGAGTTTTTGGAAAGGCTCATCCTTGGCACTATGACCGAGGTCGAAGAGGAACTTGTTCCAGAAACGTGAGTAGATGAGGTGACCGGTAG
>JAZONP010000149.1:0-2225 GCA_045654565.1 Bacteroidaceae bacterium
GGGACGTTTGGAGCATAGTATTATGGTTCAAGGCACTGAAGATGAACATATGAGAACGACCTTCATCAAGAATGCCGAAACCATCAAGGAATCATATGAGTCAGTTTCACCAGACGGAAAGACAAGGGCCTACTTCACCCCTGATGGTTACTATAACATCACCCGCAAGTGGAAGAAGGGCGATGAACTCACCATCTTCTTCGAGATGCGCCCCCGTGTCGTATTGGCTCATGAGAACGTAGAGGCCGACCGTGGCTTGGTGGCTATTGAGCGCGGACCTCTCGTATACTGCGCCGAGTGGGCCGACAATGACTTTGACATCAAGAACGTGGTCATCAACCCCGAAGCTAAATTCACCCTCGGTGAGCGCGACCTCAGCACCTTCATCCCCGAAGAGCGCAAGGCGCAACTCTCCACATGGGCTTCACAGCACATCACAACACTCAGTACCGAGGCACAGCTCGTCACCTCCGATGCAAAAGGCACACCTCAGTATGAAACAGTGAACCTCACCCTCACCCCCTACTACACCTGGGCACACCGCGGAAGAGGTGATATGAAGGTGTGGTTGCCTGTGAGCCTTGAGTAATGAGTAATGAGCAATGAGCCTTGACAATAGAAAAGGGACACCAACGGAGGTGTCCCTTTCTTGTTATTCTTCGTTTAAGATTAAAGATAACGCAGCACCTTCTGCTCAATATCGAACGGACACAAGTCATCCATGTGCATAGCCTCTACGGCCACTTGCATCAGCGCGTCATTGCTCTGTACCGGCATTCCTTGCATTGTGGCAAAGTGGCGTCCAGCCTCTATCATACAATCCTCGGGAATGAGACCGATGAGCTCCGTACCCGTCACCTCAACCCCCAGCTCGCGTGCCACACGGCACACCGTTTCATAGGCCGTATGGATAGGGCAAAGAGCGACACTATTGATATTCATCGACACCTGTGCACAGCCAAACTCCTCGATGTACCACCCAATGGCCTTGCATCCACGTAGCAGGCCAGGGCGGCGCACTGCCCTACCCTCTTCATCACGCACGATATGCCCCTCCTCATCACAGAGCACCTCACCACTGGCTCTTACGCGGGCAGCAATAGCCGAGGCAACCTCACGAGACGAGGTGTTAAGATTGAAGTTTACGGCAATGAGGAAGTTGCGCGCACCCACCACCGTAGCTCCCGAGCGGGCAGCCTGGAGAGTGTATTCCCCGCCACCAAAGTCGGGGCGCATCATGGGGTCGAGCATCTTGTTACGCAAAGCCTCATACTCGCCACGGCGGCAGTCGGCAAGGTTGACATGCTCGGGCAAATAGGCAGCAGCCTCATAGCAATAGGTGGGGATATCCAACTCCTTATATATACGTTCTGCCAAGTCGCGCGCCAGTTCGGCACACTCCTCCAATGTGATATTCTTCAAGGGGATGAGCGGAAGCACATCGGTAGCACCGATGCGAGGGTGTTCACCCAAGTGAGTGCGCATATCTATGAGCTCGCTCGCGCGCTTCACCATGCGGAAGGCAGCCTCTACAACTGCTCCGGCAGGTCCAACAAAGGTGATGACGGTGCGATTGGCCGCCTCTCCTCGGTCAATATGCAATACGCGAACGCCATCGACCGAGCGTATGGCCTCGGTGATGGCGTTGATGGTTTCGATGTTGCGTCCCTCGCTGAAGTTGGGGACACACTCAACTAATTGAGAATTTAAAATTGAAAATTGAAAATTATCAGTTCCCAATTGTTGACTATAGCATTCAGAATTCACAATTCAGAATTTATCAAAAGTCGTATTTCAGCATCATGCATGCACGATGGTTGGCAACCCAATGAGTATTAGTCACTGTGCCATTCGGGCGATAGGTATCACCATAAGCCGCCGCAGTGTGTTCATACTCAAGACCGATAGTCATATTCTGCACCTTGTAGGTCACGATAGGAGAGAAGCGATAAGCTTGGTCCATACCCGTATTATTGCGCACTACCAAGCTTGTAAAATCCTTACCTGCCGAGCCAAAGTTCTTCATCCAACCAGCGAAGAAGCCATAGCGCAGTTTCTTTCCATACATCATGGTAAGCCAAGCTGATCCGAGCTGCATAGATTCGTAGTTGTTCACACCATTATCAAATGTCTCCACGATACCGAAGCCTGTGGGTTGCTGCATGTGAGAAGTGTTCTGTCCATAGGTTGCCTTGGCACGCACCGAGAGGTCTGCCACCTTAAGC
>JAZONP010000150.1:0-2457 GCA_045654565.1 Bacteroidaceae bacterium
TCAAAATTATGAGAACAATCCTATTGACGGCACTCTGTGCCGTAGCCATCGGCACCCAAGCCAAGGTAGCAAACGACACGATAGACAAGTACATCATCGACAAGCAGCCGATAGAGCGTTTCGACGGTTCGCAGCTCGAAGGCAAACGCATCTCAAAGTATATGATTGCCTACAAGCAGGGCAAAGGCGTGGTGGAGAAGCATCACGTGATATATACGGGCGATGAGGCGGAAAAAACCTTTACCATTGAAGGGAATGCCAACGGGCCTATAGTAGTCTCCAAAATGTTAGGGCCGCTCATCATTGTAGACGGCAAAGAAATGACTCACGAGGGATTGTCTATGGTAAAATCGGAAGATATTGTCAGTGTTAATGTTTTCAAACCAGGTTCTGAGATTGCCAATTCGTATGGAGAGAAAGGCAACAAGGGAGTGATTATGGTGACCACTAAAGCAACATCAGTAACCAAAGTCGTTGAACCCCTCATCATTGTAGACGGCAAAGAAACTTCGCAGGAAGACTTTGCCAAAATAAACAGCGCAGAGATAGCCAACGTTACCGTGCTCAAGCCCGAACCTGCCGTCAAAATATGGGGCAACAGGGGCTGTAATGGAGTGATTCAAGTGACTACCAAAGCGAACACATCAGCCGGAGCTGCCCAGTTTGATATTGACAAACACCTCATTATTGTTGACGGCAAAGAGACTTCCCTTGAAGAGTTCAATAAGATGAAACCGAAATCAGAGGCCGAATATGTCGATAAGTTTGCCAGCATGGAGATCTTCAAACCAGGTTCTAAAGAAGCCAAGTCATACGGAGCAAGAGGTCGCAATGGGGTAGTCGTTGTAACTACCAAAGCGGGTAAGAAGGATAAATAGTTTGAGATAATAATGTTGATTTACCGAAAACAATAATCTCCCACGACCGACACCCTATACACCGGGGTGTCGGTCTTTATTTATCAATACAACAGCACGTTACATACAATTACCGACACCTCAGCCAAAATCCCCTTTAAGCTGAGGAACGTTCTGCTTAGTACGGTGCTTTATGGATTACCTTGGATTCCATTTGCAATAAACTTTTTTGTAGTGTAGTGAAAAATAATTGCCCTACTAATTTGTTAGATAATATCTAATTGCTAAATTTGCAGCAGATTTTCATTGAAAATATTAAGTACTACTTACGATTTTCATTGAAAATAATAAATAGAATTAGAGAAATTCATACTTATGTTTACACGCTATCCACTACTGAATCAAGAGGTTGACATGTCTATGTTCCTCTTTGGAGCAAGACAGACAGGAAAAAGTACGATTCTTCGCTATCAATTTCCCGATGCGGTGTTTATCGACTTGCTTGACTCAGAACTTCGGATGCGTTTTCAGCGTCGTCCATCACTGCTCTATGAGATGTTGCGCGACAAAGATTCCGAAACGATAGTGGTCATTGACGAGATTCCCGAAGTCCCCGAACTACTGAATGAAGTGCATCGTTTGATATCGGAACGAGGCTTGAGATTTGTGCTCTGCGGCTCAAGTGCCCGAAAACTCAAGCGCAAAGGCTACAATACATTGGGCGGAAGGGCATACCCCTCTTATTTTTATCCGTTGGTAAGTGCAGAGATTCCCGACTTTGACCTTGACCGTGCACTGCAGCATGGTATGTTGCCCACACATTATTTGGCGAAGAATCCTAACAGATTGCTATCAGCATACGTTGATGTGTATTTACGAGAAGAGATACGTGAAGAAGCATTGGTGCGTAATCTAGGTAGTTTCCAACGATTTCTGGAGGTGGCGGCGCTGACCGATGGTGAGATGGTGAACTACTCCAATATTGCCGCAGAATGTGGTGTCAGCGCACAGACGATAAAGGGTTATTTCGGAATTCTCGAAGACACCTTGGTGGGGTATATGATACCGGCTTATACGAAGACGATGAAACGTCGTTTGGTACAGGCTCCGCGATTTTATTTCTTCGATGTGGGGCTTGCTTGTCACCTGCTTCACCGTAAAACTCTCACGCGCGGTACACCCGAATATGGTCATGCATTCGAACATTTCATTATACAAGAACTTATAGCTTATATCGGCTACAATCACAAAGAGGATAAACTCTCCTATTGGCGTACGCATACTGGCGTAGAGGTTGATGCAGTTATCGGAGATGCTCGTATTGCCATTGAGATAAAATCTACCGAAGAAATTCAAAAGCGTCATCTTAAAGGATTGAAATCGTTTGGTGATGACTACCCAGAATCGCGTCGTATCCTTGTTTCACTCGACCGCATCAATCGCAAAGAGGATGGTATAGAGTTGATTTATGTGCACGATTTCCTCGCTGAACTATGGAGAGGAGGAATTATTTAACGTCACGATTGATTATAAGTGGTCATCTGACCACCATTTTCGGTGACAGAAAATCCTTTGAAACCGACCAATAAACACGGACTTT
>JAZONP010000151.1:0-4454 GCA_045654565.1 Bacteroidaceae bacterium
GAAGAGGACTGTTTCTGCGTATAGCTCGTAAGGCTGGATCTCACACTAGTTCACCTCTCTCCTTTGGTTAACTCTTACAAAGGTAGGGATTTTTCTCTACCTTTGTTTTTACTCTGCAAATCTAAAGGATCTCACGAAACGTGTTCGCCGCCCGAAGGGGCCAAAGGCAATCTCACGAAATTAGCTGCAGCGCAAGAAGTGCTCGCAGCTGCCATCCGGCGTGTACACTCGGCGCAGCTGCCAAACTGTCCCTCTGTTCATAGAGGGGCAACGCGAGATGAGCGTTGCTTGCGACGACGGGAGCTTTAGCTCCCCAAAGTCGTCTCAGGAGGGAGTTACAAGCGCAGCGCGTAGTTTAGTACACTGCGATGCTGATTCTCCGCACTTCGTTTGGAACGCCCCCGCCCTTCGGGCACCCCCTCCATAAACAGAGGGGGAGTTAGCAAGGGCGAAGCGACTTGCCTCTGCGAGATTTGTGAGATCAGTGTGAGACAATATCATAGGACCTGGTTCTTCGCGTCTTTCGCGAGATCTGCGTGCGATAAGAATCTGTGACCCCTGTTATATTTTCGGGTCGCAGACCCTGATACTCGTTAACGGCGGATACATATCCGCCGTGACGGAAATAAAAACCAAATAACTTCTTAAAGATTGTAAATTCAATCAACTTTTTCATCCGTTCCCTTGTATTTGTGATACGAGTGTTATACATTTGCAAACAAAATCACAACTATGGAAGCAATTGTAGGAAGAAGACAAACTGCATTCAGACTGAGTACAGACTTGCTGGACAAGCTGAAGGAGGCCGCGGTGAGAGAAAACCGCAGTCTGAACAACTATGTAGAGAGCGTACTGATGGATGTTGTCTACAATCGTCCCAACCCCATCACGCTGCGTGCCATGCAAGAGGCCAAGCAGAAGGATGACCTTGAAACCCTTGACACAGATAACCTAGAATCTCTAATCGAGGCATTGTAGGACGATGTATACCCTGAAAATCACAAGTCAGTTCAAGAAAGACTTGAAACGCATACAAAACAAGCCCTCCAAAATCAAGCACCTCAAAGAGGTGTTACAGATTCTGGAGAGCGCAGGTAGTCTGCCCGAAAAGTATAAACCACACAGATTGATTGGCGACTACGCAGGATTCATGGAATGTCACGTTGAGAGTGACCTGCTTTTGTTGTGGGTAGACCCGCAGCAGAACATCATCAAGTTGGTTCGATTGGGTAGCCATTCCGAACTATTCCGTTAACCATTTCCCCCATCCACTCCACCGTCTCCCTCATCAGCCGGAAGCGTTCGGGTGAGCCGTGGTAGAGCGCATCGTAGCGCCAGTCGCTGACGGGCTCCATGTAGCGTGTCTGCGATGTGTCATCTGATGATGTGGAGGTAGGGGGACTATGAGTTAAAAGGGAAGAGTTATGGCTCCGCGATGCATGCACTTTTCTCTCTTCCCTCTTCCTTCTTCCCTCTTCCTTCTTTCCTCAAGAGACCCTGATACTCATTAACGGCAGATAACATATCCGCCGTGACGGGCTTTCTTCTGCCGTGGCCTTCCCCCCAAAATGTGGAGGGCTAAGGCTGCATAGATAAATTTCTTCTTTCTCATATTTTTTACTTTTTGGTTAATGTTTTCATTTCTTTTATCTCTACAGGCTGAAGACAATACGAAGATGTCCCGCCTTGGCGGTGTTCCAGGACGGGACGAAGAAGAGAGGTCTTTTGTGTGTGGGGGCATTACACCGAGGGGGTGAGGAAGACTCGCCAACGTCCGTTGTCATCACGGGCGATATATCCCTTGTCCTGCAAGGTGGTAATCATCTTCTGCAATGCGGAGCGGTTGATGCCCGTTTCTTCTTGCAGATATGCCTGTGTGGCCTGGTCTTCTCTTTGCATTGTCCGCAGAATCTTACTATAGGTCGCCGTGCGGAACTCCACACGTTCACCATCGTACCACCATACATTCTCATTGCGTTCGGTGACGAACAGCACATCACCAGCCACCTCCTCGGCAATCAGTTTGCTCATATATTTATGGAAAGGCCGTATATCCTTCAGCGAAGCATGGGCACCATCGGCAGGCGTAGCGCCTACTATCAGGTCTGCCTTGTGCAATGCCTCCAGATAGTGTTGTTTCAGGCGGCTGCGTACCACAATCATCGGGTATCCGTGGCGGGCAAGGATGAAGTTGACCATCAGGCGGGCTATACGTCCGTTGCCGTCCTCGAAGGGATGGATGCGTATGTAGCGGTAGTGGAAGAGTGCGGCCAGCTCCACTGGCGACAGCTTGCCCTCCTGCTCGGCCTGGTTGTACCAGTCCACAAGGTCGGTCATCAGTGCCGGTGTCTCTTCGGGCGACGCGTAGTCGAAGCGGTCGCCATAGCGGGTGATGACACTGTTGGGGCGTGTCTTGTACTGTCCGGCATGGACGACGTAGCTGGTGTGCACACCACCAGGCAGATTACGATAGACGGTGTAGTCCTCGCGCAACAGCGTGCGGTGCAGGGTACGGATGAAGTGTTGCGACAGGGGTTGCTGTTTCTCGCCCGACTCCATCAGCATCATCTGCAGGCCAACGTTGCTGGCTTTCATCTCCTCACAGTCACGAAAGTCGGCCTCACCTATAACCTTGCCAAAGAGCAGCAATATCTCCGTCTGCCCGTAGGTCAGCGTATTGCCTTCGATGTGGTTGCTGTTGTAGTTGAAGTCCACGGTAAATCGTCGGCTCAGACGGTTGCGGTCATCTTCAGTGAGTGGCTGCAATTGCTGCCATGCCTCCAGGGCTGCTTGTAGTTTCTTGTCTTCCATTGTTCTCTATGTATATATACCACTTGATAAGGTGGTCAATTGACCACTATTTTTGGTGGCAAATGTACAATAAAGAGATGGATTGACCAAAGAAACTCCTACTTTTCTTCTTCGTTTGTCTTCAGTATGTTAGAGTGCGCTTTGCTCCTCCACTGTGGGAGGGCGTTTTATTTCTGTTTCATCGGTGTCATCGTGTTGATTGTTTTGGTCAACTGAAATTACACTGATTTTTTTTATTTTGTCAACGCGATTTCACTGATTTCACTGATTGGGCACGCGCCGGGCTTGTGCCCCTCCGGATGGCTATGCGAGCAAAGCGATGCATAAGAATCAGTGTCATCTGTTTCATCTGTTGATTAAAAGGAGTGAATATTCGTGTCATCTGTGGGCAGGGTTTTATCATCACATGGTTTTTGCAATCTTTTTCAAGCCTATGAAAATTTTTTATCAAGCCTGTGAAAAAACTTTTTCAAGCCTGTGAAAATTTTTTGTCAACGAAGTGAAAATTTCTTGTCAAGCCTATGATAATTCCGTTTGCCTTCTATTGATGTCTTTATATGTCGGTAGAGGACATTTTATTACATATTTATCCCAATTTGTATCCGGCATGTCTTATAATTTTAATTCGTTATTAATTGTTTGTATCCTATTTTCTTCTCTTGGTGAGCAGGTAGGCCTTGACTTCGTCTTCCTCCTCCTTGCAAGGCATAACCAAAGTTTACTTTGTTTCTGCTCTTGCTTCGTTCGTCGGTTCAAGCCATCCTGCCCTATAAACGATTATATTAATTTATTCCGGGTCATGATATCCATATCCGTCGTCAATTCGTACCAAACCGTCTGCTCCGTCGCTGACCCATATGCCCTCGTAAGTTTGGGTTTCGTGATAAACACCAAGATAACCTAAACCGATGGCATATTTTCCAAATTCAGCAAAGTCTTCGGGGAAATTCCATGTTGCTATCATTTCATCTAGCTCTTCCTTTGTCATGTCGGTAAAGATAATTTTTCCCATATTAAATTGAGTACTTGAACCTCCCAAGCCCGGTCCTATGAATGCGCCATACCAATCAGCTTCAGTAATCACCATTGTAAGATTCAATTCACAATTTGTAATCACAATATCCCCCATAGTACCAATTCCGTCATTATCAATTGCGCCAATTACAGAAGCGAATCCTTCACCATTATTTGTAGCTGTAATCTCTGAATCTACTATGGTTATATCGCCCATGATACCATTTTTCTCACCCATACCGATGGCAGGAGCTGGAGTTTCGTATTCATAATAACCACCTTCCGCAACGATGATTGAGTTTTCTATCAGGATATTTCCCATTGAACCATTAGATGTACCAATACCTGCACCGCAAACTAAATCTATGCTTTCATCGGAAGTAGAACTACCTGTAGCCTCCACACGAGCATTGCTGATGGTAATATCACCTGCTGTAACTCCGTTATTTGCGCCGATACCTGCGTTGCCATCTGTACCCGTTACGGTCAGTTTGTTGTTCTCTTTGTTGCGCTCTCCCTCAATTATCACGTTAGAACCATTGCCAAGAGAAATACCACCGTTCACTATATGCTCTACATTGTCTCTGATAGTAAGAGTCAAGGTCTTGCCGTCAGCAACTGTGATAGGA
>JAZONP010000152.1:0-2136 GCA_045654565.1 Bacteroidaceae bacterium
GATACTTGAAATATCGTTTGGAATGTAAACCTATTTTGGATTATCTTTGCAAAGCGTAAACTCAGATAGGAATAAATATTCTCAGCGTAAACCTATATAGGATTCTAAGTTTAATCTGTTAACTTATTTCAGTACACTTCACGTTTACCTTTTTTGCAAGATTTTTCACAGGCTTGAAAATATTTTTTCACTCCAATGAAAAAACTTTTTCGCTTTGTTGACAAAATTTTGTCACTATAGTGATAATTTTTTGTCAAGCCTATGAAAAAGTTTGACAAATTTGCCACCGCCAATTGATTTATGAACTTTTGTAACCTAAAAACGCAGTGCGTTTGCGATGGAATGGGGGATTTTATTCCTCCTCTACCTCACCAATTTGTTCGGTAGGTTGTTGTGCTCCGAAGAATCTTTTGGCCGAGAGGGGCGACACGACATCACGTCCTGTCTTTGACTCAAGTTGTTCGCGTGCCACACGCGCTACTTCGCCACCCTCGGCAGCGCATTGCATGTTCTCTTCGAAGTTTTGTGGGTCTTTGGCTTTGGTGATGCTTGTGGTAGAGAGTTCGGCGAGCATATTGAGCACCAGTTCTTCGTTGGTCATATTATCGCGCAGGTTCTCCTTCTTCAATCCCTTGTACTGCTTATATCCCTTGGCAGTCTTTCCTGCCCATGCTTGATAGATGATGTCGGTGAGCGTAGCATATTGGATGCCCTCCTCTACATTGTGGAGTCGCCACTGGTCGGTAAGGTCCTTGCGTATCTCGATGCTTTTGAGGCGTTGGTTTATCCAGTTGTCCGAGTAGCCCAGGCGCTTGTAGTCGCTCATGGCTTGGTGTATGCTTCGCTCGGGATCTTGCATCTGGTCTATGCGCTCGGCAGCCACCTGTGCCATCCATCGCTTGAAGGGCTCGGCCTTGGGCGAGGGAATGGACTGGATGATACGGAAAAGTTGCTCGGTATCAGCGACATCGGTGAGACGCATCTTGCCATCTGCTGCAGGAAGTTTCAACTGGTGACAATTTGTCACCGTTTCATTTCCTTCTTCTTTGAGGCGCTGTTTTAACTTATTCCAATACTTGCGAGCCGTCAGTGCATCTTTACTGTCGGTCAACACATCCACCACATCCACAATGGAGAAATACCACTTCTCCTGCTCATCGTCCCATGCAGTGCGTACACGCTTCTCTTCGAATAACTTTATCGCTTCTTTCGTTCCCATACCAAGGCTATATGTTTATTGCTGCGAAGTTAGTAATTTTATTTCGTAATTGCGAATAAATAGATGGTACATTCTACACTCCCTTCACCTTCAATCCGATATTCAGGTTGCGCTTCTCGAAGGTGTCATCCGTGCCGTTTCTGATGTAGCTCTCTTTGGTGTAGAGGGGGAACTGTATGCTGCTTTGCAGGGTCATCGCGTAGCGTTGCTTGGCATCCCAATGGTCGCAGTTGCTCCATAGCTCTTGCGTCTCCTTGCAGCAGTTGGCGAAGGTGACGGAGATGATGTATCTTCCTGGTGTGAGTAGAGTGGGGGAGTGGGGCTTGGCGGTTATCGTCTGCTTCTTTTCCTGTGAGATGGGTATGAGGATGGGGCGGTCGAGCACCTTCGTGTAGCTGCTGTCGCGGTAAATATCTATGCTCAGCACGGCATCTTTGGTGTTGCACGATAGGATGTCGAAGGTGATTTCACGCACTTCGGTGGGGCGACTGATGGTGACGGCCGAGCCTATCTCGTGGCCCACTTGGTTGGGTGTGAACTGCACGATGGCTCCTGGTACACGGGTACCTCGGCCAATGAGTTTCTTCAGCTTCTGTTTGCCAAGGACAATCACCTCTTGCAACTGCTCTTCGCGAGGCGAGGTCTGGGCACTGCTCCTTGCTGTGGTGGCAAGGAGCAGTAGGGTGAGGATTGTGATGAATGTTTTATTCATATTAGTCACGATACTCGAGTATGTCGCCCGGCTGGCAGTCGAGGGCTTTGCAAATGGCATCGAGCGTAGAGAAGCGGATGGCACGGGCCTTGCCCGTCTTCAGTATGGAGAGGTTGGCGGCGGTGATGCCCACCTTCTCGGCCAGTTCGCCCGAGGTCATCTTGCGCTTGGCCAACATTACGTCTACGTTTACTATGATTGACAT
>JAZONP010000153.1:0-5995 GCA_045654565.1 Bacteroidaceae bacterium
TTCGGGTTATCACATTATACCTCACCCTTACGCCACTCTCAGTGAGGAAGCGCTGTATGTCGGCCACCGTGGCTTGGTTGGACTGACGCCTACGTGGCAGCTTCGCCGTGCCATGCTCCTCGGTCTGCTGGTAGCACGAGCGCACGATGGCCTCCACTGCGGGGGTGTCGTAGTCGGCAAATCGGTTTACCGCCCACTCGCGGCACTGCTCTTCGGGCACACCGTAGCGGTTCATCTCATAGCAGGCAGCATTCACATATTTGTTGTAGGTGCCAGGAGCATACACCACACCGCGCCGCGCCAGCTCGCGAATGATGATTGTCTCCACATCTTTTACCTTACAACTCTTCACTCTTAACTTTTCACTCTTCACTCCTTTCGGTCTCCCTACGCTCTTCTTCTCCTCGGGCTCGATGATGAAAGGTGTGGCCTCGGGGGTATAGTACAGCTCCTCGTCATAGGCAATGGTGCTGATGCGCCCCACATTCTTGCACTGGCCGTCGGTGGGCAGGCCGGTCAACGCCTCGTAGTAGGCGTTACCGTGCAGGAAGGCTTGTTTATATAGAGACCCACCCCAGCCCTCCCTGTAAGGGAGGGGGATAGGCTCCGCGATGCCAAAGTTCCCTCCCTCACAGGGAGGGTTAGGGGGGGGCTTCATCTCGTACCTGAAAAGAATTCTCACCCCTTGCCCCGACAACGTCGTATATGCCAGCAGCGTATGCTCATCGCCCCGCACGAGAGCGATCACCTCGCTCATCCGCTCGGCAGGGATATGGTCTATGTCCACCAGGCTTAGCCCCGTAAGCTCTACGATGTGCTGTTGCCGTCTGCCGCCCTCGAAGAGGGCAGCCACACCGAAACTCGTCATCATCTTCTTGTAACGACTGGCACCCTGCTCGTCGCCCGCGGAGCGGGCATAGCGGTGCTTCTCGGTAAGGTCGCGCACCGACTGGTCTGTGCGCATCATCGTCACCAGCTCCTCGAGGGTGACAGGTCGCGGCTGCGTATCGTGCACACCGCGGAAAAGGCTTAATTGTTGCATTGGTTTATTTGTTTAGTGTGTAGAGTGTAGTGTTTAGTGTGTCTATAACCTTTAACCCATAACCCTTGATACCTTGCAAAGTAACCCAATCTGCACCATATCCCCAAGAAAATAACCCGCGGGTTACAAACGGGTTATAATTGGGGAGAAAAAAGGTTAAAAAATCGCTTTCCAATGCAACAAATTACCTTGAAAGATAATTTTATGAGAAAAAAGTATTACATTTGCACCACAGAAGACAAATACAAATAATACTATGACAAAAGCAACCATCCAATCATTGCAGCAAACCGAGAATGCAGGGTTATTCACCATTATATTTGAAGGTGAGAGTCAATCTGAATTTGCAAAGTTTATCAGCAAGTTTCGCAATGATGCTACCCGACAGAATGATTTGAGAATTATTCTCAATCAGATAGACCTGATGCTGAAGAATGGATTTGCAGAAAGAAAGTTCAGGAACGAGGGCAAGATGCGCGATAACCTTGTTGCATTGCCTATCTTTCGCAGTGGGCTGCGTCTGTATTGTTTGCGAATGTCAGATAGCGTGCTGATTGTAGGTAATGGCGGCGTGAAGAGCACAAAGACATACGAAGATGACGATGACCTCAATGGTTATGTCATCAGCCTACAGAAACTCGACGAACTGCTGCGAGCCGATATCAAGAGCGGCGCTGTACGCATAGAGAAAACTGAGATAATTGGTACTGACGATAAAGAATATGACTTATGAAACAAGACATTGAAGGTATGAGCCTCTTCCAACAGGTACTCGATGAGACCCCAAAGGAGGTAAGGCAACAAGTGGAGTGGTCATACGACATTGCAGATAAGTTGGATGCCAAACTCCACCAATTAGGAGTGTCACAAAAAGAATTTGCCCGCCGGGTTGGAACGTCCGAAGCAGCCGTTTCCAAATGGCTGGGTGGAGGGCATAATTTCACCCTATCCACCCTTGCCAAGATCTCATCTGTCCTTGGTGAGCCTATCATTTCCATTGCTCGATAAGCCACTCCACCGTCTCCCTCATCAGCCGGAAGCGTTCGGGTGAGCCGTGGTAGAGTGCATCGTAGCGCCAGTCACGGACGGGCTCCATGTAGCGTGTCTGCGACAGCTGCTTCATCGTGCTCTCCGTACATGGCACGCGCAGCCCTTCGGAGAAGAGCTGCGCGATACAGGCCACAAATTCGCGGTACCCGTCAGGGAAGCCGCACTGCCGCACCAATACATGATATACCGCCCACCACTGATACCTGTGCCGCATCAGGTAGCGCCCGTCGGGCGTGCGGTGGTGCATCAGCCTTTCCAACGAAGACGCTAACGAAGACGAAGACTGAGCTTCGCGATGTTTACCCTCCGGATGGTAGTTTTCGTTTTCGTTATCGTCATCGTTGAAAAAAATTGAGAACTCAATTTTTTTCTAACCTCCTCTCCAGCGCCTCTATGCGCTCGATCAATTCAATTGGTACATTTTGGTACATAACGTTTAAGTTTATGAGTTATAAGTTATTCAGTTTACATACTCGTTTTACTTCTTCTTCGGTTCACGATTCAGGCGATATATCACGCGAAGCATGGCGTATTGCGGAATGCTATTGTACCATGTCTCTACAAGGCCTTGAGCATTGAGTGTGCGTTGCACATTGCTCAGCTGACCGAGGATGTCGAAACCTTCGATGGCTACGATGAGATTGCTCTTGGGGAGGAAACTGCGCTCGGCGCGGATGTTCCACACGAGGTTGTCGTCATTCATATACTTGTCGGCATAGCCACGACGGCTGTATACGGTGAAGTCGGTAGAGAGCTCAAGCGAGCCTATGTTCAAGTATCCCGACAGGCCATAGTAGAAGTCAAAGCAGTTGAGGGTCTCGAAGCCTGCACGCTGGCTCTCGGCATGGAGCCACTGCACGTTGCCCTTCAGGCTCAGGTCGTAATAGCTCAACGATGCACCCTCATTGATGCGGAGGCTGCGCACACAGCTCTTGGTGCTTTCGTTCATACCATCGATAGCTACGTAGTCTACGCTGTTGTTGTAGTTCACGCCCGTGTTGCTTGTCAATATCAGTGAGCGATCCTCGTTCAATGCCTGTGTGATGTCCACCGAGCTGCCTGCATCCCAGTTGCCGTTGATGTTCTTGGGCTGGTAGGTGCGCACACCCGTTGTGGGGTCGTAGGTAAGGCTTTGTGCGATGGCATTCATGTAGAGGTTATATTCGCCATGCCAAGTGATGTTGCGCAGTTTCTCCTCATTCGTGAAGTAACGGTGGAAGTTGAACTGGTGGGCTTGCGTGCTCTTCAGGTCGGGGTTGCCGAGACGTATGGCAAGGGGATTGCTGTCGTCGCGTATGTCGAGCAGGCGCAACAGTGTGGGCTTGCTTTCCGTGTAGCCATAGGTGAGCTTGAAATCACTGTCGCTGAACTGCAGGGCTGCACCCAATGAGGTGTAGTTGCGTGTCGCCACCGTGTCGATGTGTGCGCGGCGGTAGTCCAGTCTGTCGTGCTGCATGTGCACCTGTGGGCGTATGGCCAGTATACGCGTGTCGGTCAGGAAGTATCCTACTGACAGTGAGGCGAGGTGCGACAAGGTCGTTTGTTGTGAATGGTAGCTGTTTGTTGCGTCCAGGGCCGCTTGCATGAGGCTGTTGTTCGATGGTAGCTGTCCCAGTTCGGGAGCAGCGTCGGCCGTGTTCCATCCGTCCAGATAGTCCAGACGGTAATAGTTGCGGTTGCCCTGATTGTAGTTGTATTTCAACTTGTATGATGGCATCAGTCGCAGCTTCTTCTCACCTACAGGGAGGTCCAGATTATATGTCACCGTGGGCGAAGCGTCTATGCGCACTTCGGGATGGTCGCTATAACGGTTCTGGAAGCTGCGTCCCCCATTGCCCGACAGGAGGTCGTAGTGCGAGTAGGAGGTGTTGAGTATATTTCTATAATTTCCCACGAAGTTGACCGTCACATAATCGGGCAGGTTGCCAATCTTGATGTAGGCATCACCCTTCAGCTCGCCACGGAACATGCGCTGTCGTGCCAGCTCGGCATTGGAATAGCCGTTTATCAACGAGCGGTCAACAAACTCGCTCTTGATGCTGCTGAACAGTGTGTCGAGGATGGAATGTCCGTACCCCTCTTTCGGGTTGTCTCTGAACTCGGCACTCTGCTCCAGCTGGTCGGTATTGCCATCGGCATACTCCGTGTATGCCTTGATGTTAACATACGACTGAGGGTATTTCAAGTCCAGATTGTGGTGCGATATCAGTTTGTTACGTCTCATATAAGAGTTTTTTGCTATACGCTGGTAGGTATCGCCCGACTCCAGGAAGTTCACTGCCGATGCCTTGCTCTCATGATTTATTCCCTCATACAGCCCCTTCACATAGCTATTGAGTTTCCATGTGTCCTGCTTGTCCTTGAGCAGCAATTCCACACCGCCATACCGCATGTCGGTCAAGCCATTGGCCAGCCATCCCGAGTTCCAGTTGCCCGATGTGCCAGGCTCGCGCGTGTCGTTGATGTTGTTTACGTTGCCAAACAGGGCAAGGCGCGTGTTGTCGGTAAATCGCAGACCGAACGCCTGTGCCAGCCATCGCCCGTGCGTACCATATCCCGCTTCGGCATTGGCTATCCAGCCCGTGTTGTACTCGCGCTTGAGCTGCACATCCATCACGAGCGGCAGTTCGTCGAGCACCTCCTTTCCTGTGATATAGTCGTGTTCGGGTGACTTGTCATATACCTTCACCTTGTCTACCATGTAGGCCGGCAGATTGTCCAGTGCCACCTTGGGGTCGCCAGTGAAGAAGTTCTCGCCATTGAGCAGGAGGCTGCTCACGAAGCGTCCGTTCACCATGATGCGCCCGCCGTCGAGCTGCACACCGGGCAGCTTTCTCACCAGTTCGTCGAGCATCGACCCCTGAGAAAGTTGGAACGCATCGGCATTGTACACGATGGTGTCGCCACGCATCACCATGCGTATCTGTGTGGCTACAATCTCCACATCGTCCAGGTTGATGGTCGACATTCTGCGCAGTTTCACATCCTCGAACGGGAAATATACGGCACGTCTGTTGCCCGACAGGTGCACAGGCTGATACCCCGTATCATACCCATTGGCTCTGAAACGCAATATCACATCCCGATGCTCACGGCCGAGGTTAACGATGCAGTTCACGTTGCGTTCCATGAAGTTGGCAAACTCATACGAATCCAAATCCCCCACGATAACCGTGCTGTCGGGAGTCAACACATCTATCTTCACAGGATGCAGCAGCTCATACGTAAAAGAGTCCACTACACGTCCAAAGACATATACTGAGTCATTGGTCTGTGCATACAGCGTCCCAATAGGCGCTACCGATAGCAGCATCATCACTGCCCATAGTTTCATTCGTTGTTTCATATCTTTATTGTATTTGGTGGTTTTTACGCAAACAAAGTTAGAATACCCGCCAAGCCTCATCACCAAGAAAATCATACAAAATGCTTTTCCCGACGAAAATTGTCCAATTTTTTGACACTTTTGGGTGATAATTTATTTATGGATAATTTACGGGAATTATTGTTTCTCAGCCTCCAAATACTCACCCACGGTCTTTATCATATTCTCACCACGGAGTTTGTTTTGGTCACGTTCAAGGATTGTGCCGTCGGGACCGAAGAGGATGAGATGAGGGATGCCAGTGCCGTCTACACCATAGCTTCCAGTAGCTGTCCCCTCAGAATCGAAAATCTGTGGCCAGGCAACCTGTTCCTCCTTGATGGCCGTCTTCATGTTTTCTATGCTGTCCCAGACATAGATGCCAAGGATGGTGAGGCCTTTACCGTTGTACTTCTCATACAGTTTACGCAAGTTGGGGATCTCACCACGGCAGGGACCACACCACGATGCCCAGAAGTCCACCAACACGTAGTTCCCTTTACCTACATAGTCCGATAGCGCTAAGGGCTTACCGTCAA
>JAZONP010000154.1:0-11539 GCA_045654565.1 Bacteroidaceae bacterium
CCTTGATACGGTATACGAAGTTACTGCGGCCCTGAATCATACCTTGGTTCACGAGTTTTTGGAAAGGCTCATCCTTGGCACTATGACCGAGGTCGAAGAGGAACTTGTTCCAGAAACGTGAGTAGATGAGGTGACCGGTAGTATGTTCGCTGCCGCCTACGTAGTGGTCTACGTTCTGCCAGTAAGCACCCACCTTTTCATCCTCGAGCGCCTCGTGGTTGCGGGGATCCATATAACGAAGGTAGTAGGCCGAAGAACCCGCGAAGCCAGGCATGGTGTTCAACTCGAGGGGGAAGATGGTCATGTTGTCAATCTTCTCGTTCTCCACCACGCGGTTGTTCACGGTGTCCCAAGCCCATACTGTAGCATGGCCCAAGGGAGGCTCGCCACTCTCCGTGGGGAGGAACTTGGCCACTTCGGGCAGTTCGATGGGTAAGCAGCTTTCGGGTACCATATAAGGCATACCTTCCTTGTAGTATACAGGGAACGGCTCGCCCCAGTAGCGCTGGCGGCTGAAGATGGCATCGCGCAAGCGGTAGTTCACCTTCACACGGCCGAGGCCCTTCTCCTTGATATATTCCTTGGTGCGTGCGATTGCCTCCTTCACGGTCAAACCATTAAGCACGAGATCACACTCACCCATCTGTTCGGGACGGGGTGAGTTTATCATGATACCCTCCTTGGCATCAAAACTCTCTTCCGATACGTCGGCACCCTCGATGAGGGGGCGAATCTCGAGGCCGAAGTGCTTGGCAAAAGCATAGTCGCGGCTATCGTGAGCAGGCACAGCCATGATGGCGCCGGTACCATAACCTGCGAGTACATAGTCTGAAATCCATACGGGGATGCTCTCGCCTGTCAAGGGATTGATGGCATACGAACCGCTCCATACACCAGTCACGCGGCGATCGGCAATACGCTCACGCTCGGTGCGCTTCTTGGTGGCGTCGAGGTAAGCCTCTACTGCCTCCTTCTGTTCGGGGGTGGTGAGGGTGGCTACCAGTTCGCTCTCGGGAGCGAGTACCATGAAGGTAACGCCGAATACGGTGTCGGCACGGGTGGTGAAGATGACAAACTCTACATCGCTGTCCTTCACCTTGAAGGTGAGTTCAGCACCCTCGCTGCGACCAATCCAGTTGCGCTGGGTCTCCTTGAGTGAGTCGGTCCAGTCGATGTTGTCGAGACCTTCGAGCAAGCGACCAGCATATGCCGATACGCGCAAGCACCACTGGCGCATCTTCTTCTGCACCACGGGGTATCCACCGCGCTCTGATACGCCGTCTACTACCTCATCATTGGCCAGCACAGTACCCAACCTGGGACACCAGTTTACCATCGTCTCGCCAAGGTAGGCGATGCGGTAGTTCATCAGCACCTCCTGCTGCTCCTTTTCGTTCATGGCCTTCCACTCTTCTGCGGTGAAGGTGAGCACCTCTGACTGTGCTGCATCGATGCCCTCAGAGCCGTTCTTCTCGAAGTGGGCTACGAGATCCTCGATAGGCATAGCCTTGCCTTTGGCATTATCGTAGTATGAGCCAAACATCTTGATGAAGGCCCACTGTGTCCATTGATAGTACTCAGGGTCGCAGGTGCGTATTTCGCGGTTCCAGTCAAAAGAAAAACCAATTTTGTCCAACTGCTCGCGGTAGCGTGCGATGTTCTGTACGGTAGTGATGGCAGGGTGCTGGCCTGTCTGTATGGCGTATTGTTCAGCAGGGAGACCATAGGCATCGTAGCCCATGGGGTTGAGTACGTTATATCCTTGTGAGCGCTTGTAACGGGCATAGATGTCCGAGGCGATGTAACCGAGCGGATGACCCACGTGAAGTCCCGCACCTGAAGGGTAGGGGAACATGTTGAGTACGTAGAATTTTTTCTTTTCGGGATCCTCGGTCACCTGGTAGGTCTTGTTGTCGACCCATCGCTGCTGCCACTTCTTCTCAATATCTCTAAAGTTGTATTCCATATATGTTTGTTGTTATCTCTTTTGATTTTAGTTTAATGTAGCAAATGTAGTGTAAAAAAACGATTTGGCGAAGTATACTTCATGAAAAATCTTTTTTATCGTCCCGTACGTCCGAAAAGTTTGTCGATAAGGTCCTTCCGCCCCATGCGGCGTAACTCCTCCATGATGTCGCGGCGCATCTCGGGCTTGTACCAGAAGAAGAACTGGCGTTGGACCAGTTTGTCGCGTTGCGACTTGGCCGAGAAGATGGGCTGTAGCGTGTAGGGATGGAATCCCGTATGCCAGGCCTCAGTACTCACGGTCATGGGCGTGGGCGTGAAGTCCTGCACCTGTTCCAGGTGGAAGTCCATACGCTTGGTGAGCACGGCCAACTCAGCCATATCTTCAGCCGTACATCCGGGATGGCTGCTGATAAAGTAGGGGATGATTTGTTGGCGCAGGTTTTCTTCGCGGTTGATGCGGTCGAAGATGCGCTTGAACTGCTCAAATTGCTCAAACGAGGGCTTGCGCATGATATGCAACACTGTATCAGAGGTGTGCTCAGGAGCTACCTTGAGACGCCCGCTCACGTGGCGTGTGATGAGTTCGTGGGTATACTCCTTGGCCGCGCGGTTGGTAGCCTCGTCATCGCTGCGGTGCAGCAGGAGGTCGTAGCGCACCCCACTGCCGATAAAACTCTTTTTTATCTCGGGCAACGCATCTACGGCACGGTAGATGTCGAGCAGGGGGCGATGGTCGGTGTTGAGGTTAGGGCACACTTTAGGATGTATACATGAAGGGCGCTTGCATCGGGCACAGAGTGCCTTATCCTTGCCGCCCATGGCGTACATATTGGCTGAGGGACCTCCGAGGTCGCTCAGATAGCCCTTGAAGTCGGGCAGTTGGGCTACGGCCTTCACCTCCTTGAGGATGCTCTCCTTGCTGCGGCTCACGATGAACTTGCCTTGATGGGCCGAGATGGTGCAGAAGGCGCAACCGCCAAAACATCCGCGATGGATGTTCACCGAGTGCTTGATCATGTCGTAGGCAGGGATGCGCTTGCCCTTGTATCTCGGGTGAGGAAGACGCGTGTAGGGTAGGTCAAACGAATGGTCCAACTCCTCCGTCGTCATGGGAGGATAGGGCGCATTGACCACGACATACTTGCCTTCTACCTCTTGGATGAGGCGCGAGGCATGCAACTTGTTTGACTCCTCCTCGATGTGCCGGAAGTTGGCCGCCTCGGCCCGCTTATCTCGCAGGCACTCCTCGTGGCTGTTGAGCACGATGTCCTCCGTAGTAATTCCGCCTGGTATAGACTCCTTGTTGGGGTAGAGGATGGCGGTCTGAGGAATATTTTCGAGTTGAAAGTTGAAAGTGGAAAGATGAAAACTATGCCCTTCCGGATGGCAACTCTCCACTTTCATCTTTCCACTTTCCACTTGTTGCAATTGCCGCGCAATTGCAACAAGTGGTTTCTCTCCCATACCATAGACGAGGATGTCGGCACCGCTATCGCAGAGGATGCTGCGGCGTACGCAGTCTTGCCAGTAGTCGTAGTGGGAGAGTCGGCGCATCGAGGCCTCTATGCCACCGAGCACTACGGGTACATCGGGGTATAGGCGCTTGAGTATCTGGGTATATACGATAGACGGGTATTCGGGACGCAAGTCGTGACGCCCGTCGGGTGTGTAGGCATCTTCGCTACGCAGGCGCTTGTTGGCGGTATACTTGTTTACCATCGAGTCCATGCACCCTGCCGTGACGCCAAAGAAAAGGCGTGGGCGGCCCATCTTGCGAAAGTCGCGCAGGTCGTCTCTCCAGTTGGGCTGGGGCACGATGGCCACACGCAATCCCTCGGCTTCGAGGATGCGGCCTATCACAGCAGCACCGAACGAGGGGTGGTCGACGTATGCGTCGCCCGAGAAGAGCACTACATCCACCTCGTCCCATCCACGCAACTCCATCTCTTTGCGCGTGGTGGGAAGAAAATCTGTCAGCTGAGGCATTACGCTTCGGTTTCTACTTGTTCGCGGCCTGCTATCCACTCATTATAAACTATCATGAGTGCGCTCAAACCGAGGGCTTTCATGTTGTCGTGGAAGAGAACTTCGACGCAGAGGGAGAGCAGGTCCTTGCAGTCCTCCTGCGAAGCGATAAGTGAGCGAACGGTGAGTTTCAACTTGTCGAGCACACTCTCGTCCACGATACCATTGCTGTCGACTAGTCCGCTGAAGAGTTGATACTTCTCTATGGTACACAAGTGCTCTTCGCTGATGGCGATGCTGCGTGTACCGCTCTTGTTGGTTGTGATGGTGTACATATCCTGTGTTTAGTGTTTGGAGTTTACTGTAATCGCTATATCTTCTTCATGTAAGCACGGCGTCGCTTGTGGCTCTCGCGTTCGAAGTAGTCCCATTGCGCTTGCATCTTGGTGTTGGTCTCCAGCTCGGGATTACTCTCTGAGTACTTGAATCCCAGTTGGTTGTGCGTGGGGATGACGTCAGCGAAGATCAGTGCCACGGCACCCTTGCCTTGGTATTCGGGTTTCACGGCCACGAGGAGCATCTCGGTGGTCTTCGTGTCGTTCCACTTGAGCGCTTTGATGAGATGCCACCAACCGAAGGGGAACATGAATCCTTGTGCCTTCTGGAATGCCTTGGCCAGTGAGGGTAACAGCACACCGAATCCTATCAGGTTGTCATCCTTGTCCACGATAATGGGAACCAGTCGCAGGTCGACCAAGGGCAGGTAGGCAGCAATATACTGCTGTATCTGCTTGGGCGATAAGGCTGAGTATCCATACAGATGGGCATAAGCTTCGTTGAGTAGTTCGAAGATGGCCACACCGCGCTCCTTGGCGAGTTTGCGGTGCGAGGTGTACTTCACTACCTTTAATCCGTATTTCTCTTGCACGATGCGTGTGATTCGGGCATGCTTGTCGGGCAACTGCTCGGGTGCCGTGAGTAGATATTCCTGCCAGTCGGCATCTTTCTTATAACCCATACGTTCCATGTGTTGAGGGTAGTAGGGGTAGTTGTATATGGTGACCATGGTGCTCATGCGGTCAAAACCCTCGATGAGCATGCCCTCGGGGTCAAAGTCGGTAAAGCCTAGCGGACCATTTACCTCTTCCATGCCACGCTCTTTGCCCCATTGCTCCACGGTGGAGAAGAGTGCGTCTACGACTTCGGCGTCATCGATGAAATCGACCCATCCGAAACGTACCACCTTCTTTCCCCATCGGGCATTGGCCTTGTGGTTGATGATAGCCACTATGCGTCCTACCACCTTGTCTTCTCTGAGGGCAAGGAAGGGCTGCGCCTCGCAAAACTCGAAGGCTGCGTTTTTCTTGGGATCAAGTGTGTCGCGTACATCGTTGAACAATTCCGGTACCGCATAGGGCGAGTCCTTGTATAGTTCATAGTTGAAGCAGATGAACTGCTTCATCTCTTTCTTCGTAGTTACAGGTTTGATGTTTATAGACATTGTGTATTTTCGTTTTTATATGTCCATTATGTTTACAATGTGTAAAGTTAGCAACTTTTCATGACAAACACGCGAAAAGTGCTGAATTATTCTTTTTTTTATTTGAAAGTCACGCAAAAAGAATCACGCGCAATAGCTGCGCGTGATTCTTTTACTTATGGATAAGTGCCTACGGTTTTATGCGAATGGTGGTGAATGAATATGCTGGTAGGACGTGTGTGAACTCTGAGGCTACCTCGATGATGCTTTCTGTAGGTACGGCCCTTTGGTCTGTAGGAGTACCAGTGAGCACAGTGCAAGTAGCTGTGGTGGTGGGAATATTGTAATCTTCTATCTGGATGTCTGTAGTGACGGCTACGGGGAGTAGGTTGACGAGCTTGATGATGAGGTCGCCTGTTGCACTATCGTAGACGGTAGAGGTGGCGATACGCTTACGTACATCGTCTCTGCGGCTCTCTATGCTGATATGTCCTGTGATATATTGGTCGCCACCGTTATTCCCGAATATTTTTTGTGTATAGTATCCTGGGGTAAGGTCTATGTGTGACGAATTGAAGTAGATTAGGTCAGGGTTCCAATTGGTGTGGCCATGGCGAGCAAGGAGCGGAGCATAGGAAGTCATACGCACTATGTCTGCATTGCGCTCCACATTAATAAGGTGCAAAGCTTCGCATAGTGCAGTCTCGATATTGTTGTGGCGGCCATGGAGATGACAGGCATATTCTCCAAGGTATACAGCCGAGGCGTTGCGGTCGTAGTGGTCGTAATAATCTTGATTGTGTATATACCATCCAGGACTCACGTAGTAATGCTCATCGATCATGGGTACTTCTTTTTCCTTGGCAAGCTTCCATCCCCATTCGTAATCGGAGCCTTCATAGAAGGGGCCTACTGTTCCGCAGATGGTAATCTCGGGATGCTTCTCGCGGATGACATCGTAGATCATATTGAAACGCTCGGTGAAGGTTTCGGAGATAAGGTCTTCGTTGCCGATGCCGATATACTTGAGGTTGAATGGCTTGGGATGTCCTGCCTCGGCGCGCACGCGGCCCCACTTGGTAGTCTTGGCATCTCCATTGGCCCATTCGATAAGGTCGAGGATGTCCTGTATGAAGTCGTCCATCTCCTCCATGGGTACACCTCCTTGCTGGCCATGCCCGCCATGCCATGAGTTTTGGCAAGGTACGGCAGCGGGTATTACGGGAAGGGGTTCGGCTCCGATATCTTCGCAGAAGAGGAAGTACTCATAGTATCCGAGGCCCAAGGTTTGGTGGTAGTTCCAGATGTTTGGCATATGCTGGCGCTCCTCGAGTTTGCCTATGGTGCGTTTCCACAGATACATGTTGTCGAGGCCGTTGCCATGTGCAGCGCAGCCTCCAGGGAATCGTACAAACTTGGGTTTCATGTCGGCAATCACCTGGGCGAGGTCGGCGCGAAGCCCATTCTTGCGTCCCTTGAAGGTCTTGCGGGGGAACAATGATATCATGTCGAGGTCTACGGAACCCACTGTCAGGGGGGTAATGACAAAGCGTGCCTTCTCGGCCTCCTTGGTGGCTTTGAAGGTGACCTTTATCGTACTCCATTCGTTGCGGTTGACGTTGATAGTCTTCTGTGCCAATGTCTCATTGTTATCGTTCACGAGGGCTACCTGTAGCTTGCTGCTTTTGGTCGCGCTGTTGCGTGCCATGAGGCTTAGGTCGTAAAGTTCTCCAGCCTTGAGTGCGATGCCATCGTAGCCATTGTTCTCTAAGGTGGCTCCTATGGCCGTGGTGGTCAGTGTGGCATAGTGACAGTTGTTGGGGTGAATGGGGCGCTCGGTGTTTGTGGCGATGCTGCTGCCTTCCCCCTTGAGATCCCATGCAGTGAGGCTGTGCCAGCCACCGTGGTCGGCTCTGGAGTACTCAAAGTCGCGGTTCTGGATAAGCTCTCCATATAAGCCTCCGTCGGCTCCGTAGCTGATATCCTCGAAGAAGATGCCGATGAGTTTGTCGCTAATAGCCTTGCTCTCCTTGCCTTGGATGGTGAGGCGGGCGTGCAGGGGCTTAAGGTCGGCAAAGCGTACGGGATCCTGTCCCATGTGTTCGTCGAGTTTGCGTTGGCGGTTTACCAAGTAGTCATCGTGCTTGATGAGCTTGTCTATTTGCTCCCACTCCACGCGGTGTACCTGGCCGTCCACTTGCCTGCCATGGAGTGTGATGGTTCTATAATCTATACCTTGGCATGGTGCTGCATCAGCAGGGCGTTCCTTTATGCTAACATTCATTTTATCCCATTTGCGGCAATCCGTAGAGCCATAGGCATAGATTGTGCTGTCAAGTGTGGTATAGATGACCACCCAACCTTCATCTTCTTTGGCTTGGACGAGCATCGGACGTACACAACTTCCACCTTCCACATAGGGGTAGTCTTGTGGCTTCCAATGGATGAGGTCGGGGCTTTCGCAGTAGGCAAATTGAGGATTGTTCGCCTTGGGCGACCACACGCAGCGCCACATGCCTGCCTCGTCTCGCACCAGATGTGGAGAGAACATTTTCTTCTCGGCTCCCCACGTGCCGAAGTCGCTGTCTACATAGGTGCGCCCATGTCCAATTGAAGTCCAATGTGTGCTGTCTGAACTGTAGGCAAAGGCTATGCCTCTTCCATTGACGTAGGAGAATAGGTATCCGTAATCGGGTTTGTTGGCTTGTGCAATCAAGCAACTGAGTAACGCCATGAAGATGGCAAAAGTGTGTCTTTTCATAGATATTGGTGTTGTTTTGTGCAAATGTACAAAAATAATATTTCTTCAATTGCGATAGTGCTCATAAAAAATCACGCGCCAGCAATGTGCTCGCGCGTGAAACCTTTCTTATATAAGAAATCTGTCGATTTTCTTATGCATCGATGTTGGCGTAGGTAGCGTTCTTCTCGATGAACTCGCGGCGGGGACCTACATCCTCACCCATGAGCATGGAGAATACGTAGTCTGCTGCGGCTGCATTCTCGATGGTTACCTGCTTGAGGAGACGTGTCTCGGGGTTCATGGTCGTCTCCCACAATTGCTCGGGGTTCATCTCACCAAGACCCTTATAGCGCTGGATGGTGATACCTGCCTCGCTGCCGTTACCAAACTCGGCGATGAAACGGTCCTTGTCGGCATCATCGTAGCAGTAACGTTTGTTTTTGCCCTTGCTGCAGAGGTAGAGGGGCGGTGTGGCGATGAAGAGGTGTCCGTTCTCGATGAGCTCGGGCATATAGCGGTAGAAGAGTGTCATCAAAAGGGTGTCGATGTGTGAACCATCGACGTCGGCATCGGTCATAATGATGGTTTTGTAGTAGCGCAGCTTGTCGTAGTTGGCCTCCTTGCTGTCTTCGGGGTTGAGGCCGAAGCGTACGCCGAGTGCCTGGATGATGTTGTTCACCTCCTCGTGCTCGAAGGCCTTGTGCCACATCACACGCTCCACGTTGAAGATCTTACCGCGGATAGGGAGGATTGCCTGTGTCAAGCGTGAGCGACCCTGCTTGGCTGAACCGCCGGCCGAGTCTCCCTCGACGATGAAGAGTTCGCAGTTCATGGGGTCCTTGTCTGAGCAGTCGGCCAACTTACCGGGCAGACCGCCACCGCTCATGGGATTCTTGCGCTGCACACTCTCGCGAGCCTTGCGGGCAGCGATACGTGCCTGTGCGGCGAGCACCACCTTGTCCACGATCATCTTCGCCTCCTTGGGATGCTCCTCGAGGTAGTTGGTGAGGGTCTCGGCCACAGCTTGCTGTACGGCACCTGCCACCTCGGAGTTACCGAGCTTGGTCTTGGTCTGTCCCTCAAACTGAGGCTCGGCCACCTTGATAGAGATAACGGCTGTCAATCCCTCACGGAAGTCCTCACCGGCAATCTCCACCTTGGCCTTTTCCAGTGCCTTGGTGTCCTCGGCATACTTCTTCAGTGTGCGGGTCAGCGCGGTGCGGAAACCAGCGAGGTGCGTACCGCCCTCGATGGTGTTGATGTTATTTACATAGGAGTGGATGTTCTCTGAGTACGAAGTGTTGTACATGATAGCCACCTCGATGGGTACACCCTGCTTCTCGGTGTTGAGGTAGATGATGTCGTTGAAGAGATGCTCACGTGACGAGTCTACGAAGCGTACGAACTCTCTCAATCCCTCCTCTGAGTGGAAGGTCTCGGTGCGTGCGTTGCCCTCCTCATCCTTCTCGCGTAGGTCGGTCAGCGTGATGGTGATACCTGCATTGAGGAATGCCAACTCGCGCATACGGTTGGCGAGGATGTCGTAGCTGTACTCGTGAGCAGTGAAGATGGAACGGTCGGGCCAGAACTGCTGGCGTGTACCTCTGCGATCGGCATCGCCCACGGTCTTCACGGCGTAGAGGGGCTTACCGCATGAGTACTCCTGCTGATAGATCTTGCCATCGCGGAACACCTGTGTCTTCATGTGGGTAGAGAGCGCGTTCACGCACGACACACCCACACCGTGCAGACCACCCGACACCTTGTAGGAGCCCTTGTCAAACTTACCACCTGCGTGGAGCACCGTCATCACCACCTCGAGCGCAGAGCGCTGCTCCTTCTCGTGCCAGTCGACGGGGATGCCTCGACCATTATCCTGTACGGTGATAGAGTTGTCTTCGTTGATGAATACCTCGATATGGCTGCAGTAGCCTGCGAGGGCTTCGTCGATAGAGTTGTCCACTACCTCGTATACAAGGTGATGCAGACCCTTGGCGCTGATGTCGCCGATGTACATCGCAGGGCGCTTACGTACAGCCTCCAGACCCTCGAGGACCTGGATGTTTTCGGCCGAGTAGTTGCTCGCTGCGTTTGCTTTGATTTCTTCGTTTATTTCCATGTTTGCAACAAATTTCTTATTACATAAGACCCTCAATTCGGAATTGGGGCCTAAAAACGTACAAAGGTAGGGATTTCTTGTCAAAATGCCAAATTTCAACGAACGAAAGCAGAGAAAAAGCTCGCTTATTCTATGCTGAGTGAGGCAGAAATTCAACAACGTTAGATTTCAACGAACGAAAGCAGAGAAAAAGCTCGCTTATTCTATGCTGAGTGCCGATGCGAGTGAGCATCGGTTGCGACGACGGAGCCTTTAGGTTTCCAAAGGAGTATTGCTTGCAGCCTTAAGAAATTCAACAACGTTAGATTTCAACAAGCGTAAGTAGAGAAAAACTGCATTCTACGCGAACTGTTCTTAGAGACGAGTGGCAACAATCCGCTTTTGTGTACAAATTTGTGTACATTTTTTGAGCGGTCTTCTTTGTTAGTCAATGGATTATGTCGTCAAATGTGTACGATGACTTGCGAGTATAGCATATTACATCATTGTCGTTCGCAGTGTCCTGGTATGTCGGAAGGATGATGATGCTTCCGTACGCTACGATTCCTCTCTTTGGACGCCTGGCATCTTGTGACGGCGATTCAGCATGCAGTGCACTATTGGAGAGTAATTGCTGCTATGGTGCACGATGTGCTTTGAGCTCTTTACTTTCATTTTTCTACTTGTTGTTTCTTGTTTCGTTTTAACTCATTCTCTCCTTGTCAAGGAGATTCGATTCTACTTGCAGGGAGAATGCTTTATCCTTGCAGGGATAAATGTTTCTACCTGTAGGGATAAATATTTTTCTCTTTGTAGACCAGGGTAGACGCATCAGAACATTCTCGCGCAAATGACTGATTTTCACACAGATCTCACAAATCTCACAGATAGCGCGTCGCTTCGCCCGCGCTTGTCGGCTGTGCCGAGTGTTTGCAGCCGGATGGCAAACGCGAGTGCAACGATGCGTTTTTCGTGAGATTCGTGAGATCTGTGTGAGGGTAATACATTGATTATATGAGAATAGGGAATATAATCTCCATGAATATTCCTGATGCGTCTGCCGTGTCAGATTATGGTCAGCAATTGGAAATAAAAGAAAGAATAGGCGCGATAAGAGCTTCGGGTATACCAGTGGCAGCTATCAAGCACTTTGTATTGGTAAGGCAATTGCTCCAAGTACCATAATGTGTAGAAAAATATACTCGAAAGCGAATTGTACACATATAATCACTTAATCTACTGGTTGACTAATGAGTACGTCAAATAATTGTACACAAATTGTACA
>JAZONP010000155.1:0-17446 GCA_045654565.1 Bacteroidaceae bacterium
ATCCTCAGCGATGGTGTCATCCTGACAGAACGTAGTGTCGGAAGGATCTCGCGCTGGGACTTTACCAGGACACTTTGCGAGATGCTTCACGATGTTCAGCATGACACGAACTGGGCTTTGGACAACACCTATATCATTGCCATTGAAAAAAGAGGATTACGCTATTGCCTTCGTTCATTTAAAACACGAAACAAACCACTAACCCCAATAATGCTGCCAATGCGTAAACAGCAGCACGATGCCATTTCTTGATAATAAAAAGTGCTGCGAATAGCATGAAAAGATAAGTAAAGAGTGCAGCAGCTGCATTGTAGCTTGTAGTGTGCAATACTGCACCTGGCCAATGACTAATACATTTGAGACTCATACTAACCCAATCTACGAGGCGCTCTAACAATAAACCAAATGATTGAGAGAGACTGCATCCTATAAGCATTAATATCCACCACACTATCATCAGAAGCAATATCACGAATAATGCCGGTATAACTATCAGATTGCTCAATAAAAAATATACAGGGAAAGAGCCAAAATGGTATAACACTAAAGGAAAGGTTCCTAACTGTGCCGCAATCGACATACACACGATACCTACAAAATAGCCCAATATAGGATGCAAACCATGACGTTGGAATAGTTGTTCAAGATAAGGTTCAATCCATAAGATAGCTACCATGGCCATAAACGAGAGTTGGAAACCTACATCAAAGAGATATAGCGGACATGCAAGAAGCATCAGCAAAGCCGTAAGTGACAACACATGGAGAGAGGATGAAGTCCCGTCAGATACCCATCGAGCAAAAGCATACAACGTACATAGTACGACGGCACGCACCACTGAAGCTGACATACCTACCAACAGAGCGAAGCACCAAAGTACTGAGATGGCGAGCAATTCGCGAATCCAACGCAGAGAGCGTCGTCTGAAGAGGCCACGTAGCAGAAACACAATCATCCCATAAATTACCCCAACGTGCATGCCTGACAATGCCAACACATGAGCAGCCCCAGCATCTTTGTAAGCCTCACGGAGTTCTGCACTCAACATCCGTTTGTCACCCAAAGTTAGCGCAGATAGCACACCGAGAGCATCACCTGTGAAAGTATCAGCCATGTACTTCTCCGAGAGACGCTGACGCAACCGAAGCATACGCTCCCGCAACGAGCCCCTTCCCTCACCTACCTTGACCCATCTATCATGAGACAAGTAAACTGTTCCTGATACACCCTGCATAATGACATAACGGGCGTAATCAAATGCCAAACTATCACTGAAGTTCCGAGGAGCCCGTACCACACCCTTAAAACAGAGCAGATCACCCGGTGCCAGTGCATCCACTTCATCACATGGTTCCATATAGGCGAAGACTTTGCGCCCCACGCCACTCCAACGAGAGGAGTCACACGCGGCAGTCACTTCGACTTCACATAGAATGCTACGTTCACGAGCACGTGGACTATCCACGACACGCGCCTCATAGAGAAGCTTCTCTGATGACCACTTATATTCGACTTCACTTCTCGTCCAAGAATAGTTCCAAAATCCCAACATCAAGAATAGCATCGAAGCCACCACTCCAAACAGCAATTCACGATGCAAAGCAAAGACGAGCAGCAATACTACTAACAGCAACAAACTGCTCCCAGCACCCACTAAGATTAATGAGGGGATATAAGAGTAAAGTATGTCGGCAAGACAGATTCCGCAGATATAAAAAACAAGCAACCGCAGCAAGGGATAACGTTGTATAGATATACCCATTGCTGCGGTCATAAGGAATAAATCCGTTTATATTATAAACTTTTTAAAGCATGTATCATCGCTTTGCGGTCATCGGCTTTAAATACGGTATTGCCTGCAACCAGCACATCTGCCCCAGCCTCAACAAGTCGCTTTCCCGTCTCGAGATTAACTCCACCATCAACCTCGATGAGTGCTTTTGAACCTGTAGCATCAATCAAAGCGCGCAGTTCCTTTACCTTATCTATTGTATGTTCTATAAACTTCTGACCACCAAAGCCTGGATTCACCGACATGAGCAACACCATATCCACATCGTGAATGATATCTTTCAATAGACAAACTGGAGTGGAAGGATTGAGGGTCACACCAGCCTTCATGCCCGCTTCATGAATTGCGCTTACTACCTTGTGCAGATGCATGCATGCCTCGTAATGTACATTCATCATCATTGCGCCCAATGCCTTCACCTCAGGAATAAACTTTTCAGGCTGCACTATCATCAAATGCACATCCAACGGCTTGGTACATAATCGAGCAACATGTTTAAGTACGGGAAATCCGAATGAGATGTTGGGAACGAACACACCATCCATTATATCCAGGTGAAGCCAATCTGCCTCACTACTATTTATCATCTCTAAATCTTGAGCCAGATGTGAGAAATCTGCAGACAAGAGAGAAGGCGCTATCAAGTGATTCATAACAACAATATCTTATTGTTTTGCTTTATCAATGCAAAGTTACGCAAATCGTACATACAAAACAAACAAGCACTCTCATTTTATTGCAAACAGATGTTATAAGAAGCCCTACATGCATAAGCTATGCGCCCATCAACTAAGCACATAACCTTGCAACTCTTCTGGCACCTGTGGAACTACCCGACAATTACGTGCCAAACTCTTCAAAAACTGTAATGTCGACTCCTTAGGCTCTGCCGTCTTTTCTTGGCGAACAGCCTTACGGACCAATGCTACAAACTCACAATTAGAAAGGGAAGCGTAATTCTTCTTCATAGGCACTAACTTTTGCTATCGTTTGTATAGATAACGCGAGCGAGGCCTTTTTTATTATATGAGTGTTTCGTATTTTTCATCACAAAGAAATCCTCTGTGCCGTGACTCAGGGACTAATGTCTTCAATTCACTTCACCATATCCTCTATGGCCTGCACTATACTTTCCGAATCTATTCCGCATAGACGACAAAGTTCAGGCACAGAACCATGCTCAATAAACTGATCGGGAAGTCCCATACGACGTACGTTAGGAGTATAGCCATGATCAGCCATAAATTCAAGCACAGCACTACCGAGTCCACCATTAATGGTGCCATTCTCAAGCGTGATAATGCGTTTATGATTACGGGCTACCTCATGGAGCACATCTTCATCAATAGGTTTTAAGAAACGCATATCGTAATGAGCAACACTTATACCCTTGGCCTCAACACGATCGATAGCTTCGGCGGCAAGATTACCGACCGAACCGATACTGAGAATTGCCACATCGGAACCTTCACGAAGTTGGCGTGCTCGCCCTACCTCAACGGCTTCAAGGGGGCATTGCCAATCAACAATCTTACCTCGACCTCGAGGATAGCGAATAGCAAAAGGTCCCATATCAGGCAATTGCGCCGTATACATAAGGCGCCGCAACTCATGTTCATCATAAGGTGCAGCAATGGTGATATTAGGTATGGTACGCAGAAAGGCCAGATCGAACGCTCCATGATGTGTAGGGCCATCCTCCCCCACAAGTCCACCACGATCAATACAGAATACTACATTAGAGCGAGAGATAGCAACATCGTGAATGATATTGTCATAAGCACGCTGCAAAAACGATGAATAGATATTACAGAAAGGCACCAAACCATCTTTGGCCATACCACCTGAAAAAGTCACGGCATGCCCCTCAGCGATACCGACATCAAAGCAGCGACAAGGCATTTTTTCCATCATGATATTGAGCGAACAACCTGTGGGCATGGCAGGAGTAACACCAACAATTTTCTTATTCTGTTGAGCCAGCTCAAGCAAAGTGTGCCCGAAAACATCTTGAAAACGGGGAGGTTTTCCCTCCTCACAAGACTCAAAACGTTCACCCGTCTCAACATCAAAAAGTCCCGGTGCATGCCACTCAGAGGGTACCTCTTCAGCAGGAGCAAAGCCCTTACCCTTAGTGGTGTGTATGTGCAACATCTTAGGGCCACGCATATCCTTTATGGTACGCAATGCATGCACAAGGCCGACCACATCGTGTCCGTCCACGGGGCCGAAATAGCGGATATTCATCCCCTCAAAGATGTTCTGCTGCTTAGTAAGCAAACTCTTTACACTATTATTGAAGCGAATGAGACGCTCTCGCCCACCATCCTTCATCAGTCCAAGTTTGCTCAATACTCGTCCAAAGCGATAGCGCCACTTGTTGTAGCTAGGCGTAACGGTAAGGCCAAGCAAATATTTCTTGAAACCGCCCACCGAACGATCGATAGACATTTTGTTGTCATTGAGCACAATGAGCATATCATTATCACTCTCAGACACATTATTAAGTCCCTCAAAAGCGAGTCCTCCACTCATTGCGCCATCGCCAATAATAGCTACCACACGGCGTTTATCCTCACCGAGCTTCTTGGCAGCCACAGCCATTCCCAAGGCGGCAGATATCGAATTGGAAGCATGGCCACAGGTAAAGCTATCATATTCGCTCTCTTCAGGTGAGGGGAAAGGCTTCAGGCCTTTGAACTTTCGGTTGGTATGAAACTGTTCGCGACGCCCTGTAAGTATCTTATGTGCATAGGCTTGGTGCCCTACATCCCATACCAGACGATCGTTGGGCGTATTATACACATAATGCAAAGCTACAGTAAGTTCAACCACTCCCAATGTAGATCCAAAGTGTCCTGGATTCTGAGACAACTCGCTAATTACGAATTGCCGCAATTCATCGCACAACTGAGGCAGTTGATTGAGTTTAAGACGACGTAAGTCGCTAGGATATTGTATAGTGTTTAATATGTTCTTATTTGCTTCTTTAGCCATAGAGACAAAGATTATCGTGCAAAAATACAATATTTCTCCCAAAGATGCTTATTTTTGTGTCGTTTTTAATAGTACACCCATGGTTTTTCACACTAGAACCGACATACACCCCCTAATTCCGAGTTTGCGTCACTCGGACAAACTATTGGTTATGGGCTCATGCTTTGCCGAACATATCGGTACACGACTCGAGCGAATGAAGTTTCGTATCGTAACCAATCCTTACGGAGTATTATACAACCCCCTATCCATTGCAGAGGGATTGGCCCGGTTGATAGACCATCGCCCCTTCTCCGAGGGAGAGCTGCATGAATTTCCAGATGGTGGATGGAATACTTGGCTCCACCATAGCAAATACTCGCATCCTGACAAGCAAACCTCACTTGCCACCATCAACAGCCACCTGAAAGTTGCATCACACAGACTTGCCGAGGCCGATGCTTTAATAATCACCCTTGGTACGGCATGGGTGTATCGCTTGGCTGACACAAATGAGATTGTCGGGAACTGCCACAAAGTGCCCGAACGCAGGTTCGTCCGCCAACGATTGCAGGTGCAAGAAATTGTCGACGCACTTGCGAAAATTATCTGCCGGACCTCCGGAATTAACCCACACGTCCGTGTCCTTCTCACCGTGAGCCCCGTACGTCACCTTAAAGATGGGCTACATGGCAATCAATTGAGCAAGGCCACCCTACAGCTTGCCGTTGACGAGCTGTGCCGTATGTTTCCCAACCAATGCTACTACTTCCCTGCTTACGAAATTGTTATGGACGAGCTGCGTGACTATCGGTTCTACGCTGAAGACATGGCGCATCCATCACCACAAGCCATCGAATATGTGTGGGAGCAATTTATCGAGTTCTGTATTGATGACGAGACAAAGAGGTTCATGATACAATGGGAGAAGATTGTTCGCGCCATGGAACATCGGCCCTTCCAACCTCAGTCGCTACAACGCAAGCTATTCTTGGAACAAACCATTTCAAAAATCGAGGCATTAAAAGAACAATACCCCTATCTTGACATGGATGAAGACATCAGATATTGTGCACAGTCAATAGCCGAAATTACAGGAAATAGGTCAAGCGATTAGAAAGCAAGATTACTCCTCCCTACTCTTTGGCCAATTCACCAGATATATCTGTTCCGAAGCTCTCGTAAAGGCCGTATAAAGCCAACGATTATAATCAATGAGAGACACATCCGGCAGGTATCCCTGATCAAGATAAATGCAACTCCACTGCCCACCTTGTGCCTTATGGCAAGTTACCGCATAGGCATACTTTATCTGCAGAGCATTGAAGTGAGGGTCAAGCCGCAGTTGCTGATACCGCTCCTTCTTAGTCGCAATGTGTGCATAGTCATCCATCACAGACTGGAATAAGCGTTCTGCCTCCTCGCGAGTAAGGGAAGGAGATTCTGAGCATAGCGTATCAAGCAAAACAGTCGTTTCCATCTCATAATCATCATAATCGGGGAAACGAAGCAACACATCTGCAAACCGAAATCCATACAGTTCACGCGTACGACGTACACGACGCACCACTGCAATATCACCATTGGCAATGAAGGAGAGAGGAAGAGAAGGGATGCTTGTTTGGCCCTGTTCTTTGGCTGCAGCAATAAGAGCACGCTGTTCTTGCTCTACCCAATAATAATTGTTCTTCACTATCATGATGCGGTCACCCGAGCAGAGTTCTTCCTCACGATAGAGAATGCGGTTACGAATTCCCTGATTATAGATATTGGCGCGCTTGTTGGACCGGCAGATAATCATACAGTCATCTACTCCCCAACGAGAATAGGAGGTTTCAAGCGAGTCTATCAAATCAGCGCCAGAAACGTGAGCCACATCTTTTGAAGGCACCACTTCCTGATCTAATAATACACTATCTGAATCCACTCCACATTGCATAGCAGTCAAGCGACATCGTATAGAAGTCGCGTTGTATAGTATTCCCGAATCAGAGAGCTGGCGCATTACCTGTGTCAGCGTCTTCTCATACACATTCAGACCATACGATTTCAACAGGGCAGGCATCAGTGCAGGACTCTCCTCTTCACCTACGGGAGGCAGCTGGGCTGTATCTCCCATAAGCATCAGACGACACCCTTCACCGGAGTAAACATATTGTATGAGATCGTCCAGCAACCTCCCCGTACCAAAAGCCGTTGAAGAAAGACCATCATTAGCTATCATGGAAGCTTCATCAACGATAAACAACGTATGCTTGGACAGGTTAACATTGAGCGAGAAACTCTCTGTATCCGTTATCGACTTTTGGCGATAAATGCGTTTGTGGATGGTATAGGCCGGTTGATCAGCATACGAAGAGAACACCTTGGCTGCCCGTCCTGTAGGAGCCATAAGCACTACAGGTTGGTGAAGTTCAACCAATGTCTTCACCAAAGCACTCACTAGTGTCGTTTTACCCGTACCAGCATAACCACGGAGCAGAAAAAGCTCCATGTCCCGACGAGACATCAAGAAATCTCCTATCATGTCAATAACCTCTGATTGTTCACTCGTAGGAGGAAATCCGAAATTATCCCGTATTTTAGCTGTTACAAAACGATTTATCATCGACCTTAAGAGAAAAATCTCACCTTTTTATAGTATTTTCAAACTATTTGTTATACTTTTGCAGCACGAAATTAATCAAATAAATCATATAAACATGAAAAAAATTGTAAATATCGTATTGACACTGTGTGTTGCAGGTCTTGCATACATCTGTGTGGGTAGCATTATGGGCTCTATCAACTTCGGTAAGGAGCGTGAAGCTAGAGAGAAAGAGATTATCGCACGCTTGATTGACATCCGCACTGCACAGGTTGCATTCCGCGACAACAACAAGGTTAACAAGGGACAATACACTGATAACTTTGACGAGCTCATCGCATTCGTAAAGAACGAAAAACTCCCTTTCATCAAGAAAGTGGGCGAGCTCACCGACGCACAGCTTGAGGACGGACTTACCGAGGACAAGGCAGCCAAGCTCATTGAGGATGCCCGCAAAGCTAAGAAACCTGCAGATGCCAAGAAAAAGTGGAAGGAAGCAGAGAAAGCAGGCCTTGTACGCTTGAACAAGGATGGAGAGGTAGAAGAGTATTTCTTCAGCCGCGACACATTCTGGGTATTGGCTCTTGACACCCTCTTCCCCAAAGGCTTCAACGCAGATTCACTCCGCTATGTACCCTTTGGTAATGGTGCAGAGTTTGAGTTGCGCACAGGTTGCGACTCAAGCGGTAAGTCAGGCAACAAGATTTACCTCTTCGAGGCTAAGACTCCTTATCGCACCTATCTCGAAGGAATTAACAAAGACGAGCTCAACAACCTCATCAATACACAGGAGGAAATGGGTCGCTACGTCGGTTTGAAGGTAGGTGACGCTGAGGTTGGTAACAACAATGCAGGTAACTGGGAATAATAAAACATCAATCCACACTGAGATACAGTGATTGACTTTAAGAAAACCAGACAATATACATTATCCATCCGTCTGAGCACGGATGGATTTTGTTTTACCATACACAATCCACAAGCGACCAATGAGTACGCTTATCTCCCCTACCGAATAGACCCGCTAAAGCCTTTGGTGAGCAATTTGAAAAATGCCATTGAGGAAACAGAGATGCTGAAGCATACGTATGGAACGGTAAATATCATCCTTGCCGATACCAACTATACACTTGTTCCTAAGGAATACTATGCAGAGCAGTACGAAGGGGAGTTTTACCGATTAAACACCTCCTCCACTGCCGGTTCATCCATACTAAGCAATACCACCAGCGACGAGCAAACTGTAATACTGTTTGACATTGAAAAACAACTACATAAGTACATACTCACCCAGTATCCTAAGGCAAGAATCTATGCAGCTGTGACACCACTTATCGATTTCGGCATAGAACGCAGTTTTGCCAACAACAAGAGATACAGTCTGCTTTATATGCACAAGCACAGCATAGATTTTATGTGCTACGAAAATGCAGCACCACTCTTCGTGAACACCTTCCGTTTCCGCAATGCTACGGATGCACTCTACTTCCTTCTCAATTGCTGGGGAACACTGAACTTATCGCAAACAGACGACACTATTCACATTGCAGGACAGCCACGACACACCAAGAACATAACCAAAGAATTAGAGAAATTTATTCAAAACATACACATCATTCGTCCCGCCGAAGAATTCCACTCTACGGAGTTGGCACGTATCGACGAGATGCCTTTTGATCTACAAACCCTTATCGCATGCGAGTAATCAGCGGAAAATATAAGCGTCGCACCTTTGAAGTACCCCGTAACTTCAAAGCACGCCCTACCACGGACTTTGCCAAGGAGAACCTCTTCAACGTGCTTAATAACCTCATCGACCTGGAGGAATGTGCCAACGTGCTCGACCTCTTTGCCGGCACAGGAGGCATCAGTCTTGAGTTCGTATCACGCGGTTGTGGTCGCGTGATTTCTGTAGAGCGCGAGCCATTGCACCACTCCCATATATATAAGGTAAAGGAACAGCTCAAAGAGGAGAATTGGATACCCTTACGAGCCGACGTGTTCCGCTACATCGAGAAGTGTCACGACACCTTCGACATTGTCTTTGCCGACCCTCCATACGCACTCACCCGCCTGGCCGAGCTCCCCGACCTTATATTAAATAAAGGTATGGTCGCCCCCGAGGGCATGCTCATCCTCGAGCATGGCAAGGACCATAGCTTTGCCGAGCACCCCTGCTTCGTACAGGAGCGTGTATATGGCAGCGTACACTTCAGCTTCTTCGAGCCCCACAAAGAAGAGGAATAGCCTCGACCAACGAGAGGGACAACACCCATACAATAAAGCCTCCCCTGCAGTGCAGAGGAGGCTTTATTCTACTTCTGTTATTGTTAAATCAAGCTATACAGGACAAACATCCAGTGAGCCAAGACGGCAGCGACGAGGCCCCCTATGGTATGTGCAAGGATTGCCTTTGAGGTCAGACCACGATAGCCCAAGGTGTCGAGCATAGCCGTATGAGTGCTCAAGTACCCACTCCAACACATACCGATAGCTGTAAATACAGCAATGGCATTGCCATCAATCCACCCCTCAGCAATGAAGTTTGGCACCAAGCCAAGAGCCGCTCCTACAGCACCGAGTGCTGTGATGGGGAAAGCGATGAGGTGTGGGTCCTCAAACCCAAAGAGCCACCGGAAGATGAAGCCAATCTTCTCGCCTATCCATGGCAACAACTCCACGCCTTGATAAGCTGCACCTGTATATGTCCCGTCCGCCGAAGGGCCAAAGGTGAGCACCATCACCAGTGTAGAGATGATGAGCACGCCTGGAATGATGGCAAGGCCCACGTCAACACCCGTACGACCGCCGTCAAGCAAGGAGTCGAGAATGCGCTGAAACATAGGTTTTCGGCCCTCCTTATCTTCGACTACTTCGACCACCTCTACCTCGCAGGCATTATCTTCCTTATAGTGAGGATAAGCCTTCAACACAAAGTGCTGCATCAACCGCGTCGACACCACACAACCGAGAAAAGCGCCAATAAGCCCAATAAGCGGCTCCACATAATAACCTTGCCCCACCATGAAGACAATGACCAGCAAGCCCATGCCGAAGGCCGTACCAAAGTTGGTGAGCGAGATGAACTGATACTTCTTGAAGTAGGAAGCAAAACGCTTATCTTGCGCCAGAGAGATGATGGCAGGATTATCCGACAAGAAGGTGAGCACAGCCCCCAGCGATGCCACGCCAGGCAGATTGAAGAGTGGACGCATGAGCGGGCGCAGCAATCTCTCCAATAAGTTCACCACCCCGAACTCCACGAACACCTTACCCAACGCACCCGTGATGACACATATGGCCATCAGGTAGAACACCGTATTGAGCAGCAGGTCGTGAGCCGTGTTCATCACCGTGTTAAGCATATTGGGCGTACCCATCTTATGGCCCAGATAGCCGAAGAGGGCAAACACGACAAGCAGGCAGATGATACCCGAGGGAATGGCATCATAGCAACGGCGTAGAATGTTTTTCATTTTCATGGCAAGAAAAAAAGTATTAAATCTAAAGGCTGTATTAAAGATGATTTATCCGACATTTTGCTCAAATGTCGGATAAACAACCCCCTAACGTCTCATCGTTTTAGGATACTCATCTTCCAGGTAACACCTACCGAAACGAAAGAGTGATTGTCCCCCACTGTTCCATTTAGATTACCATTCTGCCCCCACGCATAGCTGTATGTGCCATGCAAGCGTACGTCTCGGCTATCCTTAATGGGAAAAAACTCCACGCCGGCACCCACACGAGTAAGTTCCGTACCTGGGAGCACACAAAGGTCAGCCACGTTATCCTTGTTTACATCATACGTTGCTTTAGCAAACACATTGAGATTCTCCAATGCGCTCCATGAGAGATCGGCCATCACAGAGAAATCATCGAAACCGAAGTCATTCATATCGGCACGATTCATCCAATCAAGTTGCAAGGCGAAATCACCCATATTAAACTGATGACCAAGGGTCAAGAAAGACACAAACTTCTTCCTTGCATACTCCATGACGTTTACAGAGTGCAGAATATCAATCCATCCATGTGATCCTTTCCAGAGCATATTGCCTCCAAACAAAGACGGCGACACGCTACGGAAGGGGCTCTGTACGACCTGTAGCTGCAACACATCCTTAGCTTCACTACCTAATTCGCAGCTGACGCTCACACCCCATTGATAGCAGTCCATATTGTACCAATACTCCGAGCCAAAGTAGAAGTCTATCGGTGCACGGTCATACTCATAGCCACCTACAGCCACGGTCTGCTTACCAGCTGTGAATGAGAACATATTGGTCGAATAGGTAAGGTTGATATGATCCACTGCATCGAAGTAGCTGGCGTCACCATTCGGTTTTCCCATACGTTGGCGGTACGCATAACTCCATGAGTCATTAATATTTCCATTAAGACGCAAGTTGAGTTGCTTACCACGGAAGCCGGTATTTGCCGACGTCACATCAGAGCCGAAAGCTTCTACCTGCAAGTCGCCACGCGCCTCAACACGCAGATTCACATGAGGATTCTCTTGGGCTGTAGCCACGTTACCTACAAACAGGCATGCAATGATTCCACTTAGAATTGTAAAATGTTTTTTCATACATCAAAAGATTTAGTGTTTGTATTAAAATTGTATCTGTTTATTAAAAAATCAGCTGTATCACTTTTACGGCGATGACAAACAGCAGTACTCCGCTATAGATAATCTTAATGCCCGTAGTGATCACAAAGCCCACAAACGACATCAGAGCTACCTTCAGCGCCTTGCCCTTCGACCGACTCTCCATGAGTTCGCCAATGAAGGCCCCCACGAACGGACCGATGATAAGCCCTATGGGAGGGAAGAAGAAGAGTCCCGCGATGAGTCCTGCCATAGAGCCACGCGTAGCCTGCTGGCCACCGCCACTGAGGTTGGTGAGCCACACGGGGGCTATATAGTCAAGGACCGATACGACAACCAGCAAGATACCATAAACCCACAACGAGGCCGTACTGACCTCCACTCCCTCACAAGGGAGCAACAGCAACAGCCCGATGTAGCTGACCGGTGCCCCAGGCAATGCCGGGAGCACAGCACCCAAGAGGCCGACAATGGCACACACAAGGGCAAGGATGATGAATAGGGTTTCCATTTACTATTTTTGGGGACAACAGACAACAGACTACGGACGCCATCCGGATGGAGCACATCGCTAAGCCAGACTTTCGTCTGTTGTCTGTTGTCCGTTGTCAAAAAAGATTATTGTTCATATTTATCAATCAACTCCAGCAATTTCTCCACGGCATGTTCTTCGGGGATGTTCTTCTCGATGCATTCCTTCTGCTTATAAAGGCTCACCTTGCCGCGTGCCGCGCCCACATAGCCATAGTCGGCATCGGCCATCTCGCCGGGGCCATTGACGATGCAGCCCATGATGGCAATCTTCAGTCCCTTGAGGTGCGATGTGGCCGCCTTGATGCGGGCGATGGTCTCCTCCAGGTTGTAGAGCGTACGTCCACAGCCGGGGCATGAGATATACTCGGTCTTGCTGGTGCGCACACGCGCAGCCTGCAGGATGTTGAGTGCCGTAGCATCGATCTGCTCGGGGGCGATGTTGTTACCGATGTTATGTATATAGAGTCCGTCCACGAGGCCGTCGATGCAAAGCACGCCCGTGTCGGCCGCCGCACGCAGCTGCAAGCCAGAGAGCGAACCCTCGGCATAGAGTTGGGAGTATACGATGGGGTTGGTGATGCCCTCGTGCATGAGCAAGTGTGCCAAGGCACGATGCTCACCCACGCGGTGCAAGTGGTTTGTATGATGGATAATGACCACCTCGGGGTGTGTCTTGAGGCAGGCCAACACCTCCTCGGAACACTGGCTATAGGTCACAAAGAGGAACTTCAACTTTGCGGGACACATGGCCAGGAGCGGCAAGAGGTTTCTCTCGCCAAAGCCCATGAACACGGGATAGGTGTTCTCCTCGCCCGTCCATGCCGGAGCATCCACGATGAGCGGCATGTCGGGGCGCTCGTCGGGCAGTGTGCTGCCACAGTAGAGGTAGTCGGGACGGAGGTTGGCATCGAAGCCCCGCTCCTTACCGGAACAGCTGCCGATGACCACGGGCACCTGTCCGCCACCGATATTGCCCACGGCATGCGAGTTGCGACGCTCGGGGGCAAAGTAGTTGAACTCCTCGGCCACCACGCCCTCGATGGGCAGATGCACGGCATGTGCCGTCACATAATCGACCAACGCCTTCGCCACGGGGATCTCCGCCTCGGGAGCCTCGCTCAGCGATACACGTATCGTGTCGCCAAAGCCATCGTAGAGCTGCGCCCCTATGCCCACGGCACTCTTGATGCGCCCGTCCTCGCCCTCACCCGCCTCGGTCACGCCGAGGTGCAAGGGGAACTTCATGCCCTCCTTCTCCATCTGTGCCACCAGTAGGCGCACCGTGCGCACCATGATCACCGTGTTGCTGGCCTTGATAGAGATAACCACGTTGGTAAACTCCTCGGCCACGCAGATGCGCAGAAACTCCATGCACGACTCCACCATGCCCTCGGGCGTGTCGCCATAGCGGCTCATGATGCGGTCGCTGAGCGAACCATGGTTCACACCGATGCGTATCGCCGTGTTGTTCTCCTTACATATATTAAGGAAGGGCACCAGCTTGGCGCGAATTTTCTCAATCTCCTGTGCATACTCCTCGTCGGTGTAGGTAAGTTGCTTGAAGGTGCGTGCCGTGTCCACATAGTTGCCGGGGTTGATGCGCACCTTCTCGGCATAGAGCGCTGCCACATCGGCCACACGGGCATTGAAGTGCACATCGGCCACAAGCGGAGTCGTGATGCCCTGGGCACGCAGCCCACCATTGATCTCGCGCAGGTTCTCCGCCTCGCGCACGCCTTGTGTCGTCAGGCGCACATATTCGCCACCAGCCTCAATGATACGCTTAGCCTGTGCCACCGAACCCTCGGTATCGGTCGTAGCCGTTGTTGTCATCGACTGCACACGGATGGGATTGTCGCCTCCGAGCGGAGTGCAGCCAATCTGCACCTCACAACTCTCTCGACGAGTATAGTTGAATAAATCCATTTTCTTTAAAACTTTAATCCGTCTTTATCTCTGCAAAAATAAACAAATGATTTTGATTGGTCAAATTTGCTACTGTTTTATTTGATGGGGGCGTAAGAGGAGGACATCAAAACCCTCCATAAAACTAATCTTTCAACCTGAAGGACACAGGGAAGGTAAATCGCATTCGGGTGGGCTTGCCGCGAGTCTCTCCAGGCTTCCACTTGGGCATGCTACGTGCTATGCGGATGGCCTCGGCATCAAGCTGGGGGTCGACAGGCTTGAGCACTTGTTCCCCAGTAAGAGTGCCATCCTCCTCTACGATAAATTGTACGATGACGCGTCCTTGCTTACCCCTCTCCTTGGCCTCTTGGGGATAACGGATATTCGCTTTCATATAGTCCATCAAGGCCTGCATCCCACCAGGGAACTCGGGCTGTGATTCATAATGAATAAACATGTCTTCATATTTTGACTCATATTCTACGACCTCCTCATCGGCGCTCCCCGACCTCTTCTCTATCGTCCGTAGCCGCTCGTTGCTACCTTTGTTGAACCAATGATGCTTCAACGCCTTGGTCACTTCGCCATAGCTCTTCTCCTTGACGTGATACACAATAGCGCCATCTTTGCCCTGTTTGCCGTACTTGTCTTCTGCCATGTACCACCCCAAAGTATCGGCATCGGCAATGTCTTCAGCCGACAGGTCAAACGGTTCGAGGTAGTCAAACTCGACAACAACGCAAGGCACATAGTTGAGCTGCTTGCCTTCGGCAATGATTTCTGCTCCATTGGCAAAGAGGAGCACGATGAGTGGCTTCTTATCGGCCTCATCTATCGTCGGACCTTTAGGCTTGGGACTTTCGACGACCTTCTTGGCAGCGCCGTCGGGCAGAGCAAAGGTGATGGGAATGGTATAGCGCACTCGCACTGGTCTTCCCCACTGCTTGCCAGGCTTCCATCTCGGCATGTTGCGTATCAGGCGGATGGCCTCACCGTCGAGTTGCGTATCAACAGACCTCACCACACGCTCTTCACAGACATTGCCCATGCTGTCCACTACGAACTGCGCGATGACACGCCCCTCGATGCCTCTATCCATAGCCTCCTGAGGGTACAGCTTGTTGCTCTTGATGTATTCATTCAGGGCTTGCGTGCCACCGGGGAATTCTGGCGCTTCCTCATGTTCTATAAACACCTGCTCATGATCTATCGAGTCGTCATCTGCCACTTGGGCGATATTGGCGGCAATGCCTCGGGCATCTGCGGCGATATGCCTTGCCTGTGTGCCATAAGCCCCCAGCATCAGCGCGGTAAGGGCTATGAGAAGTTGCTTTGTCTGTTTCATTCTGATTACTTGACACTTAAATCCTACAAATACTTCTACTCTTTCACTCCTCCCGCCCGAAATTGCCTGGCGTAGGACGGTAGCAGCCCTTGATGCGGGGCACGGGCTCCATCTCGCCATGCGCCACATAGTCGGCCAACTTCTGGTACGAGGTGCTCACGGCATAGTGGCTGATGTGGGCAAACTCGCGGACGTTGATGTCGTCGTGTATCGCGAAGTGTTCGCACAAGGCATCGGCCAGTTCGTGTGCCGAAAGAGGCTGGCGCACCTTGTCCTCCACCTTGAACTTCACATCGGCAAGGCGGTCCAGCAGGTGCTTGTCGGGGCGGAAGCGGATGCCGCTGATGCGTACATCCTTGCCCGTGGGTAGCGTTGAGCCGGTATGACTGCTCAGCTCCATGGTGAGCGAGCCCAGTCCATCGAGCTGCACGCGGCGTCCCTCACACAAAGCGTCGGTAATGACCGTGCGCAGCGCGTCCCACACGAGCTTCACATCGGTGGGCGTGGCAGTGGTGGCGTGGCTGATGTCGTGTGCCATCTGTTCGATGTCGACCTTCTGCGAGTGGGCAACGGCTACGGCCACACCCTGTACGTCGGTTTCCGAGCCACAAACGAGGCGGCGACTGGCCAGTTTGCAATTCACCACAGGGGTATACCCACTGTCGTGATGCACATGCTTTGATCTCTTTATTTTCATAGGCATTAAGGATTCTTCTATGGTTTCATCTATTTTTCTATTCGCGGTCAGAATATTTTCTACCCGCGAGCATAACACTTTCTATTCGCGGTTAGAAACATTTCTATTCGCGAGCAGAAATATTCTTCTCTTTATGGAACAAAGATAATGGATAAACATGGGATATGCAACAGGCAGAGTGGATATACCGATCCAATGCGGGTTTGGCATCGTACCACATAGTCAAAGAGTACTGAGAGCGACCAACGTCACATCAGATTCTGTACAATTTATGGATAATTTAAAGGAGAGTTATAACACTATCAATTGTACACAAAGAAAAAAATCAGGCACACCCTCACGAGGATGTGCCCGACCTTTGACACCGCACCATGAAGACAAAGCGGTGTCGCTTGGTTAGTGGAACGACTCTTTATTGCAACCGGAACGTGAGGGGGAGAGTGAAACGCACGTTGACCGCCTGTCCTCTCTGCTTGCCGGGATTCCACTTGGGCATAGCATTGACTACGCGCACTGCCTCGGCATCGAGCAACGGGTCTACGGGCTTCACCACCTCAGGATCGATGATGCTGCCATCCTTTTTTACGATGAACTGTACGATGACGCGGCCTTGGATGCCTTTGTCCTGTGCCTCCTTGGGGTACTTCATCTCCTTTTGCAGATACTTCATCAGCTCTTGCATTCCGCCAGGATACTCGGGCAGATTCTCTACCACCAGGAATACCTCCTCGCCGTCAACGGTGCTCCCCGTAGTCTTTGCCGTGGCCGCCTGCTTGAGTTCGCTTGCCTTGGGGGCTGTGGCTTCAGCAAGATGGAAAGCTACGGGGATGGTGAAGCGTACGCGCACGGGCTCGCCTCTCTGCTTGCCGGGTGTCCAGTGGGGCATGGCGTTGACAACACGTAAGGCTTCGGCATCGAGCAGCGGGTCTACACTTTTCACGACATTGGCTTCGCAGATGCTGCCGTCCTTGTTCACGACGAACTGAACGATGACG
>JAZONP010000156.1:0-17793 GCA_045654565.1 Bacteroidaceae bacterium
GAGAAGTACATCATCGTGGAGTCCTTGATGGAGGCGATGGCCATCTGCTTGATCTCGTCGAGGGGGAGGTTGAGGTAGAGCCAGTTGTGGCCGTCGTAGGTGTGGCGGTCATACTGTATCTCGTAGGTCTTCCAGTACTCGCGTGTGGGGTCGTTCATGAGCATGATGTAGTCGTTCTGGTAGTCCTCGCCCACAAACTCGGCGTAGAACGATTGCGGGGTGTACTCCTTGGGTTCCCACATATACTTGCCCTTGGCGTCCTTGGGGGCCCACTTGAAGGTGGTGACGGGCTCGCCGAAACCGAGCACGAGGATGCGGTATACCTCGCTCAGCATGTCGCTCTTCAGGGCTTCGAGCTCCTTCTTCTTGGCACCGGCAGCAACCTTGTCGCGCAGAATGAGACCATCCTCGCGTAGCTTGCGGGCGATGAGGGCAGTGAAGCGACTGGTGTTGTTGCTGGCATAGGTCTCGGGCATCACGCCAGCGGGCACGATACCATACTTGGCCACGAGGTCGGCTACGCCGGTGAAGGTGCCTCCGTCGCTCAAGGGGTGCTTGAAGAGCCACTCCACGGTCTTGTCTTCCATGGGTTTGTCACCGGTGTCGATGACGGCCTGGAGGAAGAGGTTGGACTTCTCCAGTTGGTCGTAGAAGAAGTTGTAGACGTGTGAGAAGGTGAGGCTGGGCAGGTTATGCTCGTTGATGACACGGCTACGCATCACGTTGAGCCCGGTGAAGAGCCAGCAACGGCCCGATGACTTCTGGTCGGTAATACCCTTTGAGGGCACGCTGTAGGTGAAGTAGGTGTCCATCTCAGTTTGGTTGGATTGGTTGACGGCGAGGTTGCGCACGTCGTTGGCTGCCATGGCGTTGTGGATGGCGCGGTCGGTAGCGGTGAGCGCATTGTCGGTCTTGAACTTCTCCAACATCTGTGGAGTGATGCTTTGTGCTGCAGCGCCGAGGCTCATGGCCGCGAGGGCTGCAAGGAATAGGGTTTTCTTCATTGGGGTATTTTTTTGTATTGTGTATTGTGTATTTGGTATTTAAATGGAGTTAAATGGAGATAGATGAAGTTAAAGGCCAAATGTTTAGGAGATAAAGGTTATTAAATGGAGATAGATGGAGTTAAAGGCTAAATGTTTAGGAGATAAAGGTTATTAAATGGAGATAAATGGAGTTAAAGGCCAAATGTTATATCGCGCGAAAGGACTATCGGCATTTAACTTCCAAAGAGCGAAGCGATAACTCCCTTTAACTCCTTAACTCCCAACAAAGACCTCTCCCCTTTAACTCCTTAACTCCTCAAGAGAACCACCTCCCTTTAACTTCTCAACTCCTAATTCCTAACTCCTAATTCTTAATTAACTCTCATCGACAACGCTTTGTTCTCGGCTGCTTCCATGATCTCGCGCTCGCCGGGGCCTTTGTCGTTGATGCCGCAGAGGTGGAGGATGCCGTGGATGATGGTGCGGTGCAGCTCCTCGTCGTACTCGGTGGCGAACTGCTCGCTATTGGTCTTCACCGTGTCGAGACTGATGAAGAGGTCGCCGCTGATGGTGTCGCCCTCGGTGTAGTCGAAGGTGATGATGTCGGTGTAGTAGTCGTGCTGCAGGTACTCGCGGTTGACCTCGAGTATGCGCTCGTCGTTGCAGAAGATATAGTTCACATCACCCACCTTCTTGCCGTAGGTGGCAGCCACAGAGCGTATCCACGCTGTGGTGGGGCGTTTCTTGATGTCGGGCATGCGTGTGCCGTCGGTCTGATAGGTAATCATATGTTGTTGAATTCTGAATTCTGAATGGTTGTGCGCAGCAACAAAGTTCGTCAAGTTTTTAGAGATATGCAAATGTTCATCAACAAATATCCCGAACAGAGGGGAACGACAGGTCGTGCTTACCCCCCCTAAGAGGGAGGGGCTACATGCTTCCCGTTCGGGCTCGCAGCTCCCAAAAGGCAACGGCAGCGGCGGCGGCAACGTTGAGGGAGTCAACGCCATGAGCCATGGGGATGCGCACCACATGGTCGGCCGCCGTGATGACCTCGTGGGCAAGGCCGTCGCCCTCGGTGCCCATGATGATGGCCAGTCGGTCGGCCGACTTCAAGACGGGATGGTCGAGCGGGATGGAGTCGTCGGTCAAGGCCATGGCCGCGGTGGTGAACCCCTCGGCATGGAGCTGGGCATCGATATCGTCGACCCAGGTCCAAGGAACAAGGAATACCGAGCCCATGGACACGCGTACGGCGCGGCGGTTGAGCGGGTCGCAAGCGGTGCGCGTGAGCAACACGGCATCGATGCCCAGTGCTGCCGCTGAGCGGAAGATGGCTCCGATGTTGGTCGTGTCAGTGACACCATCGATGACGACGACACGGTGTGCTCCCCTCAGGACGTCGGACAGGACTGGCTCCACAGGGCGGCGCATGGCACATAGCACGCCACGTGTCAAGGTGTATCCCGTGAGCGAGGCCAGCAGGTCGCGACTGCCCGTATACACCGGCATGGCGGGGTGGGCAGCGATGATGTCGGCCGCATCGCCTGCGACGTGGCGCTCCTCGCATAGTAGGGCCAGGGGCTCATAGCCTGCCGTGATGGCCACACGGATCACCTTGGGACTCTCGGCGATGAAGACACCTCGGTCTGACTCGATGCCGCGACGCAATTGCGCCTCGGTCAATGTGCTGAAGATTTCGACTCCTTCGTGCGTAAGCGATGTGATGTGGATGATGGGCATAACTCGTAAATAGGTTTGGTAGAGCAAATATACCGCATTATTCTCATAATATGATAGCAAAATGGAGTTTTTTCGCCTATTTATCTCTATCTTCGCATAGGAATAGGAGGTGAGATGAGAAGGATCGCAATCCAAATAGCAGTTGTCGTATGGGCTTTGCTGCTGTGTCCGCTGAGGACATCGGCACAGTTTGCCTTGTGGGATGACTTCATGGAGCAACTCGCCGCAGAGCTCGATGCCGAGGGCGAGGAGGGGGTCGTGGCGACATCGAACCTCTACGAAGACTACCTGTACTTGCATGCCAACCCCATCAACATCAACAGTGCCGACAGCACGGAGCTGCAGCAACTGGGATTCCTTACCCAACGGCAGATCAAGAGCATACACGACTATATCTTTAGGTATGGCGCCCTACGCAGCGTGGGCGAGCTGATGCTGATCCCCGAACTCGACTACCACACGCGCCAACTGTTGTCGTACTTCGTCACCTTCGGCGAGGCTGCCAAGCCCGAAGAGAAGACCCGCCACGCGCTGAAGCGCATGCTTACTCACGGACGCAGCGAACTCTCCTCACGGCTCGACATACCGCTCTACGACCGTGCTGGCTATGCCCCACGCACACAGAGCCAACTCGACGCGTCACCCTCGCGCTACTACATGGGCAATGCCTTGTATCACAACCTACGCTACACCTATCGCTACGACACGCACCTCTCGTGGGGCGTGAGCACCGAAAAGGATGCGGGCGAGCCCATCTTCACCCGGAGTGCTCCCCTACCCGACTACCTCTCGGGATATGTACAACTGGGAGACATGGGACTACTCAAGAACCTTGTCGTGGGCAACTACCGCCTGCGCTTCGGACAGGGACTGGTGCTCAACTCCGACTTTGCCTTGGGCAAGAGCATGCTCCTGCAGGGGTTGGGACGACTGTCGCCCTCTATCAAGCCTCATCGTGGCGCAAGCGAAGGAGACTACTACACGGGAGCAGCAGCTACCATGGCATGGCGCGCGTGGCAACTCACCGCCTTCGCCTCGTACCGACGGCTTGATGCTACGCTCGACGGGGCAAGCATCAGCTCCTTGAAGAGCGACGGCTATCACCGCACTCCCCTCGAGCAGGCTCGCAAGGGCAACACACGCGGCAACCTCTTCGGCGCACATCTCGGCTATGCCGCCCATGGATTCCACTTAGGTCTGACCACGATGTACCAAGCCTTTAATCGCAACTTCGCGCCCTCGACACAGGCCTATAAGCGCTATGCTCCTCAAGGTCACGCTTTCTGGAATGCCTCCATAGATTATGCCTGGCACCACCATCGCCTGAGCATCATGGGCGAGACGGCCATCGATGCGAAGGGCTCCGTAGCCACGCTCAACACCCTGCGCGTAAAGGCTGCCGACAGACTCTACCTTACCTTGCTACAACGCCATTATCCCCACGACTTCTGGGCCCTGGAGGGCAAGGCCTTCGCCTCCTCTTCGGATATCCGCAACGAGCAGGGCCTCTACCTCGGTGCCGAATGGCAACCCCACCGACGGATCCAACTGACGGCCTACGCCGATGGCTGCCACTTTCCCTACCTGCGCTACCGCGTGTCGGCCCCATCATACGGCACCGATGGCGCGGTCACTGCCCGCTACACACCAAACGATTATCATAGCCTGCAACTGCGCTACCGATTCCGCCTGAAGCAACGCGATGTGGCCGAAGGCTACCTACTGCCCCAGGGCGGTCTGCTCAACGAGTGGACCCACCGCATCCGCCTACAGTGGAGCGGCACGCTCTCCCCTACACTCACCTGCCAAGCCTTGGCCGAGGGGTCCATCGTACAGGCCGAGACGCTCTCTACCGGCATGATGGGTAGCATCCAAGCCACCTACTCCCCCACCTTCGGGCACCATGCACTGCGCCTCGCCACAGGGCTCACCGCCTTCCATGCCGACTATGCCGCCCGCCTCTACGGCTACGAGCGCGGCTTGCTCTATGCCTACAACTACCAGATGTACTACGGCACCGGCCTGCGCGGATACCTGCTCGTGCACTATAGTCACAAAGAGGCACCACGCCTCACGGCTACAGCCAAGCTGGGTGCCACACGCTACTTTGACCGCAATGCCATAAGTAGTGGTGCCGCAATGATCGATGCCCCGCACCGCGAAGACATCCAGCTACAGGTACGCTACACCTTCTGATTGCTGCTTATAAAAAAAGGCAACGACACAAGACGTTTAGGACAATATCTATATTATTGACATATCTATTATTATTGCCAAAAACAGATAAGGGCAGCCTCCGCGAAGGAGAGCTACCCTTATTTTGTGCTTATTGTCGCACCATTTATCTCGCTCGACCTAGTAGGTCACGACCAAAGGATTGCGTACGCTCTGGGCATAGCGGTCGAGGTAATTGGTCCAATCCTCCATCGACTCGAAGCCATACTTGCTCCAGCCTGAGCCCCAATAGTAGGCATACTCGGCCTCGGGCTTGTAGTTGCTGATAGCCATGACATGGCCCGATGCACCACGCTCCTTGGCCTCCTTGTCGGAGAACATCACCGCCTTGGCCTCCTTGACCTTGCTGGGCATCACTGCACCGACGTAGATGATGCCATTGTCGTTGTTCACGTTGTCGGTGAGGTCAGCATAGGCGATATACCCCTTGTCGCCCTCGAGCACATAGGCCTCGGGGTTCTCGGGATGGATGACAAGACCCGTAGCTACTGGCATCGCCTTGGTCAATCCGGCATAAGTGACAACGGTCTTATTAAGCTGAGAGCCCTTGGCAAGTGAGATGATGCGAGTCTCCACAACGCTGTCCTTGCCCACCACGAACGGATTGTAGGTAAGCTTCACTGTGAAGCGAAGGGGGCCATTCTCCATGATCTCATACTCCTTCCAGCAATAGGGATAGAGGATATCGTCGCCCTGCATCAAGGCCGCTGTGCCACAACCCAGCGTGGGGCCTACCTTGTAGCAGTCAAGTCCATTGCCATGATCCACATGGTACGAAACGGATTGATACAGCTCATTGGCCTCGTTGTGCTTGTGTGCCTTACGCAATCGGGCAATCTCGGCCTGCGTGTCGGGGTTGAGCTCATTGGCATAGCGCTCCTCGACCACCAATCCGGACACACGCTTCACCCATGCATCGTAACCGAAAGCACGCTCACCACGAGCCTGAAGGGCGGGTCCATAGGCACGATAAGCCACGCGGTCATTCTCCCAGGCGATATCGTCGAAACGCTCGGGGTAGTGACGGCCATAGACAAGCGCCTCGCCCTCTACGGCATCACCTACAGTCACCTTGTAGACAGACTCACCGCCTGCCTTCACGTCGGCTTCGAAGAGAAGATTATCGTCATAAGTGATCTGATAAGGCACCTGATTGCCCTCGGCATCGAGTACGATATACTGCTCCTCATCGATGAGCTTTACCTTTTTGGCAACATCGCTGATGGGTACTTCGACCAGTTCTTCGCGATCGTAAGCCTGGTCGTTGCGCACGGTGATGGTGAAATCAGCACTCTGCTTAACCCCACATGAGGCAAGCAGAGCGAGAATAGAGAGGAATGAAAGTTTTTTCATTTCGTATGCGGATTAGGGTTGCTTACCGATATAAGCCAAGATACCTCCATCGACGTAGAGGATGTGACCATTCACTGCGTCTGATGCCTTAGAGGCAAGGAACACTGCAGGACCAGCCAGCTCTTCGGGATCGAGCCAACGGCCTGCGGGAGTCTTGGCACAGATGAACGAGTCGAACGGATGACGAGAGCCATCGGCCTGGCGCTCGCGGAGCGGAGCTGTCTGAGGCGTAGCGATGTAGCCCGGGCCGATGCCATTGCACTGGATGTTATACTCACCATACTCAGAGCAGATGTTGCGTGTGAGCATCTTCAGACCACCCTTAGCAGCAGCATAGGCCGATACGGTCTCGCGGCCGAGCTCGGACATCATAGAGCAGATGTTGATAATCTTACCCTCACGACGCTCCATCATCTCGGGGAGGACAGCGCTGGCACAGATGAACGGACCCACGAGGTCGATGTCGATGACCTGCTGGAACTCTGAGCGCTTCATCTCGTGCATGGGGATGCGCTTGATGATACCGGCATTGTTGACAAGGATGTCAATCTGGCCCACCTCGGCATGAATCTTATCGACGAGCTCCTTCACGGCAACCTCATCGGTCACATCACATACGTAGCCATGTACGTTCTCGATACCTGCCTCCTTATAGTTGGCCAATCCTCTTGCGAGAGCCTCTTCGTTGATGTCGTTGAAGATGATATTCTTGATGCCTGCACCGACAAAAGCCTTGGCAATGTTGAATCCGATACCATAAGATGCGCCGGTAATCCAGGCGTTCTTACCTTCTAAAGAAAACATGTTCATTTCGTTATGAGTTTTTAAATTATACGTTCTGTGTGTTTACTTCAAATCTGTAATCAATGAGAAGTCCTGATCGCCATAGTCGAGGTTCTCACCACCCATACCCCAGATGAAGGTGTAGTTGTGTGTGGCAGCAGCGCTATGGATTGACCACTCGGGAGAGAGCACGGCCTGGTCGCCCTTCATCCAGATGTGGCGTGTCTCGTCGACCTCGCCCATGAAGTGACATACGGCATGCTCCTCGGGAACCTCGAAGTAGAAGTAGGCCTCCATGCGGCGGCTATGCACGTGAGCAGGCATGGTATTCCATACGCTACCGGGAGCCAACTCGGTCATACCCATCTGAATCTGACAGGTGGGAAGCACTTGATTGACGAGCATCTTGTTGATGTTGCGGTCGTTAGAACCTTCGAGCGAACCCATGTGAGCCACTACAGCATCGGCCTTGGTCACCTTCTTGTTGGGATAGTTGCGGTGTGCGGTACAAGAGTTGAAGTAGAACTTAGCGGGATGCTGTGCATCCTTGCTCTCAAAATATACATCACGGTCGCCCGAACCGATGTAGAGCGCCTCCTTGTAGTCGAGTTCGTAGGTCTCGTCGCCCACCTTCACAATGCCGGGGCCACCCACATTGAACATACCAATCTCGCGACGTGTGGTGAAGTAGGGAGCCTTCAAGGGGTCAATGGCCTCGAGCTTCAACGCCTCGTTCACGGGCATGGCACCACCTACGACCATACGGTCATACATGGAATAGACCATGTTCACCTCATCAGCAGCAAACACCTTCTCGATGAGGAAATCACGACGGATACGCTTGGTATCATAATTCTTTGCATCTTCGGGATGTGCGGCATAGCGCACTTCGTAGTTTGTTTTCATAGCTTCAAATTCTTATGATTATGTTATGTTTTAGCATTACTATTTGCAGAGCAAAGTTACAAGAAATATTTAATATTACGTTAATCGAGCACCAAATTACGATACTATCGCAGTTTTTTTGTACATTTGTCGCAACTAATCACAGATGCATGGATAAGAAACGTATCATCATAGTAGGGCCCGCCTACCCCTATCGAGGAGGCATTGCAGATTTCAATGAGCGACTGGCACGCGAGTTCCAGCGCGAGGGGCATGAGGTGCTGACCTATACCTTCACACTGCAATACCCTGGATTTCTCTTCCCTGGCACTACGCAATATTCTACCAGTCCTGCGCCGACAGACCTGAACATCGTGCGCAAAGTCAACTCCGTCAATCCATTCAACTGGATAAAGATAGGGCGTGAGATTCGTCGCCAACGCCCCGACCTGGTAATGATCCGCTTCTGGCTCCCCTTCCTGGCACCCTGCTTGGGCACGATAGCCCGCATTGTACGTCGCGACAAGCACATCCGCGTGGTAGGCCTGCTCGACAATGTCATCCCCCACGAGCACCGCATCGGCGACCGCATGTTTGCCCGCTACATGATCAAGTCATTGGAGGGCTATGTAGCCATGTCGGAGAGCGTGCTCAACGATGCCCGCAGCTTCGACGACACCCTCCCCTACGGACTTACCCCTCACCCACTCTACGACAACTTCGGTGCCAAGGTGCCGCGTGACGAGGCGATCAAGACACTGGGGCTCGATGCCGACACCCGCTACATCCTCTTCTTCGGACTCATACGCGACTACAAGGGTCTCGACCTACTGCTCCGTGCCTTTGCCGACAAACGTCTGAGAGGCAAGAAGGTGAAGCTCATCGTAGCAGGAGAGTTCTACAGCAATGCCGAGAAATATGAACAGCTGGAGGCCGAGCTACAACTGGCCGAGCACATCGTGTGGTGCAAGGAGTTTGTTCCGGCCGACAAGGTGCGCTACTACTTTGCTGCTGCCGACCTCGTGGCGCAACCCTACAAGACGGCCACACAAAGCGGCATCACGCAGATCGCCTACCACTTTGAACGCCCCATGCTGGTGACCAACGTAGGCGGCTTGGCCGAGATCGTCCCACACGGCAAGGTGGGCTACGTAGTGGCTCCCGACGCACAGGAGATTGCCGATGCCTTGGTCGACTTTGTCGACAACCGCACCGAAGACGACTACCGCAAGGGCATCCTTGAGGAGAAAGCCAAGTATGCGTGGAGTAATATGACCCGAGCACTCTTCGACGTGGCCGATAAGTCAAAATAAGCACAGCCCATGAGAGTACTCATCATCAATACCACAGAGCGTCAGGGCGGACCTGCCATTGCAGCCTATCGCCTCACCGAAGCCTTGAAGAACAACGGCATCAAGGCCAAGATGCTCGTACGCCGTAAGAGCACCGACCAGCTGACCACGGTACTGGCCGAACGCAGTGTGGGAAACCGCCTTTCCGTACTATGGGAACGCTTCTCTGTGGCACTGCACACCCACTTCCGCCGCAACCGCATCTATGCCATCGACCTTGGCCACTCGGGCGGCGACATCACCGAGCTCCCCGAGTTCAAGCAAGCCGACGTCATCCACCTGCATTGGGTCAACGATGGCATGCTGTCACTCTCATCCATAGAGAAGATTATCGCATCGGGCAAGCCCATCGTATGGACACTGCATGATATGTGGCCCTTCACCGGAGTGTGCCACTATGCCCACGACTGTGACCACTACACCGAGCACTGCCACGACTGCCCGCAGCTGAATAGCCGCAAACATCACGACATGGCATTCCACACCTTCGACCGCAAGGCCCAGCTCCTCCAAGGAGTAAACATCCGCTTTGTGGCCTGCAGCCGTTGGCTCGGCAATATGGCAAGCAACAGCCGTCTGCTACAGGGCAAGAAAATCGAGTGCATCCCCAATGCCATCAACATCAATCTCTTCCGCCCACGCAGCAAGCAGCAGGCTCGCGAGGCGCTCGGCTTGCCCGCCGACAAGCGCCTGGTGCTCTTCAGTTCACACATGCTGGGCGACGAGCGTAAGGGATTCCACTACTTGAAGGAGGCCGCCATACGCCTTGCGGCAGAGCACCCCGAGTGGGTGGGCAAGCTCGGCATCGTCATCGTAGGTAAGGACATGGACCCCACGATGTGTCATGGCATTCCTTTCGACGTATATCCCCTCAACTACATTGCCGATGAGAAGGTGATGGTCGACGTCTACAATGCCGTGGACCTCTATGCCATCCCCTCGCTACAGGACAATCTCCCCAACACGGTGGTGGAGGCCATGGCCTGCGGCATACCCTGCATAGGCTTCAATGTGGGTGGCATCCCCGAGATGATAGACCATCTGCACAATGGCTACATTGCCGAATACAAGAACGTGGGCGACCTCGCAAGTGGCATACACTGGCTCCTCACCGAAGGCGAGTATGACATACTGAGTCGCGAGGCCGCACGCAAGGCTGCAAGCACCTATGGCGAGAGCAGCGTCGCGATGAAGTACATCGGCATATACAACCGAATGACCGGAAAGAATGAGTGATGATAGTTGAGAGTTGAGAGATGAAAGATGAAAGCCCTAAATCACAAATCATAAATCACAAATCATAAATCATAAACCATAAATCATAAATAAGAAACCATGTTTGCAAAAGAGACTTATATCCGTCGCCGCCAGCAGTTGAAAGACACGCTCAAGAGCGGCCTGTTGCTCTTCCTCGGCAACGACGAGTGTGGCATGAACTATGCCGACAACACCTATCACTATCGTCAGGACTCTACGTTCCTCTACTTCTTCGGTTCCGACTATGCCGGCCTTGCTGCCATTATCGACATCGATGAGGACCGCGAGATCATCTTTGGCGATGAGCTCACCATCGACAGCATCATCTGGATGGGTATCCAGCCCACCATCCGTGAGAAGAGCGAGCGTGTAGGCATCCGCGAGACCCTCCCCATGAGCGAGCTCAAGAGCTACCTCGACCGCGCTGCCGCAAAGGGTCAGCCCATACACTACCTTCCCCCCTACCGTGGCGACCACAAGCTATGGCTCGCCGAACTCCTCGGCAAGCAACCTGCCGAGATTGCCGCAGGCTCATCCGTGCCCTTCATCCGCGCCGTGGTCGACCAGCGCAACTACAAGAGTGCCGAGGAGATCGCACAGATCGAGCAGGCCGTAGCCACCAGCGTTGAGATGCACAAGACCGCCATGCGTATCGTGCGTCCCGGCATCAAGGAGAGCGAAGTAGCAGCCGCTGTCACCGAGGTAGCCATGCGCGACGGAGGAGGCCTCTCGTTCCCCGTCATCGCCACCATCAACGGACAGACCCTCCACAACCACTGCCACAGCAACGTACTCAAGGAGGGACAGCTCTTCCTCCTCGATGCCGGTGCCGAGAACACCATGCACTATGCCGGTGACCTCACCTCTACGATGCCCGTATCGGGCCGCTTCACCGAGCGCCAGAAGATGGTCTACGACATCAACCTTCGCGCCTACCGCACTGCCGTAGCCGCCCTGCGCCCCGGCATCACCTACCGCGAGGTACACATGATGGCCGTCACTGAGATCTGCAAGGGCATGAAGGAGCTCGGCCTCCTCAAGGGCGACCCCGCCGAGGCTGCCAACGTAGGCGCCTATGCCCTCTTCATGCCTCACGGCCTGGGCCACATGATGGGTCTCGATGTGCACGACATGGAGAACCTCGGCGAGGTATACGTAGGCTACGATGGCCAGCCCAAGAGCACCCAGTTTGGCTTCAAGTCATTGCGCCTTGCCCGCAAGCTCGAGCCAGGATTCGTCTTCACCATCGAGCCGGGCATCTACTTCATCCCCGAACTCATCGACAAGTGGCGCGCCGAGAAGCAGTTTACCGACTTCATCTGCTACGACAAGCTCGATGCATGGAAAGACTTCGGTGGCATCCGCAACGAAGAGGACTACCTCATCACTGCCGACGGGTCACACCACCTCGGTCCTCACAAGCCCTGTACGACAGAGGAGATCGAGGCCGAATGTAACCGATAGTCCCCCGTTTGATGAAAACGAAGATATTGGCACTACTATGGATACTCGTAGGGGCGGCCTGCAGCCGCTCCTACGAGGTATTCAGCAACAAGTATCCCGTGTCCTTCTCGTGCGACATCAGCAAGTCGCCCTTCAACAAGGTGCAGACCTCGGGCTACTTCCTTGCCCTACGCCCCACCCCCATGAAAGATGGCTACAAGGTCAGCGAGCCCGATGGCAAGGAGCAGACCATCCCCTACACCGAGGTGCATAGCCGCATCTTCAGGTTCGGTCTTGGCGGCCTCATCATCGGCAAGCCCTACTTCGGCGATGGCCAGTACTACGCCTACGACCTCGGCTGTCCTCATTGCGACAGAGCCTCATCTCCGCTCCATGTCAACGAAGAAGGCCTCGCCACCTGCAACAAGTGCAGCAACACCTACGACCTCAACAACAGTGGCATCCCCAAGACCGGCGACAGCCGCCCCCTCTACCGCTATCAGACCTCCCTCAACGGTCACATACTGATGATACACAACTAGCTCATCCCGACAAAGACGCTACGTTGCATCAGCCCTCCCCGACAAGCCCTCTGCTCACCTCATCAACGGTGCACAAATCAGCCCCTCACTTCACCAACAAAGCAATGTTGATATCGCCCGCAGCGAGGCTACGCCCTAGGGTATAGCTGGTGTCGGCTAGTAGCGTGGCATACTCTTCTTTTAAAATATTATTCTCGCGTGGCACGGCCATGCCGAGCACAAAGCCCAGCACGGATGCTGCAACAAGCCAATAGGGACTGATGCGAAGTGTCTTCCTCTTGCTTGGCTGGGGACACGGTGCTATGCGAATAGTGGAGTTGTCTTCGTCACGCACTTCACGCAGCAGGGATAGGAGTTCGGCAGACTCCTGTTCTATTCTTTTCAGTTCGTTGTCGTTCATATGCTTTTGAATTTTTGAGTTCTTGAGTTTGTTTTCGGGTGGAAACTCATGAATTCACTTTCATTTGTTTCCTGATAGTCTGCAGCGCTGCGGCAAGGCGCGACTTTACTGTTCCCTCGGGACAACCGACAATGCGAGCCACCTCGGGTACAGTAAGTTCCTCATCGTAGTGGAGCAGGAAAGCATCGCGCTGTACCATGGGTAGCGATAGCACGGCTTGGCGGAGCAACTGGCGCAGCTCGCTGCGCTCGATAGCCTCGTCTGTTGTGGAGGTAGGCTCTTCGCGTAGTGAGCACTCTGCCGTATAGCTTTGGCACACCTCCTGGTGGCGATAGTCGTTCTTGCAAAGATTGTAGGCCATGGCATAGAGCCACGTGGTGAATGGCTGCGAGGCGTGGTAACTGGCGCGATGTGTCCAGACGCGAATGAAGAGCTCCTGCACCATATCTTCGGCCTTGGCCGTGTCGTAGGAGAGCATGCGGAGAAAGAACCCGCCCAGCCTCTGTGCGTGTCGCTCGTATAGCACCTCGTAGGCTGCGTGCTCTCCCTGCCCGACGCGCAGCATCAGCTCGGCATCGGGCAGGGATTGTAGGGCTTTAGCGGTCAATCTCCTCATAGTACTTCTGTTTTTCTTCATCGGGCACATTGATCTGCTCCACGATGCGTAGCATCAAACGGCGTAGCTCATTGTAGCGTGCCGTGTTGCCTGTTTGCTTGTAATGGTCGAGCAGCGACTTGAAGCAAGGGATGTAATTCAAGTTAAATTTGTTCGCAGAAGCCGGATAGCTCTCGGGGAGGAAACTCTCGCGCAGGTAGTCGATAAGGTAATTCTCCTCAAAGTTCTTGCGTTTGATGGCCAAGTTGTCGTAGGGCTTCTCGCTGTAGCGCATCACCAGTCCCTCAGAGTAGAGTTTGTCCCTGAACGACGGCACATTCATCAGTGTAGAGAAGTATACAGCGGGGCGGCGGGTGTGCTTGATGATGTGTAGCATCATCTGGTCAGTGTATTTGTCGGCCTCCTCCTGACTCGAAATCTGGGGTATAGGCTCAAAGTCTGGAATACTTAATCGTTCGCATATCAGCTTCCTGTAGTTGGGTGCCCACAACAGACTTATACATATAACATCGATGTCTTCGAAGAGATTCTTGCCATATTGCACCAGCAGTTTTGAGAATGTCGGTGAGTCTCCGTTGACAAAGATAAGGCTGTTTGCCTTCATACCGCAAAGTTCGTTGTAGGCATAGTTGAGCAGAGAGGGCGAGTAGGTGCCGCTGTTGTACCAACGCTTCAGTATGTCGGCCATCAACTCTTCGTCTCCCGTTTGCATCAGGTAGCTGACGTAGTCAGGGTACATCTCCACATTGTCCGGGCGCATCTGTATGGCCTTCTTCATATTTGGAGAATCGTTGACATTGCCTTTATGGTAATACTCCATGACATACAATGTATAGGTCTCAGGAATCGCCTTACCCATATCCTCAATTATAGAAGCAAGCACTGCTGCTTCATTGGGAATATCCTCATACCACCCTTTATAGCGCACTGCACGGTAATAGTTACCCCATGCCTCCTCATTCTTAGGGTTCTTGTCAATCTCGGCTTTCCATAGGCGCTCTTGGGTTTTATACCAATCGGCACTTTGGTGCACTTTGATGGGGGTCTCCACTTTCTGAGGCTCTTCTACTTTGGTTTGTGCTTGTGCGACGTCTGTCATCGATGCCAATCCCATCATTGCCACAAGGCAAAGGGTGAAGGTATGTATTCTTTTCATTTCTTAATTGTGTGTGTGAGTGTTTTAGTATTTAATTCATCTGTTCACCATAAAAAACGCGTCTTTTCACATTTGCATACACGCCACATCGCCAATCGTTCGGCCATTTAACGTTTTTTATATCCGCAAAGCATAAATACATATTCCCGATGACAGAGTGCGGGCACACCCTCTCGAGGATGTGCCCGACTGTTGACGCGCACCACGAAGACAAGGCAGTGCCGCTTAGCTGGTGGTTGTGTTATGTGCTACACAAATTTCATCTATGGATAATTGCCTTTGGCCAGCGACCTGAAGGTTCAGGCGGTGACCTAAAGGTTCGTGGCAAATTTACGGGAATTTATGTTGAAAAAGAAGGATGCACTGATGTTTCTTAAATGTCCATGCCAGAACTTCACAGCCCCGGCATGGATTGGTTTAGACCATTCTAAATTACTTTATTGGTTTAGTGATTTGCGGTATAAGGAGTATTTTGCGCAGTGTATGTATTGTCCATTACTAAGATATTCAATTTACAACCAGGATAGAACATCAAGTCAATCCAAGCCTGGCATAGGGAGCCATCCTCAAATATCGCACGGATACGTCCTTTGGTAGGTTTGTCGAGTTGATCGTAGTAGAAGAATTTACCATTATCGACATATACAATACTTTCGGTGGTCTTTCCTTCATCATCTGTCAATGTTATCTGATAGGCTACATCCTTGATGTCGGAAGAAACGTGTCCCTCGATCATGAAGTCTTTTGTCCCAGAAGAGAAACTCGGGGTAGATTGTTCTTGTTCTATTCTTTGTAGAATCAAAGTTCCATTCTTTGCCTTCTCGTTCTGCGTTCTATGATACAATTCCAACATGTCTGTTTCGGGCATCCATAATATGCGAGGAACGAAAAGTTTGCGAATCTGTTTAACTCCTTTCTTGTCTGGTACTGCTGCATACAGTATATCGTTAGGGGTTCTGTTGGTGGAATATAACAACTCTAAGAAGCTATCAGTTTCTACGATTTCATCACCATAGATGAGTAACATATTGTCCAGTTGCTTGTATAAGCGTTTGTCAACATCCTTTACCTCATGAATGGTCTTGGCTGTTCCAGGCGTTGCAAACGCACAGAGCAGTACGATTACCATAGGGAGAATATAGAGCGCTTTGTAGCGCTTCCACTGGCTAAAATTCTTGTTCTTCATCATAATGATACGATTTTTAATTAGTGAATGATTGAAGTTATTTGCAAAAGTATAGGCACTATTGCCAACGGCTGTTTTTAACAGCAGTGTCTGATACTCGCTTGCGGTGATGCCTTGACGCAATACATAGTCGTCGGCTTCATATTCATGTATGTCGCGCAGACTTGCGCCGAACATATAAGCGAAGGGGTTGAACCACTGGATGCTCTGTACTATAGTTAGCAAAAGGATGTCCCATGAGTGGAGACTCTGTGCGTGCCCCTTCTCATGGAGCAATATCTCGTGGCGATGGTGTTGATAGTCGTGCTCGCTGATGATGATATGGCGCATCCAACTGCATGGAGCCACGACATCGGCATGACAGTGAATAATGAAACCATCCTCCTTATCGCTCCAGAGGCAATCTTTGCGAATGAGGTGATGCATACGGGCAAACTGCCATAGGCGAATGGATAGAACGATGAATGTGCCTATCACGTAAAGGAAGCATAGCCAAGAGATGATATCGAACGAAGGGGTCTTTTCCTCTATGAAAGCTACAGATGAGGAAGAGGATATACCTGAAGAGACCTCGGTAAATTCCTCCGCATCAATAGTGATAGGTCTTGATGAGAAACTTGCCAAAAGATTGTCAGGATAGAGTGCATGCACATCACAAAAAGGAAGCACCAATGAGAGCACAAGTATGGAGAGAAGAGTGAAGCGGTTTTGGCGGAAGATACGCTCCTTGCGTAACAGCAACGTATAGGGCGCATAAAGAAGTGTAAGCACGATAGCAGACTTCGCGGCATAGGCAAATAGTTCGTTCCACATAGTTTAGTCCTCCTGTTCGATTAAGTCAAGCAACTGCTTTATCTCATCTGTAGTGAGGTTCTCCTCCTTGACGAAGAAACTGAACATCGACTTCAGGCTGCCGTCGAAAAGGCTCTTCTTCATCTCCTGCATGGTCTGACGAGTGTATTCGGCACGCTTCACCTTGGCGATGTACATGTGGGTCTTGCCCTCACCCTTGTTCTTAAAATAGTCCACATAGCCCTTCTCATAGAGAATCTTCATATAAGTGGCAATGGTGGTGTAGGCTGGTTTGGGTTCGTCCATTCGGTCGAGGATATCCCAAGCGCAAGCCGAGTGGTTGATGTCCCAAAGGATGGACATGATCTGAAATTCCATCTTGGTCAGTGTGTTGTCTTTTCGTCTCATACGATAATGGTGTTTTTATTCTCTGTTTATGGTATCATGGAGCTGCAGTCTTCCCCTTTACCGTGGACAAAGTAAGGAACATTCACGCAATATCGTAAAACTTAAATATCGAAAATTATCGATTTTAGGCTGGATTTAACATTTATTCGTAGAAATAGAGGAGTTTGCAGTCTTTTGAAACCATAGTGAAAGATCTTACAGCTCCTGATTTTTTATGCCATCCCCCCCTTGGCAGGTTTATGGATTTGCGTTCAAACATGTCAACACCCCTTGGCAAGTCTTCGTGATCAGCATCCCAACTGCTTTTGAATGAACGTTTAGCGCCCTGTGCAATTACATTTTTGTCCCCTGGCAGGTTTTGGATTTTCTCTTTTCTGCATGCAACTCGATGGAAAACAGTAGTAAAGAATCACTGTGACAATCCACTCATTTTCATAAAATCAGCCATACAAAAGTTTTTCTGCTCGCGGTCAGAAACCTTTCTATTCGCGAATAGAAAACATTCTGCTCGCGGTAACAGGGCAGACGCATCAGAAATTCCATAAAATCTTGTTCTTGAAAATCTTGTTTATCTATTTGATATACACGTTATTATATTTGGTTATGTCGTAGTTTTTTAGTAACTTTACACCTATAAAGTTTTACAAATTTTGACA
>JAZONP010000157.1:0-2169 GCA_045654565.1 Bacteroidaceae bacterium
CAGTGTGGCGCATCCGAGCAGCGAATAGGAGAACATATAGACAGACACATGAGGCACAAACCACAGGCTCTGCAGGGCAGGCATCAGCGTCTGGTCATGAATCTCGGGCTTGGCGATGTTGATGATGATGAATACCCCCGCAAGCACCGTGGCAAACAGCATGATCCATCGGTAGTGCCAGCGCGAATAGGTAAACAGGCCCGACACTAGGATGAAGAAGGAGTACCACAGACGAGTCTCACCCATTGTCCGCAAGGGAGGTCGCTCGAGGGTAGCCCACAGCAAAGCGATGAAGCCACCCATGGTGAGAATGCTGGCCGCCATCGTGACTACTGCCACGGTGCTGCGCTCTCTCTTCATCGCCGCCCAGATGGACGCCGTGGCCGCAATCAGCATCACTATACCTGCCCACAAAGGGAATATGTTCCAAGCCATTGTTATTGTGTTTTAGGAGCCCCCCCTCTAACTCCCCCTCTATGGGGAGGACTCAGGCACCTCGGTTTTCGTTATTGTTTATCTTGTTTAGAGTTTAATGTTTAGTGTACCATCCGGATAGCAAATTGTCAAATAACCAAATGGTAAATAAATAGTAAATTGTAAATTTATAGTTTATTGTTTCCGTTATCGTTAATCGTTTTTAATATTTAGTATGTAGCTTTATTTCAGCGATGTCTGAGTCCCCTCTCCTTGGGAGAGGGTTAGGGAGAGGCCTCCCTTTCCTCGGTCCTTGCACAAAGAGTAGCATCGCGCCAGCAAGCAGCATGATGATGCCCGCAGCCGACAGCCATTGCCATGGCTCGCTGACAATCTCCACGATGGCATATCGCTCTCCACGCGGTGAGGTAGGAAAACTGATGAGGTATATCTTCTCGCTTATCGTCCGTGCATAGGGGTGGTTGACTCGCAGTGTCACCATCGTGCCATCCACCATGACCTGTGCCTCGTAGTGCGTGGGCGTGCCGTTCTCTGCCTCTTCGATGACGAAGTCCTTCAGTTCGAGGGTATAGGGCAAGCGCCTCTCCTCCCCCTCCATGGTATAGGCATCGTTCGAGGGATAACGCTGCACAGGGGCACGCAACTGCTCACGGTCGGGCGCACCCCAGAAGCCAGCACCCAGTGCCAGGAGCAAGCCGATATGTGTCAGGAAGAAACGCCATCGTATGCCCCGCTTAGTGCGCCAGCCACGCAGGATGACCAGCAGCAGATGACTCTGCACGAACAGCAGTGACACTACCGTGGGCCATGCTGTCGACGAAGGCTTGAGTTGCAGCCCAAGGGTGATGCCAATCACAGCAATCATGCCGAACGACAGCCATGTAGCCTCGCGAGAAAGCATGAAACGGGCACAGGCATTGTGGGCCCTGCCACGATACATCATCGTCAGCAACACCATCCACAACGCCATCACCAAGATGTTGAGCGGGAAGCGGAACAGGCCCACCGGGAAACTCCCCCAGCACACCTCAACGAGGAAAGCCAAAGCCACCACCGCGCCTACTATGCTGACGCCTCCAAGGTGCGAAAATCTTCTATTTCGGGTCAATACATCCATAGCTCGTAGTAAAATTACTGTAACTTTATCTCCGCATCAATCACAAAGATATCGCCTTCGCTATCTTTCAAAACATTTCTTGGGAGCAAGTCCCACACCTCAAGTTCTCCATTGGTATAGCGTCCGTTGGTGGGTGTACTGCTAAACCCTAATGCTGCCATGTATGTGGCTATCTCAATAGAAGTTGCAGGAACGGCATCTTTGATAAGGCTTTGCTTGAAGATGGGCATAATGGAACTGCTAGGGAAGCCTGTAAAAGCGTGAAAGGCGTATGATGTCTCTGAAAAAATAAGGTTGTGAAGTAATACCTTATGAAACAGTTGAATGACGCTGCCTCGGCTGTTGAACAGGTTATTTACCTTGAATATGGTATCGTTTGATACATAGGTATCGTTCTCATTGCCGCTTGGTCCTGGTGCGCCAAAGTCGAACACCTTGTTTATGGGTAGCCACAAATCGTATTCCTTGGCATAGGACTCGGCTACACGACGTTCAACCTCTGACGCTCTTACATTGTCTTGGCTTTCTCGAAGTTGCGCTTCATATAGGCAGCAGCGACGGTAGAGTTCATCGGCGATTTCTTGGATTCGGCGATTTTCTTCATCTTCCGCTCCACG
>JAZONP010000158.1:0-2140 GCA_045654565.1 Bacteroidaceae bacterium
TTTTTCTTTTGGCGAGGGGCGAGTTTTTCTATTCATTTGCGCAGGTTTTGCGGAGTGCGGAGATTGCCTTCCTTGAGACTTGGGCGTCTCCGTCACCTCCGCTTGATTGGGAGGCGATGATTGCCGAGAGAGATATTTCACCTCGCTGTAACTTTTCGGGGCTTTCCTCCGTCTTATAGATAGAATAACATACAACATAAACAACCAATACGATGAAACCAACCAAACTATTCCTTGCCCTTGCCGTAGCGGTGCTGCTGGGGGCGTGTGCAAGAGCCCCAAAAGTGTGGGACGAAGTAGAGTATCTGCACTCCACTGCCGATGCTATTACCGTTACCAATGTGGAGTTTACCGATACGGCAACTATCTTGACCATTCATGAGAAGCATACTCCTGGTCAGGAAATAAAGATTTCATCCTCTACGCGTCTCATTGGCGACAAGGGAAAAGAATATAGGATTCTCGGAGGAGAGGGCATAGCCATTGGCGAGCAGTTTGTTACTCCCGAAAGCGGCGAGGCACATTTCAAACTCCTCTTCGAACCCATGCCGCGGAGCACACGGCATTTCGATTATGTAGAAAACTATTCCGAAGGATGGCGCATCTACGGCTTGCACCATCCGTCACAGCCCATAGAGACTCCCAAATACAAAAAACGCCATATAAAGAATGGAACAGCTGAAGGATTCCTGCATACAGATACCGTGTATGTGCGTGGAAAAATAGAGAACTACTCACACGACAAGGGTTTCACCACGATACAAATAAATAGAATTAACGTATTGACACGCGAAGACCTTCCTATCAGTGTCAACATTAATGAAGACGGAACATTTGAGGTCTCTTATACAAGTGCTCATCCAAAGTTTGAGCTCTTGACATTGGAGGGGAAAGACTCTTATAATATGACGTTGATATACACAGTACCTGGCTGTGCAACCGAACTGTTTATTGATGAGGAAGGCAACTTTGAGATGACTTCACCTGACAAACAAGTGATGACATGCAAGCGAATAGTTGATAACCTTCTGCTAGGATATGATCTATGCAGTTATATGGAGCGTGAAGACAGCATGAAGGTGCTTGACCTGAAAGCCTATATCTCGTACCTTGACAGAAAGGAGGTTGCATATAACAAGTATATGGAATATTTGGCGTGGAGATATGAACTTACTCCTACGGAACGGCATTATCTGTGGCTCAATGGAAAAGTGCTGTACTTGGAATATTTGTTTGACTATGATTTTCGTACCAGACGTTCCAACAATAACACAGCCGACAGTATTGCATTGGAATACGACAGCTATCAATGTCTGCATGATATGCCCTATAACGATGCTGCTAGTCTCGCAATACATGAGTTCATCTTCGCCATCAGCAGATATGAGTGTTCTCGAATTATACTAAAAGACATCTTCAAACCTGACTTATTGGGTTTGGACTACGTAATATGCCACGATACGACCCGAATAGCCAACGACATGAAGGTGTTGGGTGCTTCGGCACCGACATTATGGGGAAGTATCATGCTGCTTCGTGATACCAAGTGGCAATTGGAGTATTTGCGCGACTATAAAGAGGAGCAACCTAAGTTTGTAGAGATGCACAGAGAACTTCTTATTCATCCATTTCTGAAAGCCGAACTCGATAGGCTCTATGCCAAAGAACTCGAGGCACAGAAACCTTCGTGGACACTGCCCGAAGGTGAAGCCACTGATATCCTGCGCCGCATGACCGACAAGTACCGTGGCAAGTATCTGCTGATAGACTTCTGGGGTATGGGCTGCGGCCCCTGCCGTGCAGGGATAGAGCGTTCGAAGGAGATGCGCAAAGCCTTCAGAGATCATCCCGAGGTGGACTTCCTCTTTATCTCTGCTCCCGAATCAACGCAAGAGGCATATGATGCCTATGCGAAGGAGCACCTCGATGGTGAAGACTGTCAGATTGTGAGCCGCGACGAATTCAATAAACTGATGCAACTCTTCAAGTTCCTCGGCATACCACACTACGAGACACTAGACCCCGACGGCAATGTACTCAACAAGGGACTTGAATACTCTACCACCGAAGCGTTCACTAAACGGTTGGAGGAGTTGAAGAAGTAGCAGTAAAGTTATCCGCAAATAAAATTCGTGTAACG
>JAZONP010000159.1:0-19786 GCA_045654565.1 Bacteroidaceae bacterium
TGAGTTCAGACGAGCCTTACCCTTGGCCTGACGAGCCTTCGGTGCCATGCGCACCCACTCGAGCTCGCGCTCCAAGGTCTTGCGACGCTTCGAAGCCTGCTTCTCCTCCTGCTCGAGGCGCTTTGACTTCTGGTCGAGCCAGCTGCTGTAGTTACCCTTCCAGGGGATACCCTCGCCACGGTCAAGCTCGAGGATCCATCCAGCCACGTTGTCGAGGAAGTAGCGGTCGTGGGTTACGGCGATCACGGTACCCTCATACTGCTGCAAGTGCTGCTCCAGCCAGTCGATGCTCTCTGCATCGAGGTGGTTAGTGGGCTCGTCGAGGAGCAGGATATCAGGCTTCTGCAACAATAGACGACACAAGGCCACGCGGCGGCGCTCACCACCCGAGAGGTGTGTCACGGGCTGGTCCTCGGGCGGACAACGCAGGGCGTCCATCGCACGCTCGAGCGTAGAGTCGAGGTTCCATGCATCCGTAGCGTCGATGATATCCTGCAACTCTGCCTGGCGGCTGAAGAGCTTGTCCATCTTGTCGGGGTCCTCGTAGTATTCGGGCAATCCGAACTTGTTGTTTATCTCCTCATACTCGGCCAGTGCATCCACGATGGGCTGCACACCCTCCATCACCACCTCCTTGACGGTCTTCGAGGGGTCGAGCTGAGGGTCCTGGGGCAGATAGCCCACGCTATATCCGGGCGAGAATACCACCTCACCTTGGTAGTCCTTCTCCAATCCGGCGATAATCTTCATCAAGGTTGACTTACCCGAACCGTTGAGACCGATGATACCGATCTTCGCTCCGTAGAAGAACGAGAGGTAGATATCCTTGAGGATCTGTTTGTTTTGCTGGTAGGCCTTCGATACGCCCACCATCGAGAAAATGATTTTCTTGTCGTCTACTGTTGCCATGTATTATTAATTCTGGATGATAAATTCTAAATTCTGAATATTTCTGCAAAGATACGGATAAGCGAGCGAAAAACAAAGTTTACTTTGAGTTTTCTCAGCAAGCGTGAGTACCTAAACGACTCCCGTCGTAAAGATACGAATAAGCGAGCGAAAACATATCAAGCTTGATTGAATATTTTTCTCAGCAAGTGCAAGTATCTAAACAACTCTGTTGTAAAGATACGAATAAGCGAGTGAAAAACAAGGTTTACTTTGAGTTTTCTCAGCACCTAAACGACCCTTGTCGTAAAGGTGCAGCCATTTTGTTGATTTAGTCAAGAATTATCCATACCTTTGCTCCTAGAAAATCTAGAGCGTCTAGTAAATCTAGTCAATATAGAAAATCTAGAGCATCTAGAAAAAAACTAGTCAATCTATCAAAAAAAGAATCCCCATGAGCACCCCCATCCCCCACTCCCCCCAGACCTGTGCCGCTCAGATAGAAGGGGTCTTGCGCAAGCAGACCAACTGGAAGGATCTCTGGTTCTATCAGAAGACCGTAGTGCTCTATCAGATGACCTACACCTTCACGCGCCGCTTCCTCCCCACCTATGGTGACCGCACCGTCGACCAGATGGTGCAGGCAGCACGTTCGGGTAAGCAGAATATCGTCGAGGGCTCGGCTGATGGGGTCACCTCCATGGAGATGGAACTCAAGCTACTCAATGTAGCCCGTGCCAGCATACAAGAGCTGCTCGAAGACTACGAAGACTACCTCATAAGCCATCGCCTCGTCAAGTGGAGCAAGGCCCATCCCCGCTTCGAGCCCCTCATCACCTTCTGCCGCCACCACAACCACCTGCAACACTATGAGTCCTTCTTCGAGCAGTGGAGCGATGAGGAGATGGCCAACACCGCCATTACCCTCTGCCACATGGTGGACAAGATGCTCTGCACCTATCAGAAGAAGAAAGAAGAGGAGTTCGTCACCGAGGGAGGCATCCGCGAGCGCATGACCGCCGCCCGCCTCGGCTACCGCACCAACCAGAAGGAGCTCATCGAGCAACTGCAAGCCGAGATAGCAGCTCTCCGCCACGAGAACACCCTCCTCCGCGAAGAACTAAACAGACTAACAACCAATAACCCCTAGATATTATCTAGAGCCTCTAGAGCTTCTAGTAAATCTAGAACATCTAGCTCCTCTATTTAAAAAAAATCCCTACCATGCGCCCCGCCACCATCTTCAGAGAATACATCTGGCTCATAAGCACCATACACCGACACCAGCGCCTCACCTTCGAGGAGATCAATAACTACTGGCTCAAGACCGAGATGAGCGGCGGCGTCGCCATGCCGCGCAGCACCTTCAACCGCCACCGCGATGCCATCCTCGACATGTTTGGCATCATCATCGATTGCGACAAGAAGGACGGCTACCGCTACCATATCGCCAATATCGAGGTGCTCGCCGAGGACACCCTGCAGAACTGGATGCTATCGACCCTCTCGGTCAACAACGTGCTTGCCGAGAGCCTTGGCGTGCACGAGCGCATCCTCCTCGAGCGCATCCCCTCCGATGGCGAGCAGCTACACCGCTTCATCGAGGCCATGAAGCAGAGCATGCGCATCATTCTCCGCTACCGCCGCTACGGCTCCGAGGAAAGCTCGCTGATGCTGCTCGAGCCCTACCTCGTGAAGCTCTTCAACAAGCGTTGGTATGCCGTGGTACGCCACCCCGACGATGGAGGCCTCTTCACCCTCGCCTTCGACCGCATCGTCTCGCTCGAAATCACCGACCAGACGTTCGAGTACGACACCACGTTCGACCCTGCGGGATGGTTTCGCGACTGCTACGGCATTGTCAACGACCGCGATGTCCCCATCGAGAAGGTCGTCATCCGCGCCTTTGGCCGCGAGCCCCACTACCTGAGCGACCTGCCCCTGCACCATACACAACACGAACTCACCGTCACCCCTGACTTCACCGACTTTGAGTTCACCCTGCGCCCCACGGCGGACTTCATCACGCCCCTCCTCTCACGCGGTGCCGCCATCAAGGTGCTCTCGCCCGAGTGGCTCGCCCAGGCCGTGAGGCAAGGTCATCTCGATGCAGCCCGACTATACGAGTAAGAATCTGTGTTGTGCAAAATGTCAAAGAACGCCTGCTCCCTTTCTGCTCACCCGCCGAAGTTCACAGGCCGTAAGGAAGGAAGCAATACCTTGAGCGTTTCTTGACCTGTGACTCGATGCAAAGTTACAATACTAATTTTTGACATCTTCACTTATTGGTTTCTTCGTGCTTCTTCTTTTTGTAAGCAGCTGAATGAAAGCGAGAAAAAAGTCATCACCCCGTTTCATTTCATCGGTACACCCATTTCCTCGCAACGGTAAACCCTCGCGGTGCGGAGAGTATACCGGCTACTGGTGGAGGGTAAAGCGAAAATAACAGAGGAGACACTGAAAACAGCATCAATGTAATCAGTAATCAGTAGTTCGTTTTTAAATTACTCTTTTGACCCCCTCCGTAAAGCAGTAAACAGTTTATCGCACCTGCGAAAAACACCCACTACACCTGCGAAAAAATCACGCCGCACCTATGAAAAATTGCGCTTGCAAGCGAACAAATAGCAAAAAATCACCGCAAGCAGTATTTTTTTACAAAAACATGAAAAAAAACTCAACCTGTCCCACGATATGGGACAACACCCCCATAACTTCGTGCCAGAAAACAAAAGAACTTATAAACTCATAAACTTAAATCAGTATGGAAACAAAGAAGAAGTATTTCATGAACTGCCACTTGGCAGGACGTATGTATCACGATGCCGATGAGGTGTGGAATCAGTTGCATGTGGGCACCAAGCTACGCCTCGTGCGTGAGGCCGACAACCGTCACGACCCCGATGCCGTGCAAGTGGTCTTTTTTGACAAGGAAAACGAAGAGAACGTGCTCCTCGGCTACATCCCCAGCACCGACAATGAGCAACTCGCCATCTTCATGGACATGGGTTGGGGCCACCTCTTCGAGTGCCGCATCTGCCAGGTCAATCCCGAGGCACACCCCGAACGGCAGATACAACTGGTCATCAAGGTGAAGAGAAACTTAAAGAATTGAAAATTGAAAATTGAGAATTGAAAGTGACCATCCGGATGGCATCACTAAACTCTAAACACTAAACACTAAACAAGTATGCAGCAGAAGAAACGCATCTATGTCAACAACGAGCAGGTGGAACTTGCCCTGGCCATCGTCCTCGATGCCCACAAAGGACAAGTAGACCTCGATGGCAAGCCCGCCATATTGCACCCATTAGCCGTAGGCATGGAGGGTAAGAACCTCACGGAGATGTGTGTGGGTTTCCTACACGACGTCGTCGAAGACTCCGACTACACCTTCGAGCGATTGCGCGAGATGGGCGTAGCCCTCAAAATCATCCGCACGCTACAGGTGCTCACCCACGACAAGAGCATGCCCTATATGGACTATATCCGCAACATCGAAGCCTCAGGCAACGAAGCCGCCCTACAGGTAAAGATCAACGACCTGCGCCACAACCTCCTGCGCGGCACCATCGGCGGCCACACCAAACAAGTAAAGAAACACACCGAGGCATTGGATTATCTGCTACGAAACGACGAGTATATACTGCATGTGGATTAAACACATAGCATAGAGATAACTTTCACCGCGCTAACAAGCGAGGAGTACCGCAGTAGTTAACGAGGCACACCGCGGTAACTAACGAGGAGTGGCGCGGTAGTTAGCGAGGAGAAAAGAGAATAAAAACAAAAAGAAAAGACTATTATGGGAGTAGATGTAACACACATTATCAAACACGACTTTAAGGACGTGAAGAATCACAAGGCGGCAAAGAAGTATCTATTGCAGACATTAAAAATGCTGAAAGAGAAGTTTTGCATCCATCTTGACAATGATGACGCGCGTTTTGAGATTCGCGACGAAGATGTAGAGGATTTGATGTTTAGGCTTCCGCCATTTGCATGCGATTTCTACCTACGCGACGGTTTTTGGCAGATAGAATCAAATTTCCACTACTGTAAATTGGTATGGCCTATCGATGGTGTATATTGGCTCCACGATAGAATATACGATATGGCACGTGCTCTTGGACAAACGGAAGCATGGCATGCTGACGAGTTTCATACATGGAATTGTGATTATTGTCAGATGGAAACTACCGACTTTGATTCTTGGCTCAAAAAGACAGAAAAGAAATTCTTAAGGAAGCACCACAAGCCAATCCCTTTGTTTTCTCCTGAGACGGCATCAATAGAATGTTATGATACAGTTTATCACGACACATTTATCGGATGCGACGAACGTTTCAACGAGTTGCAAAGCAAGATAAAAGACTACCGCCTGATGGGAATCTCTCGCATCTACAAGAACTATGTCCCATGCGAAAAAGACGGATATGCCTACCTTATAGATGCCGATACACTAACCCTCATGAGCAATGAACCAATTGATGCAATTTGTAGAGTTTATAATGACATAGAACTGGTTTATAAACTCAAGTAATAGGAATAGCTCTACTTGGTAGAATCTATGATGTGTGGAACGATAGACTTGCTTATTGCAACGTGGAGTGGTTCGCCCCCACCGCCAAGTGGACTATTCTTTACTTTCCTGTGAGATACTTGCAGATACGGATTTAACTTTCTAACTTTGGGGCAAAAGAAATAATAAAAACATTAGATATGAGAGACGCAACAAAATTAGACATCTATTTCAAAGATGACAAGGCACTATTTCTAATTCCACTATACCAAAGAAAATACTCTTGGGAGAAGAAACATTGTCAAAGGCTATTTGCAGATTTGATAAAGATTCATGAACAGAATTTATATAGCCACTTCTTTGGAAGTATCGTCTCCGTAAAAGCTAGTGAGACTCAAAATGATTTGCTTATTATTGATGGTCAACAACGCATTACCACCATCTCAATTCTGATTCTTGCAGCGATTAATGCCGTCAATAACAATTGTTTAGCTTGTGAGAATTTAGATTTTGTGAAAGACACACATGATAAGTTTCTTTTCGCAAAATATCGCAGAGGAGTAGAACGAAAAATAAAGCTCCGCCCTATTGATGATGACATGAAGGCTTATGATGCATTATTCTCAAATGATGAATCGACATTCATTCCTGCAGAAAAATCAGGCATTACAAGTAATTATAAATTCTTTTACAACCTCATTGTATCCCAAGACAAATTGAGTTTTGAAGATATAATCGAAGCTATAGAGAAACTTATCATCATTGATATCTGCCTTGACTCTAAAGATAACCCACAATTGATATTCGAAAGCCTCAATTCATGCGGTAAGGACTTGGAAGAAGCAGATAAAGTTCGCAACTACCTTTTAATGTCTGAGTCAAAAGAAAGTCAAGAAGAATACTATTACAAATATTGGCACAAAATAGAGTTATGCACTGATGGAGAGCCGACAATGTTTATTCGTGATTACTTGACAATTAAAAGAAAAGCTATTAGTAGCATTAGCGACCTCTATTTTGACTTTAAATTATTTGATGAAGAATCAACTTTATCTCGCGAAGAACTACTTGCAGATATGCTAAAGTTTGCTCTGTATTACAAACAAGCGAGCAAGGGTAAAACTGGAGATACCAGCATAGACAAGAAATTAAGGCAGTTAGCAAACATAGGTTCAAATGTTTGTATGCCTTTCTATATGCAATTCCTTGATTTTGCAAACGAGCAAGGCTTGAGTAAAGAAATCCAATATGAAGTTTTTGACACTATTGAAAACTATTGGGCAAGGCGCATCATGTGTGGATGGCCAACCAATGTAATGGCCAAGATTTTTGCATTGATGCATAGTGACATAATGCGCATATACAACACTCATAAAAGAAGAGGACTTGAAGTTTCTGTAGACTATGCAGAGCTAATGAAGTATGTATTACTCCGCAAACAAGGTGTAGGTGTATTCCCAAGTGACAAAGACATAAAAGAAATGTTCCCCAAAAGACAAGTCTACAAGATGTCAGCAAACTATCGAATGTTCTTATTCGAACGAATGGAGAACCTAAATAGTAAAGAGTCCAATGACTCCATCATTCCCAAAATGAGCGAAGGAAGCATTACCATCGAACATATCATGCCACAACATCTTTCTGCCCAATGGAGAAAAGACCTTGGAGAGAATGCAGAAGAAATTAAGGAAAAGTATTTACACACCTTCGCAAACTTGACCCTCACAGGATACAATCAAGAATACAGCAATCGTCCCTATACGGAAAAATGGGCTGGTTATACCATTGAAAAGAAGAATAAAGAAACCTCAAAGGTTGAAACTATTGAGATATGCGGATATAAAGATTCTGTCTTCAAATTGAGTAATTACATGAAAGCTCATGAACAATGGACGGAAACAGAACTAATAGAACGAGGCAATATCTTACTTGGCAACTTCTTAAAGCTATGGCCTATGATAACAACTGAGTATACACCATTAGAAAAAGAAGTTGAAATTGTTTCATTTGATGACGATGATGCAGAATTTACCAACAGAAATATTGCGGCCTTCAGATACAAAGGAGAGCAACACCAAGTTTCCACTTGGAAAGAAATGCTTGTTGACCTCTGCAAATTGCTATACAAAGAGAAAACTACTGAGATGATTTATTTGGCTACAAAATGTATGTATCTACATAGCATGCAACAATACTATACAAGTATGGTGGCTGAAAATTGTCATGTTTGGACCTCTAATAGTACGAAAACAAAACAAGGCATTATACAATACATCTTCAAGGAACTTAATATTGCGCCTTCAGACCTAGAGATAGAATTGCTGCCAATAAGTGAAAAAGGTAATAGTGAATCTGAAGAAGATTGATTTCCTAGTTTCAAAGATTGATATGGCGGTTAAGGTTTAATAGTTTTACAATTCTTTGAAAAGTGGTAAACTCTAACAACATAAGAAAAGCCACCCAAGAAGAGCACGACGCTGCTATTGCATTGATGCGTACATTTGTGGATTCAGACAAGCCTAAAGTCGGAATCTTTTGGTACGACTTTGTCAATAAGAGTCTTTTCGGGGTATCAAAGATTGAGGCGGAGTCTTTATCGGCTGAAGGTGATATAATCAAATACTCACAAACACACGAAATCTATTGGGAGGAGCAGCATCGTAGAGCCATTGCAAAGGATAATATCAAGTCCATCTATTACAATAATGATAACTTCACAAAGATTCCAAGAGGAAGAGTTAGCCTAGAAAATGGGACATACTATGTATATGTGGGTAGTTGGATAAATGATAGCGACCTCATAGACACGGACAAATTCCGAGAACTTGTCATCGATGAGTTTGATTTGCCTGAAGAAACGACTTTTAGGTATGATGCACAAATAGATATGTAATTAATGCAAAACAAAATATTATGAAAAAGACGATTATCTTGATGTGGAACCCTGCAATCAGCAGTTATAAGATGGAAGCTTTTGAGGATGATTTAGATTACCTAGATGGCGATTGGGATACAGACTTCAATTGGAGTATTCATGAATATGACAAGGCTGAGGATGGTGACCGATTCTTTATGGTGCGTTGTGGCCAAGGAAATACAGGTATTGTGATGAGTGGCACACTAATAGGCAATCCCTATTGCGATGAAGATTGGGCTGGTCGTGGACGTAAGATCTACTATATGGATATGGAACCCGACTACATGGTACATAGCGATAAGATAGTACTTATCACAACCGAGCAACTGCTACGTGAACTGCCTGGGTTTGATTGGACTGGTGGACATGCAGGCCGCGTACTTCCTGAGCCTTTGGCAGAAAAATTAGAACTGATGTGGAAGGAGTATACCCAAAAGCTACATGAGGAAGGATGCATTGATAATGTACGAGCCGCCCACAAGAACTGGGGAAATTACTACAGAAGCAATATCGTTGAATTTGAAGAACAAATTGAGAAAACGAAGCAACTCATCCAACGTAGAGGATACTAACTGGGTATCAAGGAGCAGAGGGTGTATTTGAGCACTGCTCCTTGATATTCCTTTATTGATTTTACAAACAAGAAAACCATCATGTTAGGCGCAATCATAGGCGATATCGTGGGTTCACGATTTGAGTTCAATAATACGAGTGACTTTGATTTTGAGTTGTTCACCTCGGAGTGTGACTATACCGACGACTCCATCTGCACCGTTGCCGTGGCGGATGCCATCTTAAACGACAGGTCCTACCAAGAGGCAATGCTTGCGTGGTGCCGCAAGTACCCCTACCCTATGGGAAGCTACGGAATGTCATTCAAGAGATGGATACATAGTGCGCATCCTGTGCCCTATAATAGCTTTGGCAATGGGTCGGCCATGAGGGTGAGTGCCGTGGGGTGGCTGTTCGACACCGAGGAGGAGGTGTTGGAGCAGGCCAAGCAATCGGCAGAGATCACACACAATCATCCCGAGGGCATCAAGGGGGCACAGGCCGCAGCACTGGCCATATACCTCTGCCGCAAGGGCATGAGCAAGGAGGCGATGCTGAAGCATATGCATGCCTATTACCCCACCTTTACAGAACCTCGATTAGGAGCAAATCCCTTCATCGAGACCTGCCAAGGCACGTTACCTATTTGCTTTGGAATCATCGAAAAGGCCACAAACTTTGAAGAGGCCCTACGCTATGCCATTGCCGTAGGTGGAGATAGCGACACCATCGGGGCCATCGTGGGCGGCATGGCCGAGGCCATCTGGGACGTGCCCGCCCCTATCAAAGCCAAAGCGATGGAATATCTTCCTACCGACATCATGGACATCTACACCCAGTTTGTAATGCGCACAGCGAATAAACAGGATAGAATATGACAACTATAGTTCCCAATTGCATGGGAACTATCCATAATGGATCTTTCAATAATACTTCTATTCTATCGACTCAACAGGGCTATCACCTCTCGCTTCATGTAGGGGACCTCGACCACATAGGGACGGCCGTTGTCGGGGTGGAAGACACCGAGCTTACCACCTGAGACATGGATACCATAGTTCTTCTCCAAGATATAGCGGTAGATGCTGAGTTGGAGGGCATAATGCCAATAGGTGGTGTCGGGAACATGGGATATGGGACTGAAGGCACTCTTACCCCAACGGTTTGTGGTCTCAGGGGTACCGCAGACGAGAATCTTATTGCTCCGCTTCCAGTCGAAGATGGTAAACACTCCTTGCTCCAAATTAAGGAAGTCGAGCGTGCCGGCTATGCCACTCTCTTCGTCATAGATGGTCCACTCGGTGCGGTAGGGATTGAGATGATAGTGTTGGGTAAACTGCTCGAAGAGGCGGTAGGTCTCATCGCTCTCATTGGTCTCGCCCAGGTAGTAGCGCTCAATCTTGGCATGCATCATCGTACCCAGGCTGCTCGCCTCCTCGCCCTTGCGTTTCCACAAGGCTTTTACCTCCTCAGGGGTCATATTCATACTGGGAGCTTTCTTGGCAGCCCAATAGTCGGCATCGAACTGCTCGAAACATTCACTGACGAGCGTAGTAACCGACTTGAGAACCCGACCATTCACCGTGTACGTGTGGCTCTCTTCTTCGAAGTGAATGAGAGAATCTCTCTCGTGTCGGTTTATCTGATTACAATTCATATATTCAATCCTTTAAGCTAATAGCAATAGCATAATTAGGGCCAATCGGTCAAGTCATACGTAGACTCAACACGTTCCTCCACCTTATCGGGCAATGCTGAAAAGAAATCAAGCGAGGTGATGCGTTCGACCTCGTCAATAGAGTTGACGTATTTGTCACGCTTGTAGTTGCCCGACTCATTCTTATAGATGAAGCCTACGGCACGAGGACGGCCACTCTCGACTCCTGTCAACACCACCTTGAAAAAGGCATCGGGAATCCTTATCTGATGCTTATTCCCAATGTATCCATATTTGGGAGTCTTATACAATATGGGGCCACAGACGATATATACAGATTCATTGGCAGCCCAACGACGACATGCCTCCTCGAGTTCTTTCCAATCGCCACGATTGAGGTTATGATTTTGAGGGCAGATGTTGGTCATATAGAAACTCTCATCCATTGCACGCCAATGCCATCGGTTGTCTCCTGCGGGACACATATGTCCCCTATCCCAACCACTTCCTTTATACTCGTCCGTGGTGATGGCCTTGCTTGCATCGATAGCGGGATCGGGCAGAAACTTATCGCTGCGACTCTCACGCTCGATGAGTTTCTCCGGATTCAACTCCCATGCCACCCAATTCGGGATGTTGGTCTGTGGATTGAACGACACGGTATACCCCATACGCTCGAGGTAGATTTCGGGGAAATCACCTTTGAATGTGGGAATCTCAAACTTTGCAGCAGGCAACGGAGTTGCACTATCTGCAGCCAACTTATTGCTGTTAACATAAAATAGGAGTAACAGCAAAAGCACTACGGGTAAAAACAACTTTTTCTTCTTCATAGCACAAAGGTAGCAAAATGGTAATAAATACTCAAAAAAAATGCTATTCCTCACAAAAAAAATCACCACTGCATAAAAGAGAAAAAAATAGTTTTTTGTAACTTTGTGCCCTGAAAAGCAGAGACACTCTCCGCTGTTCAATGTGAAGAATTCAACAGATTCGTTCTCTAAATTTTTATATTGTTTTATGAAACAAGACATGATTGTTATTTTGGACCTCGGCAGCCACGAGAATACCGTGCTTGCCAGAGCCATTCGTGCATTGGGTGTATACAGCGAGATTTATCCGCACGATATCACCGCAGCAGAGTTGAAGGCATTGCCCAACGTTAAGGGTATCATCATCAACGGTGGTCCCAACCACGTGATTGACGGCGTAGAGATTGACGTTCTCCCCGAGATCTATGAGGCAGGATTCCCCGTGATGGCCGCAGGCCACGACAAGGCTTTGTGCGACGTTAAGTTGGCACAGTTCACCGACGACGAGGAGGCTATCAAGGCTGCCGTGAAGGGATTCGTCTTCGACACCTGCAAGGCCGAGGCCAACTGGAATATGAAGAACTTCGTTGCCGATCAGGTAGAGCTCGTACGTCGCCAGGTGGGCGACAAGAAGGTGTTGCTCGCTCTCTCGGGTGGTGTAGACAGCTCAGTGGTAGCTGCATTGCTGCTCAAGGCTATCGGCGACAACCTCGTGTGTGTACACGTAAACCATGGTTTGATGCGTAAGGGCGAGTCTGAGGCTGTTGTGGAGATGTTCCAGAATCAGCTCAACGCCAACCTCATCTATATTGACGCTACTGAGCGTTTCCTCACCAAGCTCGAGAACGTAGCTGACCCCGAGGAGAAGCGCAAGATTATCGGTGGCGAGTTCATCCGCGTATTCGAGGAAGAGGCTCGCAAGCTTGAGGGCATCAGCTTCCTCGGTCAAGGTACCATCTACCCCGACATCGTGGAGAGCGGCACCAAGACTGCCAAGTGCGTGAAGAGCCACCACAACGTAGGTGGTCTGCCTGAGGATCTCCAGTTCGAACTCGTTGAGCCCTTGAAGCAGTTGTTCAAGGACGAGGTTCGCGCTTGTGGTCTCGAGCTCGGCTTGCCCTACGAGATGGTATATCGTCAGCCGTTCCCCGGCCCCGGTCTCGGTGTACGTTGCCTCGGTGCCATCACACGCGACCGCCTCGAAGCAGTACGTGAGTCTGACGCAATCCTCCGCGAGGAGTTTGCTAAGGCAGGTCTCGACAAGACCGTATGGCAGTACTTCACCGTAGTACCCGACTTCAAGTCAGTAGGCGTACGCGACAATGCTCGTTCATACGATTGGCCCGTCATCATCCGCGCCGTCAACACCATCGACGCCATGACAGCCACCATCGAGCAGGTAGACTGGGCTATCCTCATGAAGATTACAGACCGCATCCTCGCTGAGGTAAAGACTGTAAACCGCGTGTGCTACGACATGTCACCGAAACCCAGTGCAACCATCGAGTGGGAATAATCACCCCTCGCTGAAAGCATATAAAACCTCTTGTCATTGCTTTTGGCCAAAGCCAAAGGCAATGACAAATTTGCATAATAACACCTAAACAGAAAGAACATGACCATCGCCGTAGATTTTGACGGAACCATCGTCGAACACCGTTATCCCGAGATTGGACACGAGATACCTTTTGCAACTGACACACTGAAGATGCTGGCCCAAGAAGGACACCGCTTGATACTATGGAGTGTGCGTGAGGGCAAGCTACTCGACGAGGCTGTGACCTGGTGTCGCGAACACGGCGTAGAGTTTTATGCTGTAAACAAAGACTTCCCCGAGGAGACGAGAAACCACGACAACTATTCGCGCAAGCTCAAAGTTGAATTATTTATCGACGACCGCAACGTAGGTGGCCTACCCGACTGGGGACTCATCTACAAAATGATCAAGGAACACAAAAGCTATCGCGAAGTGTTATTGGAAGAGTTACATGTAGGTTCCAATACAACGGAGCAACCCCGCAAATGGTGGCAATTTAGATAAATGTCCCAATCCAAAGACCCCAAACATTAGAATGGCTACACAAAAGAACACCAAGAAGGACAACACTCCTAAAGAGAAAAAAGAGATAAAGTGGATTCAAAATATCCGGGCCACATTACAGAACGAGACTGTACAATTCGTTACAGGACTGCTCTGTGTTATGGTGGGTGCCTATATGATACTTGCCTTCAGTTCATTTATCCTCAATGGCGGCGCTGATCAAAGTGCAATGGAACAGCCCAGCATGATGGAACAGCCTAGCGCATCAGAGGAGGTACAGAACGCCACAGGAGAACGTGGTGCCCACATAGCGCAGCTACTCATCAACAATGGCTTTGGAATTTCGGCCTATAGCATTGCAGCATTCCTTCTTGTGCTTGGATTAAATCTCATGCGCATTCGTAAGTTTGACCTCAAGCATTGGACCATCTGCTGCGCGATTATCTTGATATGGGGGTCGCTGCTTTTAAGCGTAACCGTAGACCAATGGTTTGAGACATCGGCCATCTATTGGGGTGGATACCACGGAAGAAACGTAACGACATGGCTCGACAGCCAGTTTGGCACACCAGGTATTGTCCTCCTACTATTAGTCACAGGTATCCTTTTCAGTATTTATCTTTCAAGCAACACCATCGAGTTTATACGAAACCTATTTCACCCCAAATCACTGCTCCCCGGCGAGGATGAAGTAGAAGACAAGAATTTTACGACCGACGAAGAAACGCCCGAAGTAGACTTCACCATCGAGGAACAGCCTGCACCAGAGATTGAATGGGATACGAACGAAAACACCAACCAAGACGACATTCCAGAAGAACCGATAGAGGTGGAGTTAGAAATCACCAACCCTAACAACGAGGACCAAGATGACGAAGCAGAAGAGAAGGAAGTAGAGGATGACAATCAGGAAGAGACGGATCCTGGCTTCACCATCGAAGTAAATGAAGAGGAGGAGGCCGAGAAAATCATTGAACCCTACAACCCACGTCTCGACCTGTCTAGATACAAGTTCCCCACCATCGACCTACTCAACAAGGGTAATGAAGACTCACTCCTGGTGGACCGCGACGAACAACTTGCCAACAAGGAACGCATCATACAGGCATTGCGCAACTTTGGTATCGAGATTAGTTCAATCAAGGCAACCGTGGGGCCCACTATCACACTCTATGAGATAACCCCAGCACCGGGCGTGCGCATCTCGAAGATCAAGAACCTTGAGGACGACATCGCCATGACCCTATCAGCCCTGAGCACACGTATCATCGCCCCAATGCCAGGTAAGGGCACCATCGGTATCGAGATTCCCAATGCCAACCCGCAAATCGTGTCGATGCACTCCATTATCGGTAGCCGTAAGTTCCAAGAGAGTACCCTTGAGCTCCCTGTAGCCATTGGTAAGACCATCACGAACGAGATATTCATGTTTGACCTCGCCAAGATGCCTCACCTCCTCGTGGCTGGTGCCACCGGTATGGGTAAGTCGGTAGGATTGAACGCCATCATCACCTCCTTATTATATAAGAAGCACCCATCCGAACTGAAGCTCGTGATGGTAGACCCCAAAAAGGTAGAGCTCAGCATCTACTCCTCTATCGAGAAACACTTCCTCGCAAAGCTACCTGATGGTGAAGATGCCATCATCACCGATGTAACCAAAGTGGTGCAGACTCTCAAGTCGCTCTGCGTAGAGATGGACACCCGTTACGACCTGCTGAAGTCAGCTGGTGTGCGCAATCTGCGTGAGTATAACGAGAAGTTCATTAACCGTACACTCAACCCCGAAAAGGGACACAAGTACATGCCTTATATCGTGGTTATCATCGACGAGTTTGGTGACCTCATCATGACCGCCGGCAAGGAGGTGGAGCTCCCTATTGCACGTATCGCACAGCTCGCTCGTGCCGTGGGTATACACATGATCATCGCCACGCAGCGACCCACCACGAATATTATCACAGGTACCATCAAAGCCAACTTCCCCGCACGTATCGCCTTCCGCGTATCGGCAATGATTGACTCGCGCACCATCCTCGACCGCCCCGGAGCCAACCAGCTCATCGGTAAAGGAGACATGCTCTTCCTCCAAGGCAGCGATCCCGTACGTGTACAATGTGCCTTTGTGGACACTCCCGAGGTGGATCGCATAAGCAAATACATCAGCGAGCAGCAGGGCTACCCCACCGCTTTCTATCTTCCCGAATATGTAGATGAGAATACTGGTGATGGTAGCAACCTAGAGGATGTAGATCTCAAGCGACTAGACCCTATGTTTGAAGATGCTGCACGCCTCGTAGTCATCCATCAGTCAGGCTCGACATCGCTCATACAACGCAAGTTCTCTATCGGATATAACCGAGCTGGACGTATCATGGACCAGTTGGAGAAAGCGGGCATTGTAGGTCCCGTCGACGGCAGCAAGCCTCGCCAAGTACTTTGCACTGACGAAATGGATTTGGAGATGAGACTAAAAAGCCTGAACGAATAACAACAGGCTATCTCGCAAAACAAAAAAAAGAACTGTTCGATATCGAGCAGTTCTTTTTCTGTTATTCTATCGTTTGAGAAAAAACTATTGAAAAGAGGTAGTCCTTTGCAAAATAATTATTACCTTTACTCAATCGTTATCACATTTTCATTTATACACGATGGACAACCACTATCTGCACATATACAAAGCCTCAGCAGGCTCCGGCAAGACCTTTACGTTAGCAGTCAACTTCATCCGTCTGCTCATCGAACAACCTGATAACTATCGTCACATATTAGCCGTAACCTTCACCAATAAGGCTACAGCAGAGATGAAACAGCGTATTCTGAGTCAGCTCTATGGCATTGCACACGGATTAAAGGAGTCGGAGGCTTACTACGAGAAGGTGCGAGAGGCCACAGGACTGAATGAAGTCATCATACGAAAAAGGGCAGCACAAGCACTCACAATGCTAATACATGACTACAGCCACTTCCGTGTTGAGACGATCGACAGCTTCTTCCAATCGGTGCTGCGCGGTTTGGCACGAGAACTCAACTTAGGCACTGGCATGACCATCGAGCTGGACACCAAACGAGTCATTGGCGAAGGAGTAGACCTCCTACTGCGCGAGCTATCAGCCGGCGACCCCACCCTACAGTGGATTGTCAACTACATCGGTAGTGAGATTGATGAGGGAAAGCACTGGAATATCACGGATAGCCTAAAGAGCTTTGCCCGCAACATACACGACGAGACCTACCAACAACATGCCGACCAACTACGCGCGCAATTGAAAGACGCCGACATTCTCATCGCCCTACGCAAGAAGCTCACCCAAGAACGCACTCAAGCCGTCAAAGCCATCGAACAACAAGTCGATTCGTTCTTTAAGGAGTTGGACAAGAACATGCTCACCATCAATGACCTGAGCTATGGTGCAAGTGGCGTAGGTGGATATTATATCAAATTGCAGAATAGCGAGTATAACACACAATTCTCCGCTCGGGCCACAGATGCAAGTCTCAGAGCCGAAGCATGGGCCTCTGCGAAGTCGCCGCGCAGGAAGGAGATTATTGCTTTAGCCTCCAGCACACTGATGCCCCACCTCAATGCTACAGAGCAGATACGTGCGCGTGAGGCCAGCACCATCAACACCTGCGACCTCGTACTGCGCCACCTCTACCAGCTACAGCTCATCAACATCATCCATGACCGCATCCTGCAACTCAATAGAGACGAGAACAGATTCCTCCTTGCCGACACCTGCCGTATGCTTAGCCAAATGCAAACAGGTGATAGCTCGTTCGTGTTCGAAAAACTGGGATACTACATCCGCCACATCATGATCGACGAATTTCAAGACACCTCACGTATGCAGTGGGACAACTTCCTCCACATCCTACGCGAAGGGCTATCAGGAGGTAACGAGAGCATGCTCGTAGGCGATGTAAAGCAAGCTATCTATCGCTGGAGAGGTAGCGATTGGCGCATACTTAATGGTGAGGTAAACCGCGAATTGAGACTATACACCCCAGAAGAGACACATCGCCTATCCATGAACCGACGAAGCATGAGAGAAATCGTAGAGTTCAACAATCACCTTTTCAGCAAATGCAACACCCTATTGGCCAATCTCCTCGGTTCCAAATATGCCACACCACTCATCCATGCCTATAGCGACGTTGAGCAAGAGCATAAAGAGGCTCATGAGGGCTATGTACGTATAGTCGATGTGTCCCACGATAAAGGAGAAAATGCCGATGAGGTGATGTGCCGAGAGGTACTCAACACGATCGAGGAGTTGCTGACCTCAGGCATAAGCGAGAGCCATATAGCCTTATTGCTACGCACCAACACACAGATACAGCAGATTGTCGACTACATGGCCATCCATGCCCCCTCGATACATATATTCTCCGCCGAAGCCTACCGACTTGACGCATCCATTGCCGTAAACACCCTCATCGACGCCCTACGCTGGATTGACGATTCAGAACAAAGTGTTGCCCTACTCCAAGTGGCCCTCAACTATCATCGTATCATACTGGATGATAACCTCAAAACAGAAGATATCATCGCTCTACGAAGAGAAGGCTACGGATTACCCGACAAACTCATAGCGCAGCACGACCTACTACAACAGACACCACTCTATGAGCTTACTGAAGAGCTTTACCGCACACTGCAACTACACAGGATAACAGACGAAGACGGCTACTTACTTGCCTTCTTCGACCACTTATCTCAATATTGTACAACCAAGTCTGGAGGCATCAAGAAATTCCTACACTATTGGGACGATGAGCTAAGACATAAGTCCATTCCCTCGGGAGGAACAAATGGTATTGAAGCTATGACCATACATAAGTCTAAAGGCTTGGAGTTCCACACCGTCATCATCCCCTTCTGTGAATGGGAACTCAACAAACATTCAGGCATTCTGTGGATTGCTCCTGAGAATTCGTCCCACACCCCACTTGCCACCAATCCCATCGCCTACAGCGAAGCGATGAAACACTCTGCCTTCGCCGACGAATATCATGAAGAGTACCTGCAACAGATTGTCGACAGCTACAACCTGCTTTATGTAGCCCTCACGCGTCCTAAGGCCAACCTCATCATCCTAAAGGGAAAGACAAAGAGCGCCATCGCTCAAGGCAAGGTAATGAACAACGTAGCCCAACTCATAACAGAGGCTTTAGGAACCAATCCGGAAGGTGTACTTGAGTATGGGACATTGGCCATTCCTACCCAAGAAAAGACAGAAAAGGATAAAAACAAAGAAATTAATCCACTTGAAGTATGTCCCAAAGCACTACAAGTGACAATGTGCTCTGAGGAACTGAGCGTACAATTCCGCCAGTCCAACCAAGCCAAGCGATTCATAGCTCAAGCACAAGACGAGGAGAACACCCAGAATCATAAGCAATCCGAGTCATCATACCTTGACCGCGGTCTGCTGCTTCATGCGCTATTCGCCATGATACGCACCACGGATGACGTAACCTCCGCTATTGACCGCATGGAACGTGATGGCCTTATTGACACGGCAGACAGAAAAGAGATCGAGCGCATCGTACACCGAGCGCTCACCCTCCCCCAAGCATCAGATTGGTTCTCAGGACACTACACTTTATTTAATGAATGTACCATCTTGTACCGCGACGACGACGGCACAGTAAATCGCATGCGCCCCGACCGTGTAATGACAGATGGCAACCGATTCATCGTTATAGACTTTAAATTTGCCCGTGAACGCGACGAACACCACCAGCAAGTCAGCAATTATATGACTCAACTACAAAACATGGGACACACCAATACCGAAGGTTATCTGTGGTACGTTTATGAAAACAGAATAGTTCCTGTCAAATCATAACACAACACATTAGAAAAGGTAACGATATAAATATATTACCCCAATATACTTTTTTATCGCGATAGTGTCATATTGAACGAAGTGAACCTTTAGGTCGACGCCCGAACCTTTAGGTCGCTGGCCCAAAGGGGAAAAGCAAGGGGCCAAAGTCAAATATCTCGCAAATGTCTATTACCAAGTCCCGTGCGGGATCCTTCACTGCGTTCAGGATGACAGAGCCTTTGGGTATACTTATCGACTTAGAAAAAGTCTTCGACTAAATGCACTAAACAGCCAAACTGGGCAGCACCCTGGATAATATTGACAAACAATTCTCATGCAACACCCATGATTTAGGGTCTTGCATGAGAATTTGCATTTAGTGCAACATTTCAAAGCACACTTGCATAAGGAGGAAGAGAAACAAAAAAAGCGAGCAACTTTCGCTGCTCGCTTCTCTGCGGAAAGGGAGGGATTCGAACCCCCGGTGCCTCTCAGCACGGCGGTTTTCAAGACCGCTGTAATCGACCACTCTACCACCTTTCCAATGCCTAACATGTAGG
>JAZONP010000160.1:0-9915 GCA_045654565.1 Bacteroidaceae bacterium
TATCATCTTTTTCTCGTATTTTACATCCTTTTCATGCGTAATCTCACAAAAAATTCCTATCTTTGCATCAATAAATCGAATATTAATTAGGTATTAGTATGAAAGTTCAAGAAACATTAGCAGTACTTAGAGAGCATTTCCCCGGTGAAGAACTCTATTTCCAGGCCGTAGCCGAGGTACTGTCAACTATTGAAGACGAGTATAACAAGCACCCCGAATTTGAAGCCGCCAACCTCGTTGAGCGTCTTTGTGTGCCCGACCGTATCGTGACCTTCCGTGTCACATGGGTAGATGACAAAGGTAAGGTGCAAACCAATATGGGATACCGCGTACAGCACTCCAATGCTATCGGCCCCTACAAGGGCGGTCTCCGCTTCCACCCCTCAGTAAACCTCAGCACCTTGAAGTTCCTTGCTTTCGAGCAGACCTTCAAGAATGCACTCACCACACTCCCCATGGGTGGTGCTAAGGGTGGCTCAGACTTCGACCCCAAGGGCAAGAGCGACAATGAGGTGATGCACTTCTGTCAAGCCTTCATGACCGAGTTGTGGCACAATATCGGTGCCGAGATGGACGTACCTGCCGGTGATATCGGTGTAGGTGGTCGTGAGGTAGGTTACCTCTTCGGTATGTACAAGAAGCTCACCCGCAACTTCGAGGGTGTGCTCACCGGTAAGGGTCTCGAGTTCGCTGGCTCGCTCATCCGTCCCGAGGCTACAGGTTATGGTAACATCTACTTCCTCCAAGAGATGCTCAAGACACGCGGTCTTGACATCAAGGATAAGGTATGTCTCGTGAGTGGTTCGGGTAACGTAGCTCAGTACACCACACAGAAGTGTATCCAGCTCGGTGCTAAGGTGGTGACCATGAGCGACTCAAACGGTTACATCTACGACCCCACAGGTATCGACGAAGAGAAGCTCGCCTTCATCATGGAGCTCAAGAACGTGCGCCGTGGCCGTATCAAAGAATATGCCGAGAAGTATGGTTGCAAGTACGTTGCTGGCGCAGCTCCCTGGTATGAAAAGGGCGACATCGCACTCCCCTGTGCTACACAGAACGAGCTCAACGGCGAGCATGCACGTGCTCTCGTAGCCAACGGTTGCTTCGCCGTATCTGAGGGTGCCAACATGCCCTCTACTCCCGAAGCTGTTGAGACCTTCCAGGAGGCCAAGTTGCTCTATGCACCCGGTAAGGCATCTAACGCAGGCGGTGTATCGGTATCAGGTCTCGAGATGACACAGAACAGCTACAAGCTGGGCTGGAGCGCAGAGAAGGTTGACAAGAAACTCAAGAGCATCATGCAGAACATCCACGCTTCATGCGTGAAATACGGTACCCGTCCCGACGGCTACATCGACTACGTAAAGGGCGCCAACGTAGCAGGCTTCATCAAGGTAGCCAACGCGATGATGGCTCAGGGTGTAATCTAAAAGACATAAAGACAAAAACAAAGATAAAGGAGGAAGCGTCGCTTCCTCCTTTATCTTTTATGACTACTGATTAGAGATTATCCCATCTAAATATACCATCGTGATATCAACAGATACATTTCTGTAAAGCTTTTATTCAAAGCGCATAGCCTTAGTGGGATAAATACGCGAGATAAGCCCCGAAGGAAGAATAAGCACAAGAGCTGAAAGGACAAACATCACGACATTGACGGAGAGAATAAATACCCAACTAAAACTGATGGGCACTGTATCGAGGTAATAGTTCTGAGGGTCAAGGGAAATAATACCCGTAAACTTCTGTATAGCACAAAGTCCCAAGCCAACAACATTACCCCAAAACATGCCTTTGCATACGATAAGCAGGGCAAACCGAAGGAAGATACTGCGCACCGAACGGTTACATGCACCAAGGGCCTTCAGAATACCGATAAATTGCGTACGCTCAAGGATGAGAATAAGCAACCCCGATATCATCGTAAAGGCCGATACACCAAGCATCAAAGACAAGATGAGCCACACATTCATGTCAAGGACATCAAGCCAAGCAAAAAGGCCGGGATTGATATCTACTACAGATTGCACAAAATACTCCTCGCCATAAGGGTCTTCTGTACGATCAAGCAAGGAGCCCAACTGCCACGTCATCGGATCCACCTTGTTAAAATCAGTGAGCATAATCTCGACTCCCGTCACCTGATCATCCTCCCAGCGATTGAGCGCCTGCACAGCTTTAAGATCGGTAAGCATGAACAAACGATCATATTCGGAAAAACCTGTCTCATAAATACCTGCTATCGTATAGCGACGGGCACGCAAAGCACCTTGCAAGAAATATGAGTCTACCCGGTCACCTACACGAAGTTGTAGCTTATCAGCCACCTCGCGAGAAATAAGGATCTCGTTCGATATAATCTGACTCGAGAACTTAGGCACCACACCCTCTTTTAGGTGCTTCTCAAAGAAAGATAAATCATAGTCCTCACCTACCCCTTTGAGCATATAGCCCATGAAATCACTCTCCGTACGGAATACTCCCGGCTTGGTAGCATAGCGTTGTATTTGAGCGACTTCATCAAAGCTACCCAACTGGGCCATCAACACAGAGTCTACGGCTATAGGATTGGGATCAAAGGAATGCCCCGCCTCGTAATTACTGATATGTAAATGCGAACCAAAGCCTACAGCTTTAGCTCGCACTTCATGTTTAAAACCGAAAGATACTGCTATCGTCACCAACATCACCGCCAAGCCCAAGGCTACTCCTGCCTGAGCTATCACGACCGCAGGACGCGACACTTTGCGACTGCCTTGCTCATTCTTGTATAGACGGCGGGCGATGAAGTTTTCCATGATTCGGTAAACGTTCACGTCAGACTCTTCCGGGATAAGCCTCCAATGCTTTCTGCAAGACGATAAGCGCACGTTGCAAATCATCCTTCTTGAGCACATAGGCTATACGCACCTCGTTGCGACCAGCACCTGGAGTAGTATAAAACCCACTGGCAGGGGCCATCATCACAGTTTCTCCTTCGTAGTCAAACTCACTTAGACACCATGCGCAAAACTTCTCACTATCATCGACCGGAAGTCGAGCTACAGTATAAAAAGCACCCATAGGAATAGGACTATACACTCCCGGGATACGATTAAGCCCATCAATTAGGCACTTACGACGCTCCACGTATTCGTCATAGGTCTCACGAGCATAGATCTCCGGTTCGTCGAGCGAGGCTTCAGCTGCAATCTGTCCGATAAGAGGAGGACTCAGACGAGCTTGACAGAACTTCATCACAGCCTCACGCACCTGCTTATTCTTGGTTATCAGTGCCCCAATGCGTATACCGCACTCAGAATAGCGCTTCGATACAGAATCAATGAGCACCACATTATCCTCAATACCCTCGAGGTGACAAGCGGAGATATAGGGCGAACCGGTATAGATAAACTCACGATACACCTCGTCAGAGAAGAGATAGAGGTCATACTTCTTCACGAGGTCGCGTATCTGATTCATCTCACGACGCGTGTAAAGATAACCCGTCGGGTTGTTGGGATTGCATATCATGATAGCCTTGGTGCGCTCATTGATAAGTTCCTCAAAACGCTCCACCTTAGGCAAGCAGAACCCCTCTTCAATCGTCGTTGGAATAGTACGAATAACCGCTCCTGCCGAGATGGCAAAGGCCTGGTAGTTGGCATAGAAGGGGTCGGGCATAATAATCTCATCACCGGGATTCAAGCAAGCCATAAAAGAGAACAGCACCGCTTCGGAGCCACCCGTTGTGATGATAATATCATCTGCCGTAAGGTTGATATCGTACTTCTTATAATAGTCTACCAACTTCGTCCGATAGCTGAGATAGCCTTGAGAAGGACTATACTCAAGCACCTTGCGATCAATACTGCGAATAGCATCAATGGCCGCTTGAGGAGTAGGAAGATCTGGTTGACCAATATTGAGATGATAAACGTGGATGCCTCTTGCCTTAGCATCATCAGCCAGCGGAACCAACTTACGAATAGGCGAAGCAGGCATCAACGTGCCTCGTTGAGATATTTGTGGCATATATATAATATGAGTTATAGCGTCTTTTTACCAAGCATAGTTGAGACCCAACATCAGGTACTGCTTGAATTGGAAGAATCCCCAATTGTCATGACGTGCAGCAAAGTCGTCGAAACGAGTATGGAAGAACAACTTGGTAGAAATATACTTGCTCACCTGGAAGTTCAACGTGTTTTCCCAATCAGCCTGTACATTTTTGTAGCTGGTAAAATAGTAGAAACGAGTCTTGTAGCTGATATCCTTGGTAATCTTGTAATCAAAGTTCACCTCAATCTTCGAACCGAGGTCATGAAATGCTCTCTTACCATCTTCATATTCAGGTCTAGAGGCAAACAATTTCTTCGCTACATCCTTATTTGCCGCATAATTCAACTTATATGAGAGCGGACCAGGGAAGATAGAAATGCTACCCTTATTGAAACTCTTCTTATAGTCCATACCGACTGTGAATGAGAGATCAGCAGGAGACAAGAAACTAGACTTTATAGTCCCGTCTGCCTCATAGTGATTCAACATCTGGGTGTTTCCCTGTGCCTCAATAGCATAGTTCCAGTTACGGATAGCCTTCAAGTTAAGCTTTGATGTCAAACGCAAGAGGTCCTGATTAGACTGAATATCACCCATCTTTCCATCCTCTTGTTGGTTCTGATAGAAACCCAAGCGTGCATCCAACTTGTTATCCCACTGAACCTTGCGCTTATTATTATAGTTAGCCTCAAGGGTCAACATTGACAATACGTTCAAGTTGTTGATACCTCCCTGATACCAGTTGGGTGAGAAGAACGACTCGGTCAACTGAGTTGAGAAGTTACCCTTGGTAACCCAGAAGTTAGGCTTCTGCACTACAACATCTGTAACAACCTGAGCACTTGTCTCCGTCACGGGAGAAACGGTAGAGGTAGGAACCTCCAGCTTCACGCTCTCGGTCACCTTGTTCTTTGTCTCTTCTGAAAACTTTTGGCTAGCCTTCAAAGCCTCTTCGGTAAGTCCTACCAACGAAGGAGCTGCCAGATACGTAGAGAGCAATACACGATCCAACTCATTGAGCAGACTTAAGTCCTGACCACTAGCCATTGCTGTCAAACGAAGGCTATCCTCTAAAGTCACTGCCGGATAAGCATCCAACGACAAAGCTTGGCTGATGGGAGATTTATACAATGTGAGCGGAGCGAATAAACGGAAATAGAGCGGATTGACATGATAATCCTCACTAACACCAAGATTTTCAACCTCTGCTGCATACTTCGCTACCATGTTATCCAACAAACGGTTATACTTGTTCACAATGGCTGTATCAGAGAATACCTCCTTTACCAAAGGTGCACTAAGAAATGACTGATCCGCAATTTTTTCGGTCAATTCCTTTACTTGTTCGAATATAAGCTCCGTCGAATCAACATTATACCCTTGCAACAAAGGTCTCAGAGCAATTGCTGTTGAGTCGGATTGTGCTAAGGTATCCTCAACGGCTACCTCAGAAATAAGCATTACTTCTCCTTCAGCTTGAGCGAGTGTATCCACAGGCATTGCTTCATGAGCCATACCCAAGCCAGCAAAGCACAAGAACAAGCTACCTAAAACAAAATTTCTTTTCATAATATATTCCTATATTTAATTATATGTACAAATTAGTTGCGAAGATACAACTTTTTACAATAGGAACAGATATCAAAAAAGTTTTTTCTTCTTTTTAACAACTAAAAAAGGATTTTATTCGTTCAAATCCACAAAAATCATTAACTTTGCAGCTTGGAAAAAACAAAGCAACAAGACATATAAACATTTTGTATCATGGCTGAAACAAAGTACATTTTCGTGACTGGAGGCGTAGCCTCTTCACTCGGCAAGGGAGTTATCTCTTCTTCTATTGGTAAACTGCTGCAAGCTCGCGGCTACAATGTGACCATTCAGAAGTTTGACCCGTACATCAACATCAACCCCGGCACCTTGAACCTCAACGAGCACGGCGAGTGCTACGTAACGGTTGATGGCCATGAGGCTGACCTTGACCTCGGACACTATGAGCGTTTTCTTGGTGTGAATATGACCAAGGCCAACAACATCACTACCGGCCGTATCTACAAGCGTGTGATCGACCGTGAGCGTCGTGGCGAATATCATGGTAAGACTATCCAAGTAGTACCTCATATCACCGATGAAATCAAGCGCAACGTAAGAGCACTTGGAACCACCTCACAATTTGACTTCATCATCACTGAGATTGGTGGTACCGTAGGCGACATCGAGTCACTTCCCTACATGGAGAGCGTACGTCAGTTGAAATTCGACTTAGGCATCAACGCCCTTTGCGTACACCTCACCTACGTACCCTACCTTGCTGCAGCCGGAGAGCTCAAGACCAAACCCACACAGCACTCCGTACAGAAACTCCAGTCGCTCGGTATCCAGCCTGACGTGCTCGTGCTCCGCACCGAGCATGAGTTGCCCGAGGACTTGAAGAAGAAGACCGCCCTCTTCTGCAACGTAAGCGAAAATGCCGTATTCCAGTCAATCAACGCATCTACCATCTACGAGGTGCCCGTATTGTTGCAAAATCAAGGCATGGACGATGTCATCCTGCGCAAGTTTGGCATTAAGCCCGGTCCCAAACCTGCACTCGGCCCTTGGAAAGAGTATCTTGACCTCCGCGCAAAGGCTACAGAAGAGATACATATCGGCCTTGTAGGTAAGTACGACCTCCAAGACGCTTACAAGTCAATCCTTGAAGCTTCTTCACAGGCAGCCACCTACAACAACCGCAAGCTCAAGATGCACTTCATCAACAGCGAGAACATCACCAAGGAGAATGTTGCCGAACAACTCGCAGGAATGAACGGTATCATCATCGGTCCTGGTGCTGGCCAGCGCGGTATCGAGGGTAAGAACATCGCAGCCAACTATACTCGTGTGAATAATATCCCCACTTTCGGCATCTGCCTCGGTATGCAGTGCATGGTGGTAGAGTTTGCCCGCAACGTCCTCGGCCTTGCTGATGCCAACTCACGCGAAATTAATGCTACCAGCTCAAACATCGTTATCGACATCATGGAAGAGCAGAAGGCCAACCTCAACGACACCATGCGTATGGGTAACTTTGACTGCGCCCTCATCGATGGCAGCAAACTCAAGGAGATCTATGGTGTCAACTGCATCCAGGAGCGCCACCACCACCGCTACGAGCTCAATGACAAGTACAAGGAGCAGCTCGAGGCTGCAGGCATGAAGTGTGTAGGTATCAACCCCATGACCAAGTTGGTAGAGGCAGTTGAGGTCGAAGGACATCCCTGGTACATCGGTGTACAATACTATCCTCAGTACAACAGCACCGTACTCAAGCCTCATCCCTTGTTCCTCTCGTTCATCAAGGCAGCGATTGAGAACAATTGATAATTGACAATTGATAATTGATAATTAGTAGGCGCAGACGCTGTCTGCGCTTACTATTAGTTATAATAGGTATAACAGAAAACAGAAACTAAACAAGAATGAACAACAACAGAAGTACAGTTATCGGTTGGATCCTGATATTCGCCGTGATGGTAGGATTTATCTGGATGAACCAACCCAGCGAGGAGCAGCTCGCCGAACAGGCACGACTCAGGGCCGTACAGGATTCTATCGCCTTAGTAGAGGCTCAGAAGGAGCTGGACCACTCATTGGCCGAAGCTCGCTACAACCAAACATTATTACAGGACAGCACCTCTGCCCTCTTCCTTGCCGCACAAGGCGAAGAGCAGAACTTTATCCTTGAGAACGAAGTGGTACGCCTCACCTTCTCAAACCGTGGTGCTCGTGTCACTTCGGCTATCCTCAAGGAGTACACAAATCAAGAAGGTCTTCCCTTGGAACTCTTCAACCAGGACGACGAGAGTATCAACTTCATGCTCGACGGAAAGAACGAAAACATCGTCACCGAGAAGCTCTACTTCCAGCCCATCGTGGTTACCGACAGCACTCTCGTGTTCCGTATGCCTGTAAGCACCGGTCACCTCGACTTCAGCTACCGCCTGCTTCCCGAGAGCTACATGCTCAACTTCACGGTGCAAGCACATGGTTTGCAGAACTTCTTCCCCTCGTCAATGAAGACGATGAACGTAGACTGGGCTCAGCGTGTTCGCCAGCAGGAAAAGGGCTACAGCTTCGAGCAACGCTACACCACCCTCACCTACCACACCGAGAAGGACACTGAGCATCTGAGCGAGATGAAGACCCAGAGCGAGGAGGTTGCGGGTCTTGAGTGGATAGCCTTTAAGGACCAGTTCTTCAGCAGCATCTTCATTGCCGACCAGCAGTTCAAGACTGCCAAACTCAGTTCTTCAAGCATCAACGAGGGAAGCGGTTATCTCAAGGATATGACTGCCGAGACTACTGTATACTTCGACCCCTCAGGTGAGAAGGCCTCACAGTTCCAGTTTTACTTCGGCCCCAACCAATACCAGACCCTCAAGGAGAGCAGTCATCTCTCTACCAGTGGCAAGAACCTCCACCTCGACAAGCTCATCTATTTCGGATGGCCTATCGTACGTTGGGTCAACCGCTTCTTCGTGGTATACCTCTTCGACTGGCTCAACTCATGGGGCATCAACATGGGTATCGTACTCTTGTTGCTCACTCTCATCGTGAAGGCCATCGTATTCCCCTTCACCTATAAGCAGTACATCTCTACCGCTAAGATGCGCGCCCTGAAGCCCTACATCGACAAGATTAACGCCAAATATCCTAATCCAGAGGATGCCCTTCAGAAGCAGCAAGAAACCATGCAGCTCTATAGTAAGTATGGCGTAAGTCCTATGAGTGGCTGCCTCCCCACCCTCATCCAGATGCCCGTGTGGATGGCGCTCTTCTTCTTTATCCCCAATGCCATCGAGTTGCGCGGACAGAAGTTCCTTTGGGCCAATGACCTTTCGGCCTACGATGACCTCCTACATTGGAACTTCGATCTTCCTCTAATAGGCGACCACATTTCTCTTTTCTGCTTGCTATTCAGCATCGTGAACATCCTCAACACCATGTACACCATGAAGCAGCAGCCTGCGGGAGGCGACCCCGCCCAGCAGAACATGATGAAATGGATGATGTACCTCATGCCTGTTATCTTCATCTTCGCGTTGAACAACTACTCAGCAGGTCTCAACTATTACTACTTCATCTCTACGCTCACAAGCATCATCATCATGTTGGTATTGCGTCGCACCATCGACGAGAACAAGTTACTCGTACAACTTGAGGCGAACTATGCCAAGAATCAGCAGCAGCCAAAGAAGAAGAGTGGAATGATGGCACGCCTTGAAGCCATGCAACAACAGCTCGAGGAACAACAAAAGCTCCAACAACAGCAGCAACGTAACCATCAAAAATAAAAAATCACATAAGTCAAAAAGATAGGAGATGCCGCAAGCATCTCCTATCTTTTTTCAATCTTACCCCACACTTTGCTACACACATCAAAAAAGCAACGCATTCTTTAGTATCAAATAACACATAAAGAACTATAATCCAATCGACATTCTAAAGGAAAAAAATTACAGACAATACATAATACAAAAAAAGGAGATAATATATCAGTTGTCCAATAACACTAAAATGTTAGCGATAGTAACTCATAGTTTCCCTCCTTCGCACGTATAGATTAAGCGAGCTTATCTATACGTTCAGTTTGGCGTCGGTTGTCATTCTTTCAGCGACCTAAAGGTTGTCTCGCTTTGCTCGAAATGACACGAGACGTTTTGGACAACATCTATTTTATTGAAAAAAAATAGAGGACATGTCGACATGTCCTCTATTCGTTATATAACTTTAAGTTCCTAAAAATCAGTTTGCCGCTTCAAATTCTTTAAGGAAGCGTACATCGTTTTCTGAGAACATACGTAAATCTTTCACTTGATACTTAAGATT
>JAZONP010000161.1:0-14856 GCA_045654565.1 Bacteroidaceae bacterium
GCCTCGGGCATATCCTGCTGGGTGAGCACCACGGTGAGCTCCTTGGCGCGGTCGTTGCGGTAGTTGAAGAAGATCACCACGTCGCCCTCCTTGATGGTGCCGTCGTAGGCAGCGTCCCCGATGGGGAGGATGAACCCGTCGGTTACACCCTCAGTGTATGACTCCTCAACAGCCTTCACCATATCGGTAGCCTTCTTGCCCTCGCCATTCACGAGCAGGTCGTAAGCCACCTTCACGCGCTCCCAGCGCTTGTCGCGGTCCATTGCATAGTAGCGACCGATGATAGAGGCGATCTTGGCATTGTGCTCAACGAGCTGGCCGATGAAGCCTGCGCCGCTCTTGGGGTCGGTGTCGCGACCATCCATGAAGCAGTGTACGTAGGTGTTCTCGATACCGTACTCACCAGCGATGTCGATGAGCTTGAAGAGGTGGTCGAGTGAGCTGTGAACGCCACCATCAGAGGTGAGGCCCATGAGGTGGAGGCTCTTGCCATTCTCTTTGGCGTAGCTATAAGCAGCTACGATTTCCTTATTCTGCATGATGCTGTTATCGGCACATGCGCGGTTGATCTTCACGAGGTCCTGGTATACTACACGGCCGGCACCGATGTTGAGGTGGCCTACCTCAGAGTTACCCATCTGTCCGTCGGGCAAACCTACGTTCTCACCGCTGGCCTGCAGCTGCGAGTGGGGATAGGTGCTCATCAGATAGTCCCAATAGGGAGTGGGAGTGTTGAAGATAACGTCGCCCTTACCTTGGTTGCCGAAACCCCAACCGTCGAGAATCATCAATAATGCTTTCTTTGACATACGAATTTAGTTTTTATGGTTTATAAATCTTAGTTTCACTTCGTCTCTCTGCACTGAAACCGGAGTTTCACTATAGAGATACTGCAGTTTCTTTACACTGATACTCAAGTTTCTCTATGGTGAAATTGTAGTCTCACTACACCGATACTCCGTCCCGCGCAGAGCGTACGTACCAATTCAACGGCAAATTTACAAAAAAAAGCGGTAAGTGTTATGGGATTTGTATTGTTTTCACTACATTTGCGGCACTTTAATCGTTTTCAAGCGATTGAGTGCAAGGTATTAGTTACATTTTTATTCATCAATTATCAAAAACTTAAACACAATGAAAAAGTTTTTACATTCATTGCTGGTGCTCTTTGTGGGTATCACCTCTGCCGCTTTCGCTGGTCAGTCGGGACCCCACACATGGGATGGCAAGAGCAAGACACTCACGCTGAAGTTGGATACAGCTATGACCTTCAGCTACAAGGCTGCAGAGAGAGGTCTGCTCTATATCTATTCAGATAACCAAGGCAGCAGCGACAACGTGCCTTTGAGCATCGAGGGCGGATGGTATCACGATGGTGGTATCGCTGCAGAGGACTCTCTTCAAGACGTAGGACCTTATGAGAATGGACTCGGTTTCTATGGTTGGATCAAGGTATGGGAGGACGATGAGATCCGCTTTACCATCTCTACCCCTAAGGACTCCACAATGGCAGGTGGTAAGCAGACCCGTTTCACCTTGAAGAGCATATTCTTCGACCAAAACGTAGGTGGCGACTCATGGGAAAATGCTGTCAACCTGGTGCAGAATCAGGAGACAAAGATTCCCGTGTACGAAAATAGTGGGTCAGATATTCTTGCCGACCTTTGGATTAGCAACGCTACATTCTGCGAGTTCACCGCTCCGAACGATGGCATTGCCAGCATTCTTACGACCGAGTATCTCGTCTATGTTCTCGAAAAGGAATATATCGGTAGTCTCGAGAATCCTTTCCGTCCTGTGTCTCAGGATGCCGCGACCAACGATCATGAGTTTATGGTGCGCAAGGGTGTAAGCTACATCGTAGTGGTTCCCAATACCCGCCCTGCAAGTCTTACTTTCAAGATGGCGCAGAACGGTTTGGGACAGAGTGCTCAGTTCCCCATCGAAATCACCGAGTTTCCCGCTACGCTTGACCTTGTAAAGGGTAACAACTTCTACGCCTTCAGTCACGAACTGATTGGCGAGACCAATATCCTTGAAGTAGCTACAACTGCAGGTTGGAACGGTACCATCACCTATATGGAAGACCCCACAGAGAATTCTACCGAACTTGCAGCTGACGTTGTGAATGGTACAGCCAAGACTATCGTCAAGAATGTAGACCCCCGTTACCTCTATGGAGATCAGATAATTGTAAACTTTAACATGGCCGACAAGAGCAGCTTGGCCAGTGCTGCCACACTTACACTTCGTGAACCCAAAGCTGGCGAGTCCTTCGCGACAGCTACTGCTGCGACATTGGGTGAGAACACGATTGCAGGACCTGCCGGCGACTATTGGTTTGCCTACACCGCAGAGATGGATGCCGAGTACAGCTTTGCTACCACCGGCACGCTCAAGCACGTTAACTTTGTGGCTGGCGTGGAGCAGATGGTGGCAGACAACATTTATCGTATCGGTGAGGGACAATCAGTTTATGTATGTGTAACAACGACCGAGGAGAATGCTGCATTCACCGTTTCGGGCAAGGAGATTGTTGATGGTGACTACTGCGACCGTCCCATCTATTTCGAATTGGGACAAGATGTGACCATCAAGAACCGTGGCCGTGACAGCTTCCATGCTTTCATCGCTGGGGCTGATGGATATGCCATCTTTACCTCTACCAACTGGACTCTTAACTTCTATAGTGAGTGCGGAGGCCGTCGTTTGGACAATATCCTTACCATAGAGGATGGCGAAGATGTTAAGTATGCCTATAAGCTCCCCGTGTCAGAAGGCCAGCTCTACATCGTGGAGGTAACAGCCCTCAGCGAGGACATCACCTTCACCTCGAAGTTTGAGGCACCTGAGACTGGTGGCATCTGTGCAACTGCTATTTCCATAGAGACTCTGGGCGAGAATGTAACTATTGACTACACATTCGAGGCGGTGAAATGGTACAAGTATACCGCTGATAAGGACGGCTTCTATTCCGTCAATGCAAAGTTGGGCTATGCAGCCAATATGACTACAAAGGTTGGTGACTGTGATGCAGCAGAGACCAACGCCGGTAATGACAACAACGCTGCCAATGCCTACATGGGCGGATACAAGGCTGCTAAGGTATATTTGGAAGAGGGTCAAACTCTGTACATTTATACCAAGACAGGACGCTCAAATGACGAAGAGCAGTTCAGTGCAGATTTCTATCTCTGCGTGTCATACGTAGGCGAGGCACGTCCAGGTGAGGATGCTGCTGTAGCTATCCAAGCAAAGGCTAACACTGAATATACCATCTTAAAGAACGATGCTGATGGCTACGAACAGTGGTACACCTACACCATTCCTGCCGACAAGGAGGCTGTCTTTACATTGAGTACCGTAGTGAAGTATCTGACCAACAACTTCAGTTTCTATAGAGATGACAAGGTAACCACCATGTCTACTGGTAAGGGTGACTACACACAGGAGAACATCACCAATGACAAGAACGAGACCATCGGCAAGCGCATCACCTTCGCCGCTGCAGCTGAGGCACGCACCATATACTTCAAACTGAGCACGGTGAACGCGAAGTTCTACCCCGACCCTGTAGTATGGAAGATTATCTGCGATGACAATACTGGCATCGAAGTAGAGGAGGTGGCTCCCGAGGCATCTGTAATCTACGATCTCATGGGCCGTCGTGTAGAGAATCCCGGCAGGGGTATCTACATCATTAATGGTGTGAAGCGCGTGATTAAGTAAAGTAGTTGTCCTAAACGCAAAAATAAATAAGGGTGTGCCATGGCGCACCCTTATTGTTTTATTCAAATGACAGATAAGGTTCGAGTTGGGAGATATCGGCCTCAGTAAACTCATCGAGGAAGAGCAGTTGGCGTGCCGAGCGGATATTGCCCTCACGCTTGCGTAGTTCTATGATAGCTCGTGCTTGATAGAAGGTGAGGTAGGGGTGAACTTTCAATTGAGATAGCGATGCCTTATTAATATGCAGTTTCTCTATTTGGGGAGTGCTGATGTGTACCCAGTCGCCCAACTCCTCGGGGAGGTCATACGACTCATGCACCTGCCTGATGGTGTGGAAACCTCCCAATGCCTGACGATACTCGACTATGTGTCGGGCTCGCACGGGGCCTATACCGGGAATCTTCATGAGTTCTGTTGTGTCTGCAGTGTTGAGGTCAACAAATTTCCCGGGCTTGTACTTTGCTCTCATATAATCAGCATACGGGTGCTTGCGATGAAGCGTGTCTGAGGGTGTAGTGGGATAAGGTGGCCCTGCGGGGCGTTGCATCTTAGGAATCGTGATATAAGGCTCTATGCGAACGAATATCGTATCGTGCATCCCATAAATACGGGCCAAGTCGCTAGGCTTACGGAATACACCCCCTGCGTTGCGGTAACGTAGGATATTTCGGGTCACATAGGGTGGCAGTCCTACGGAGAGTAGCTCCAAGGAATCTGCCATGTTGGGGTCAAAGGGATGTGGAACTACTCTAAACGGAGTCTCCTCTTGGTGATGTCTCGTAAGCGATAGTAGTAAGGAGTCGGTGACATGTGCCCCATAGGGTTGCTCGGTCCTCCACATCGGTCTTGTCCACAGTAAAGCCAAAACACTTACAAGTAGTACTGCTAGCAGCAGAATTGCCCGACGGTCTTGTCGAGAGAAGTTGAACCAATCTCGCCACATAAGAGTTTATTCTTTATTATTTGCGGCAAATGTAGCCGATTATTTGTACTTTTGCAACCCATTTATCCAACAAAAGCAATGAACTACCTGAAGAAATATCCTCTGTCCATACTTATTGTCGGTATCATCTTGTTTCTCTCGTTCTTCAATCCCCCCGAAACTCCGCTCAATAAGGTGTCCAACATAGACAAGGTATTGCACTTTACGATGTACTTCGGATTCTGTGTAGTGCTGTGGTTCGAGTATTTCAAGAGCCATGTGCACGCTGAGCCCAAGCGCCTCATCCCTTGGGCTATCATCGCCCCCATCCTCTTCAGTGGACTTATCGAAATAGGTCAGCAGACGCTCACCCCGACACGCGGAGCGGACTGGTGGGACTTCTTCTTCAACTCTTTAGGTTGCCTTGCTGCAGCCCTCTTCAGTCAGACAGTCACACGTCGTGTGCTGAGACGAAAGTAAAATATATCGCCTTCCACTTCGCATAATCGAAAAATTGCATTATCTTCGCAGTCATAAATATATTCCATTGCTATGACAAAGAAGATTTTGTTGCTCGGTTCGGGCGAGTTGGGAAAAGAGTTCGTCATCGCTGCACAGCGATTGGGTCAGTATGTAATCGCTTGCGATGCTTATGCCAATGCTCCTGCCATGCAGGTGGCCGATGAGTGTGAGGTGTTCAGTATGCTTGACGGTGATGCACTCGATGCAGCCGTAGCCAAGCACCGCCCTGATATCATCGTGCCCGAGATTGAGGCCATCCGTACCGAACGCCTCTACCACTTCGAGGAGGAGGGCATCCAGGTTGTTCCCAGTGCCAAGGCTGTGAACTACACCATGAACCGCAAGGCTATCCGTGACCTCGCCGCCAAGGAACTCGGTCTGAAGACAGCAAAATACTTCTACGCCAAGTCATTGGAGGAGCTGCGTGAGGCTGCCGATAAGGTTGGATTCCCTTGTGTTGTGAAGCCCTTGATGTCCTCTTCCGGTAAGGGTCAGTCGCTCGTGAAGAGTGCCGACGAACTGGAACAGGCATGGATTTACGGTTGCGAAGGTAGTCGCGGCGACATCAAGGAACTCATCATCGAGGAGTTCATCCGCTTCGATAGCGAGATTACCCTGCTCACCGTGACCCAGAAGAATGGTCCTACCCGTTTCTGTGCTCCCATCGGACACGTACAGAAGGGTGGCGACTACCGCGAGAGCTTCCAGCCCGCTCCCATCCGTCCCGACCACTTGGCCGAGGCTCAAGAGATGGCTGCCAAGGTTACCGAGGCGCTCACAGGTGCAGGTATTTGGGGTGTGGAGTTCTTCCTCAGCAATGAGAATGGCGTATACTTCTCCGAACTTTCGCCCCGTCCACACGATACCGGTATGGTGACTCTCGCTGGCACACAGTGCCTCAACGAGTTTGAGCTCCACGCCCGTGCCGTGCTCGGCTTGCCCATCCCCGAGATAGAGCAATACCGTATGGGAGCCAGCGCCGTGATCCTCTCACCCATTGCCTCGCAGGAGCAACCCCGCTATCGTGGCATGGAGGAGGCAGTCGTAGAGCCCGACACCGATATCCGTATCTTCGGCAAGCCCTACACCAAGGTGAATCGCCGCATGGGTGTAGTCGTATGCAACGCCCCCAACGGTAGCGACATGGATGCCCTGCGCGACAAGTGCAAGGCTGCAGCTGCCAAGGTAGAGGTGTACTAAGGGGAAAGAACAATATCCATATACCGAGGGTGTGTAACGCTTTTGTGCACACCCTCTTTTTATTGAAACATTCAAGTTATGCGAATCATAATACAACGTGTGCGCGAAGCCTCAGTGACGATTGACGAGAAGTTATACTCCTCCATTGGTCGAGGTATGATGATATTGGTAGGCATTGAGGACGCCGATGGCGATGAGGATATTGCCTTCCTCGTCAAGAAGGTGGTGAATATGCGCATCTTCGATGATGCCGAAGGGGTGATGAACCGCTCGGTGCTCGACACCCAGGGAGAGATACTCGTAGTGAGTCAGTTCACCCTGCATGCATCCACCAAGAAGGGCAACCGCCCCTCCTACATCAAGGCTGCTAAGCCCGATATCTCTGTTCCGCTTTATGAAAAGTTCTGCGCTGAACTTTCCATCGCATTGAATAAGCCGGTGAAGACTGGAGTATTTGGTGCTGATATGCAGTGCTCTCTCATCAACGATGGTCCTGTGACGATTTTCATGGATAGCAAGAACAAAGAGTAGGGCTATTGTGATTGTTTCGTAAGAAAATTTAGCACTGCCTCCATTATCATATCTCGGTCGTGAACACTTCGAATAGCCTCGAAGGGGAACCCCAAGAGGATAGATCGATGGACTCCTCTGTAAGCCACGGCGGCACTATGACGGCTATGCTCATAGACGAGTGGCGTAAAGGCATCACCTATGGGTGTGAGTATCTCTGGTCGGGTTACGGCATACTGCTCGGGGTTAAGCCATCGTGGTATCTCCATAGTTGTGCCTAATCCATAGATACCTTGTTCGATCCAATTATTAATGTATCCATTCTCTTTGGCATGGAATACTTTGTTTAAGAGGGCTTGCGTGGTGATGTTGGTCTGACTCTCTTCGCCTAGGTATGATCCGCTCATCATCAATGCTCCCCCCTGTTGGGCATAATGACTCAAGATCGCATACATCGCTGGAGTGATGGCGAGGTATTCAGGGTGCTTCATGACTGAATAGTCAGTCTTGCGTTGCAACCCCATGAAGACATCCACTACGTCGAAGTTCTGTGGTTTTACGGTACCCTCCTCGAAGGACTGGCGCGAGCACGATACGAAGCTGTATCCAGCATTCTTGATTGAGCTGCCATGCACCGCTGCATAGTCCATGGTGTTTCCTGCAACGTAAGTTCCCTCCAGTTCGCTTCCGCTGGCGCCCATTTGCAGGGACTCATCTTCGTGACCTATCATCTCGCGAGAGAACTCATACTGCAATCCGCTATATGCTGTAGTGCCGATATAGGGAACACCGGGATCTGCAAGGAGGTCAAAGCCTGCGTGATGGGGCATGTTCACGACGGCAGGACCATCGATGCGCTGAAATCCATTTACCACCAATACCTTGCCCTTATTTTCAGAGGAAATATGTGCTGCGAGCACCTCGGATGGAAAACTCTCACCCCCTCGGTTGATGGCTGTGACCTTAAAGCTATACATATGGTCGGCCTCGAGGACAATGTCGCATGCAGAACTGCTGATGCGTTGTCCATTATCCCATCCTTTATCGTCAATGCGGGTGTAGAGCACATATCCGTCTGGCGTGGCATTGGACTCCTGTTCATCTAGGGTGGGGCGCCAGCTGAGGCGCACCTTGTTGTTATCCACCAAATCGATGGCAAAAGCTTGTACGGGGAGGGGCTGAATGGTATACTTGGTACCGTGCATCTCGGCTGTGTAGTGTAGTAGCGCTTTATAGATGGCTCGTGCAGCAGCAAATTTGAAATGTGGGTCATGTGCGTAGCGCATGTCTGCAAAGTTCTGATGCGAGAGCAACTCTATGATACACGAGGGCACGTCGGGTAGGCGTGACTCGCTGTAGTTCTTGTCCCACATGGAGCGGCGTGCCAGGCTATCGGTGATTCCTGCGATATAGGTTAGCACCATGTCGGTGAGGTCGCGCGAGGTGTAGCGCGATAGGATGCCGTTGCCCAGCTTGCCGTCATTGTATCCAGTCGTGTATATGCCGAGGGTACCCACGGTCGTGTCATCTTCGCGTATCCCAGCGTCGGTGTGCACCCCGAGAGACAACTCTATGGGTACGCGTAGCCCCACGCTATCGGGGCAGTAGATGGATCCTCCGAGCAGATAGTTTGTTACGAGCGAGCGTGAGTTGATGTCCTCAGCATAATCCTTTTCTCCATTGTAGTTGGCATATCTCTCCACGGGAAAACCCGCCCATTGTGCATTGTAGCGTGCTCCTTCATAGTAGCGGGGCATACGACTAGTACGTATGGTGTCGGCACTACCTCGGTTCACGATGGCTGTGCCTCCGCCGAAACGTACAGCATCGGCGCTCACTATTCCTTTATACTTGCTGTGGTTGGTGAGTATCACCATCTGGTCGTCTCGCTGGCCCTTTTCAAACTCAAATGTTCCGAGGTATACCCAAGTTCCACCGCCCATCTGTTGGTTTACCTTGATGTGGGTAGTCCCTCCGGCATGCACCACGAGATACTCGGCATCGGGCACGCTCGTGGGGTAGGTCTGATAGGCGACATATACGGCATACTCGCCACGCTCGGGGATGTTGGGTATCCACAGTGCAGCTCCCTCAGCGCTTTCCTCGTTTTCTGCGGTGCTGATAGTGCGGCTAGAACCTAGATTGAAAGGGTTGTCTCCGTGCAAAAGTAGTCCTTCGGGGATGGCAAATCCTACGGCTCCGTTCTTCCACTCGGTCTTGTGGTGTTTCTCTTCGATGTAGAGTCCATGGTCGTGCCCTATGTTGTCGTTGTCGATGATGATGTCGTAGGGTTGGCGGTCTCGTTCACGGGCGCTGAAGACCACTGCACCAGCGTTCTCAAGCATAGGGGTGAGGTAGGGGATAACGATAGATTGCGTCAGCAGGTCTTCTCGCGTGCAATAGAGCGAGGGGCGTTGCCACTCCCAGCTTGCAGAGTCATTCTTATAGTATAGTCCATGGCTGGGCGTGATGGCGAGGTGGCGGCTCTGCAGTCCTTCGCTAATGACATATGGGCGCGAAGCATTGCTCACCCAAGGCTGGTCGCGGTGGGTTGTCTTACCCCATAGGCGTGTTTCGTCCTTGGTTTTGCGGTAGATGTTGGGGATGAGCTCATCGATGCTCTTTCCTCCTACGAGAAGGGTGATGTCGTAGTAGTTGACTGGCCCGGGCAACACGCGGCGCAGCTCATCGTATATCTTCGTCGTTATCTCGGGCCGGAAAGGCTGGTAAGCAAAGTTTGCATTGGCATGGATGATGAGCGTGCGATCTTTCGGGTCGAGTTGGAAGCGCACCAGCTTGCATGTGCCGACATCCACATCCTCCGCTTCATAGGTGCGGAAATACTCCCTCAACCGCTTCCCCACAATCTTCTGCTGAGATTGTGCTGCAAGGTTGGTCAGCGAAAAGCCGAACACGAGGATGAGGTATAATAGGCGATGATACATGGTTTCTTGGAAAACGCCACGAAGATACGAAAAACAATTGACATACTGCACACGTTATCCACCCACAATGTATGTAATGGAATGAAAAGTTATCTATCCGTGTCATTTGCTCTGTGGTTATGTGTGGCCTCTGTCCTAGTCGCTCAACCCTGTGCCGATACTCTTTCCGTGCGTCCTAAGGTGGGTTTGGTGCTGAGTGGCGGTGGTGCCCGCGGTGCGGCTCATGTGGGAGTGATACGTCTCATCGAGCAGCTGCAGCTTCCAGTAGATTACGTGGTGGGTACGAGCATGGGGGCTATCGTAGGAGGACTCTATGCCATAGGCTACACGGCTGATGAGATGGACTCACTCTTTATGTCGCAAGATTGGAAGTTGTTGCTGAGTAACGATCTTCCCCGCCTCCAACAGCCTTATGCGCAACGCATGGCACGCAAATGCTTTCAGGTGAATATCCCCTACGAAAAGGGCGTTTTCACCGAAAACTCGGCTCTTTATCGCGATGCTGGTATCAAGGTCAGGCGCACCAGCCTGCAGACCTTTCCCAAGGTGCTTGCTCGTCCAGGACTTATCGATGGCCGCAATTTGATGGATAAGTTCGGAGAACTCACCTCTCTCTATGGTGACTCGTTGTCCTATGCCATGCTGCCTCGCTCGTTTGCTTGTGTGGCTGCAGATCTGGTTACGGGGCGCGAAGTAGTGCTCCGCGAGGGACGTTTGGCAGAGTCTCTGCGGGCGAGCATGTCCATCCCCGGTGTTTTCTATCCCGTTTATCAGGGTACTCAAGTTCTAGTCGATGGCGGTGTGGTAAATAACTATCCCGTCAACGTGGCGCGAGCTATGGGAGCCGATGTCATCATTGGTGTCGAGGTAAACTCTGCGACCATTGCAGCTCGCGATTTGCAGTCCTTCTCCTCCATCTTCGAACGGCTTATTGGCACTCTTGGCACCGAGTTGCACGAGCGTAACTTGGACGACACCGATATCCTCATCAGTCCTCGCGTGAAGCAGTTCCCCGTGATGGGATTCGATACGGCCAACCTCCGCCAGCTCATCGATGTCGGTTACCTTACCGCCTTGCAGAGCAAACCACAGTTAGATTCGCTCAAACAACATCTCGACAGCCTCTGTGATGTAAGTCGTGACGCCCCACTGCGGGCTGTGGCAGGTGCAACGTCGTCTGGTTACACTCATTCCGCCTTTCTAGACGTTCCCACCAATCAAGTGTCTCTGGGGCTACGACTAGACTCCGAGGAGGCAGCCTCAGCACTGCTTGCCTTCCATGTTGACCGTCTGCAGCTCTCAGGGGTGGGTTGCGACCTCACTGCTCACCTCAGCATCAATCCCTGGATTGAAGCGCGACTCTCCTATGCTTGGTCAGGCGCGCCCCGTGTGAATATTGCTGCCAGATATTCATTCTCCGACGTCAACCGTTTTTACGACAAAAGGAACTATGCGCTCAACTATCATTTTCTTGGCACTGCCCTTTATCTCTCTGACCTCTTCTCACCGTACTATGATCTTCGCGTTGGGGTATGCCACGACTCCTACTCGGTGCACAATCTCGCGCGCAGCGACTCTCCTGGAGCAAGTTATACCGATACCGAGAGTCACGACTCCTATCTTGTCCCCTATGTCTCGCTTCAGGGAGATAGGATGGATGCAGCTTATTTTCCTACGTGCGGCTATGCCTACAGCTTTAATCTCGCCTATCACATTAGGCAGAGGAGCAGTATGGGTACTCATTTTGCCGCACTGCGAGGGAGTCTGACTGCTGCCGTGCCCTTGGGTAAGAGTACCACCCTGTTCCCCTTCCTGCACGCTCGCCATCTACTGGGAAGGAAGATTCCCCTTATCTACTCCAATGCCATGGGTGGCTACCTCCCTCACCGTTACCTGCAGCAGCAGTTTCCCTTCGTTGGGTTTGTGGGATGTGAATTCATGGATCGCCATCTCTTTGTCTCCGGCATCGAGCTTCGTCAACGTCTCTTCGCCGATATTTATGCGTCGGGCATCATAAACTATGCCTATAGCTCGTCCTCCCTTGCCTCAATGGGCCAAAGCATATGGGGTGTCGCTCTCCAATTCGCCTACGACACGACTATAGGCCCCCTCTCCCTCTTCGCCCATTGGAGCGACCTCTATCACCAATTTGGCCTCTATTTCAGTCTCGGGTTTGAATTTTAAGATGATGTGTGTCCCGGCATATCGTGGCATGGGTATAGTTGACTTTTGCTTTCCCTACATAGCAAAAGCACATAGTATTAGCTATCTATGCATGGTTTATCTTTAGATAGAGTATAAATAAACTTTGCTTTTTGTTTGGACTTTTTCTAAAAAGCGCTACCTTTGCGGCCGAGTTATTTAAACGATGTCTAAACAATCTAAAGAAGATACAATCTAAAGAAAGCATGAAAAGAGTTGTGTTTGTTATGGTTGCGTTCGTGATGAGTTTGCAGATAATGTTTGCCAATGAAAGTGTAGGGGCCCATGTGGGTAGCCCCTCTCCGGTGTCGGATGTGAAGGAGGGATATATGATCTCGGGCCATGTCATCGAGAAGGATACCGAGGAGAACATTCCCTTTGCCTCGGTGCTTATCGTGGGTACCGATAAGGGTACCATGTCCAACGAGGCGGGGCAGTTCCAGTTCAAGGGCTTGTCGGAGGGCTCCTACGTATTGCGCGTGTCGGCCGTGGGCTACAAGACCTTGGAGAAGACCATTACCGTGGGTGGCGAGTATATGGCCGTGGTGCACTTCCCGCTTGCGGAGGAGAACTTTATGGTCGACGAGGTGGTCGTTTCGGCCAGCCGTAGCGAAGTGAGCCGTCGCGATGCGCCCGTGGTGGTGAGTGTGCTCAGCCCCATCCTTTTCGAGACGGTCAACAGTACCGACCTGGCCAAGTCGCTCAACTTCCAGTCGGGCCTCCGCGTGGAAAACAACTGCCAGAACTGCGGCTTCCCCCAAGTGCGTATCAACGGACTCGATGGTCCCTACTCGCAGATACTCATCAACTCACGCCCCATCATCAGCGCTCTGGGCGGTGTGTATGGCCTCGAGCAGATACCTACCAACATGATCGACCGCGTGGAGGTGGTGCGCGGAGGCGGCTCGGCGCTCTTCGGAGCCAATGCCGTGGGTGGCACCATCAACATCATCACCAAGGACCCCATCAGCAACTCGTTTCAGGTGACAAGCACGCTGTCCAACCTCGGCGGCAAGTCGTGGGAGCAGTATATGGGTGCCAACGCCTCGCTCGTGGCCAAGGACAACACGTATGGCATCGCCATGTACCAGAGTTACCGCAACCGTAACCCCTACGACCACGATGGCGACTCATTCTCTGAGCTGGGCAAGCTCAACCTCAACACTTTCGGCCTGCGAGCCTACTACCGTCCCACACAATGGAGCCGCCTCAACGTGGAGTACCACACCACCAACGAGCTGCGCCGTGGCGGTAACAAGTTTGACCTGCAGCCCCACCAAACCGATATTACCGAGCAGACCAAGCACATCATCAACAGCGGTGGCGTGAGCTACGACCACTTCTTTGATGGCTACAAGCACAAGCTCTCGGCCTATGCCTCCATCCAGCACACCGACCGCGACAGCTACTATGGTGCCCAGCGCGACACCTCGGCCTATGGCAAGACCAACGATCTCACCTGGGTGTCCGGTGCCATGTATGTGGGAAACTATGAGCGTTTTCTCTTTGCCCCCTCGACCTTTACGGGTGGCTTGGAGTACCAGAGCAACTCGCTCCATGACCGCATGATGGGCTACAATCGAGATATGAAGCAGGATGTGCGCATCGCCAGCGCCTTCGTGCAGAACGAGTGGAAGCTGCGCCAGTTTACCCTCCTCGCCGGTGGCCGCATCGACAAGCACAACCTCATTGAGCGCCCCATCCTGAGCCCGCGTGTGAACCTCCTCTATAAGCCTATGGAGAGCCTCCAGGCACGCCTTACCTACTCTACCGGTTTCCGTGCGCCGCAGGCCTATGACGAAGACCTCCACGTGACTGCTGTGGGTGGCGAGGGCGTACTCATCACCTTGGCCGACGGCTTGCGCGAGGAGCGCTCAAACAGCTACAGTGGCTCGGTCGACTACACCACCACCTTTGGCCACTGGGCAGCCAATGTCCTTGTCGAAGGATTCTACACGGGGCTCAACCACGTGTTCGTCCTCGAGGACAAGGGTCATAATGAAGAGGACTATGCCATCAAGGAGCGCCGCAATGGCAACGGAGCACGTGTCTATGGTGCCAACCTCGACGCCAAGCTCGCCCATGGCAAGGAGGCAGTGTTCAGTCTCGGCTTCACGGCACAGCGCAGTCGCTACACTGCGGAGGAGGAGTGGACCGCAGGGCAATATACCCGCCGCATGATGCGTACCCCCGACTACTACGGCTACTTCACCTTCACCTCCGAGCCCGTCAAGAACTTCGACTTCTCGCTCTCGGGCACCTACACTGGCTCGATGATTGTGCCCCACTATGCCGGCTTCATCGAGGAGGACCGCATGGAGGTAACCCCCGACTTCTTCCATCTCAACGTGAAGTCCATCTACTCCTTCGTGCTCCACGACCACATCAAGCTGCAGGTCAATACCGGTGTGCAGAATATCCTGGGTCACTTCCAGCCCGACCTCGACCGTGGCGAGTTCCGCGACTCGGGCTACTTCTACGGCCCCACACAGCCCCGTACCGTGTTCGTAGGGTTCAAGATTTTGAACTAAAAATGTCATAAACGTTTCGTGTCATCCTGAACGCAGTGAAGGATCCCGCGCAGGGACTTTGCGAACTCCCCCTCTGTTCATAGAGGGGGTGCCTCGAAGAGGCGGGGGCGTGACAAGCGTAGCGCGTAGGGAAATAAAAATGAAATTTTATACTCCGCACTTCGTTTGGAAACGTGTTCGCCGCCCGAAGGGGCTAAAGGCAACTCCCTCCTGAGACGACTTTGGGGAACTAAAGTTCCCGTCGTCGCAAGCAACGCATATCTCGCGTTGCCCCTCTATAAACAGAGGGAGAGTT
>JAZONP010000162.1:0-12031 GCA_045654565.1 Bacteroidaceae bacterium
GGCAGTGTTGCTGATGAAGGCCGAGAAGAGTCCTGTAACGATGATGAAGCCGAGGAGCACGAAGCGTGACTGTGTGCCGAAGGGCTTGAGCAACACCTTGGCAATCTTTGCATCAAGACCATACTTGGTAGCAGCGATAGCGAGCATGAAACCACCGATGAAGAGCATGATGATGGGGTCGGCAAAGCAGTGGAGGATGTCCTGATACTTGAGTACAGTACCCAACTGCTCGGGAGTGTAGCCCTCGTTAAGAACCTTGAATGCACTGTCTGATGTCATAAACAGGAGCAAACCTACAACAATGAGCGAAGTGCTCCATGCGGGGATAGCCTCGAGCACCCACATCAAGGTAGCGAACACGAACACGCCGATAACGCGCTGCTCAACTACGGTAAGTCCCTCGATACCGAAAGCAGTGGTGGGGAGCAACCAAAGGGTGAGCGTCACTGCAATGACAAACAATAACTTGAAGGTCTTAGCCAAGGGATTATTCACCCCTGCATCCTTCTTCGCTTTTTTCCACTTGTGGTAGTTCTCTACCAAATGTGAACCAAAAAAGTTAGTAAACATGTGTTTAAATTTATAGTTTGTGAAATAGATATTTCCTTATTGTTTGTCAATGGGCAACGGACCACATTCGTCCATTTTCATTTTTATTTTTTCGACTCTCCAAGTACCCCCGATGAGAATCGAACTCATATCTCACCCTTAGGAGGGGCGCGTTCTATCCATTGAACTACAAGGGCGCCTGAAAAATCGGGCGCAAAATTACTGCTTTTTTTTCATTTATCGAAGATAATACCCATTTAGTTGCTCCCTACAGGTAGATTATTTCGCTTTTAGGGCAGTTTATGCTATCTGGATTGAGCAATAACGCAAAAACGCCAAGCCCTACATCACAAACAAGATTCTACGATATCGACGACCAATTAACATTGGTTTTACGTAGGCGTTCGAGTTGTTGCCAGAATAGAGCATTCTCAGGTCGCGAGCAATCAGGGTCTTCATCGGTGATGCGCTCGGCAATGCTACGCACGTGACCTAGCAGTTGTCCATCACGAGCAATGTTTGCAATCTTCAGGTCGAAGGCAATGCCACTCTGCTGTGTGCCCTCGAGGTCACCCGGGCCACGCAATTTGAGGTCGGCCTCGGCAATCTCGAAGCCATCGTTAGTTCGCACCATAATCTCGAGGCGTTTCTTGCTCTCCTCCGAGAGTTTCACCGAGGTGACGAGGATGCAATAGGATTGGTCTGCGCCACGCCCCACCCTACCACGCAACTGATGCAGTTGGGAGAGCCCGAAGCGCTCGGCATTCTCGATAACCATCACCGAGGCGTTGGGCACGTTCACGCCCACCTCAATAACCGTGGTAGCCACCATAATCTGCGTCTCTCGACGAAGGAAGCGCTGCATCTCGACATCCTTCTCGGCAGGCTTCATCTTGCCGTGTACCATGCTCACCTCGCAGTGGGGGAAAGCTTCGCGCACCTGCGCATAGCCCTCCTCAAGGTTCCTGAGGTCTATCTTCTCACTCTCTTTGATGAGCGGATAAACCACATATACTTGCCTACCCTGCGCTATCTGCCCTGCCATAAATTGGAAGAGTTGCGCCTGGCGGTTACCATACTGATGAATGGTCTGTATCGGTTTGCGTCCAGGGGGAAGTTCATCTATCACACTCACGTCAAGGTCGCCATAGAGTGTCATGGCCAAGGTACGCGGAATGGGGGTGGCTGTCATCACCAACACGTGGGGCGAGAAGGAGTTTTTCGTCCACAACTTGGCGCGTTGTGCCACACCGAAGCGGTGCTGTTCATCTATAACCACAAAGCCGAGAGCCGAGAATGCCACCGTATCTTCGAGCACGGCGTGAGTACCCACAAGCAAATGAATATCTCCCGTGATGAGCCCCTCGAGTATCTCCTGACGTTTCTTTCCCTTGACGCTACCCGTGAGCAGAGCCACACGCACTGGAAGGCCATCGAGCATCTTAGAGAGTGTGGCATAGTGTTGCTCAGCAAGAATCTCGGTCGGCGCCATAATGCAAGCCTGATAGTCATTACCAATGGCGATGAGCGCGGTCATCAGCGCCACAAGGGTCTTACCGCTCCCCACATCACCTTGCAAGAGACGGTTCATCTGGCGGCCACTGTTCATATCATGACGCATCTCGCGGATTACCCGTTTCTGCGCTCCCGTAAGTTCAAAGGGGAGTTTCTTGGTATAGAACTCATTGAATAGCTCGCCCACCTTCGTGAAGCATAATCCACGGCACTTGCGACGACGATCCTTGCTATAGCGCAAGATGCTGAGTTGCACATAAAAGAGTTCCTCGAACTTAAGTCGATATTGAGCTCTGCGCAGCTGCTCGGGATCTTTGGGAAAATGAATCGCATACAATGCCTCACCCAGCGGCATCAGATGATGTTCACGTACAAACGCCTCGGGCATGGTCTCGGCTATAGGCGTACGTTCAAGCAAATCAAAGAGGTTGGCCACAAGCTTCTGCAAGGCATTGCTATTGAGGCCACTACGTTTCATGCGGTCCGAGGTATTGTAGTAGGGTTGTAGCCCCATCGACGACAGCGAAAGTTCCGAAGCCTTGTCAATATCGGGATGCGCCACATTGATGCGATCGCCATACAGGGTAGGCTTACCGAAGACAACATACTCCACCCCAACAGGGTAGTTCTTAGGAATAAACTTCGCTCCATTGAACCACACGAGGTCTATCACCCCCGTGCCATCCGAAAAGTGAGCCACGAGCCTCATCTTACGTCCCGTACCGTTAGTCTCATAGCGCAAAATCTTGCCCTTGAGCTGTATGTAGGGCATGTTACCATCAATCTCGTGGATGTAGTAGAGGCGACTACGGTCAACATACTTATAAGGGAAATTGTACAGCAAGTCGTGCATCGAGCTGATGCCCAACTCCTTTGCCAACAGTGCAGCCCGCTGCGGGCCTACACCTTGGAGATATTGTATGTCGCGTGTCGTGAGGTCGTACATATTTTTTCGAAGACAAAAGTACGACAAAACCCTTGAATATACAAGCACTTGTTCGTTTGCTCCTTTTGTAGTAACTTTGTCTCACTAAATTCCATTTACATGAGAACAATCAAGACAATACTACTAGCGCTATTCCTATTCGTTCCCCTCGCAGGCAGTGCCACCGAGTACAAGAATGCCTTCAAGGTGACCTTCCTTTCCTGGGCAACGGGAAGTACCAAGCTCTCTTACGAGCGTGCATTCAATCCTCATCAGTCGGGCGAGCTATGCGCCAGCCTCATCGGAGCAGGGTATGACAAGTTTCAGAACAACCCACGCGGATACACCGTGCGCTATGGCCATAAGTTCTTCCTCGCTGGTAATGAAGGCGGAGGGCTCAAGGGCTTCTACGTACGCCCCGAGTTCATCTATGTCAACTACCATTACGACCAGCGCGACACGGGGCTCCGCACCCAAGCACAGATGAGCACCTTGCTTGCCACGGCAGGCTATCAGACCCACTTCGGTCGCTTCCTCGTCGATGCGTGGGCTGGTGCAGGACCAGCCCTCGGAACACCTGCCGAGACGGGCTACCACCACGGCTTTGCCCTATGGAACGTCTTCGGCACCCGTAGCGACCGTGTCGCCCTCAGTTTCAGCGTGCGACTGGGCGTGTGCTTCTAACCCTCACGCACGAAGTCGAGCATCTCGAAGATTTCCTCCTTCGTGGCAGTGCGGTTGATGCGGATGTCGCCGATGCCTCCGAGGAGGGTGAAGATGATGTCGGTGCCCACATTCTTCTTATCGTGCCGCATGAGGGCATAGAGTTCCTCGTAGTCCTTGCAGGTAAAGGCAAACGAGCCGTACACCTCTTTTATATAGTTCACCGTTTGGCGCAGTTTGTTCAAGGGGAACCCTTCGCGGATGTGCGAGAGATACAACTCGCCCATCACCCCCCACGCCACGGCGTAGCCATGGAGGACGGGAGTTCCGCGACGCATAGCCAAGGTCTCAAAGGCGTGTCCTAAGGTATGTCCCAAGTTGAGGGCTTTGCGGATGTGCTGCTCCGTGGGGTCCTGCTCCACGATATTCTCCTTGGTACGGATAGACTCCATGATGAGCGTTTGCAGCTCCTCCAAGTCCGGGCGATGGAGGTCATAACGCATGAGCTGCGTCCAGTACTCCTCAGTGCTGATGAGGCCATGCTTAATCATCTCGGCAAAGCCCGAAGCAATGTTCTCCCCATCGAGCGATTGCAGGAACTGCGACGACACCACCACGAACTGGGCAGGATAGAAGGCTCCTACCTCGTTCTTCAGCGAGTGTAGGTTGATGCCCGTCTTACCACCTACGGCCGCGTCGACCATGGCGAGTAGCGTGGTGGGGACGTTGATGCACGCGATGCCGCGCTTGAAGGTCGCGGCGGCGAAGCCACCGAGGTCAGTCACCATACCTCCTCCGAGGCTTACGAGCAACGAGTGGCGCGTGGCCCCATGGGTCGAGAGCTCGCTCCACACGTGACAGAGCGAGTCGACATGCTTATTCTCATCACCCGCCGCAATGGAAATCAAGTGTGCCCCCACCAGGGCCTCTGCCACCAAGGGGTAGCAGAGGCGTGCCGTATGCTCGTCGGTTAACACAAAGAGGCGGTCATAGGAGACATCTTTCAGAAGTCCACTCAAGGCAGCTGCCACATCGGTGGCGGCAATGATCTGTTGCTTACTCATCATCAATCTTTTTTATGGAGTGGCAAAGGTAGAGGTTTCCCGCTTGATTTCCAAATTTGCTGCGCCATGCGGACCTAAACGCACAAAGATATCATCGCAAAGGAGAAGTTCACAGTTTCCCCAAGAATTGTACAATAGTTTTCAAGTGTCACTCGCGGTTACAGTTACAGGCTACAATTAAAATAGGCTCCGTCCCTCGATACTGAGAAATAGTATTGAGTAAAAAACCTTATTTTTGTATTAGATATATATAGAATGCTTAAGCCCCTATATATAGTGTACATTCGAAGCAGATACAGCGCAAAGTATCTGTAACCGTAACCTGTAACCTTCTGCTTCGCGTGGCGCACGCGCATCATGCGCATATCCCGACGTCAAGGAGTTGAATGATGAACCTTCAGGTCGACGATGTCAAAGATGAGGGGTTGAAAGTTGAGAGGTAAAAGTGGATTGTATAAGTTGCGATTTGCCGCAGGTGCGACATTGATCTTCCCGAGGTGCGGCACACTTGCGCGTAAAGTGCGAAAAATATTTATCGCACTACAGATGAACGGCTTATTGCAAAGTTATTTAGTGGCTTCACCCCTTTAGTTAGGCGGCGCCTCGGCAGTGAATAAAGCAAGCTTTTCACTGCTCCCGGTTTGCACGAACTTTGCATTAAGTCGGAGAGGCAAAATTATGTGTAGTATCTTTGCATTGTCAATAATGCTGTAGGCTTTTAGCTTGCCATCCGGAGACAATTTTCAATTTTCAATTCAAAGAACGAATGCTTTCGACTGGAGCAAGCTACTCAAGACCCCCACCGCTGTGCTCACCGCCATGGCGGGCTCAATAGGCGTGGTGTCATGCACGCTGATGCGATAATCCAGAGAGCAGCACGAACCCTCGGGTTGGTGCTACTCTCTTTGGTGTTGATGTAGAAAACCGCGACGCAATGTTGCTACATCGAAAAAGATTTGCTACTTTTGCGAAAATATCCGGCGATGTCATACCCTATTGAAACCATAGCACGATGGATACAGGCCGAGCGCATAGGCTCGCGCTCAGGAGCAATCAAGTGGTTGCTCACCGATAGCCGTTCACTGGGGTTCCCCGAGGAGACGCTCTTCTTTGCCCTCGTGACGCCACGTGGCGATGGGCATCGCTACATTGCAGATCTGTATGGCCGTGGGGTACGCCATTTCGTCGTGTCGGCCCGACCGACCGATGTAGAGCTACAGAATATGCCCGAAGCCAATTTCCTCGTGGTGAGCGACACCCTGGACGCCTTACAACTATTGGCCGAAAAGCATCGGGCACAATACAACGTCCCCGTGGTGGGCATCACAGGGAGCAATGGCAAGACGGTGGTGAAGGAGTGGTTGAGCCAGCTGCTTGGTGAGAATTATAGCATAGCCCGCTCGCCACGGAGCTACAATTCGCAAATCGGAGTACCTCTCTCGGTATGGCAGATGGACAGGCACACTGAGGTGGCGCTCATCGAGGCTGGCATATCACAACATCACGAGATGGCTCGCCTGAGGAGTATCATACGCCCCACAATAGGCGTGCTCACCAACATCGGCGGGGCACATCAGGAGAACTTCGCCTCGCTGCAAGACAAGTGCGCAGAGAAGCTCGAGCTCTTCCGAGAGTGCGACATCATCATCTACAATGGCGACGACGAGGAGGTATGCAAGGGCGTGAGCGACGCCCAGCTGACGGCACGCAAAATCGCGTGGTCGCGCCACGATACAGACAAACCGCTCTACCTATCCACCATCACCAAGAACGAGGAGAACACCACCATAGAGTACCTCTACTCGGGTGCTAAAGGGCAGTACACCATCCCCTTCACCGACGATGCTTCGGTGGAGAACTCCATCCATTGCCTTGCCGTATGCCTGTACCTGACGGTCCCCACCGAAAAGATTGCCGAGCGCATGGCACAGCTTGAACCCGTAGCCATGCGGCTCGAGGTGAAGGAGGGCAAGAATGGCAGTACGCTCATCAACGACTCATACAATGCCGACATCGCTTCGCTCGACATCGCCCTCAACTTCATGGCACGCCGTCCCGAGCGTGAGGGACGTGAGCGCGTCCTCATCCTCTCCGACCTGCAGCAGACAGGGCAAAGCAACAGTACGCTCTATCGCGAGGTGGCCACATTGGTCGAAAGTCGTGGAGTGGAGCGCATTATCGGCATCGGCTCGGGACTGAAGGCTTCGGCAGAACGTTTCGGCATCAAGAAATCATTCTATTCCACCACGGAAGAGTTCCTTCAGTCGGAAGAGATACACGATCTGCGCCGCTCGCTCATTCTCGTGAAGGGGTCAAGGAGTTTCGGCTTCGAGCGCGTTGCAGAGCAGTTGTCACTAAAAGTGCACGAGACCACATTGGAGATAGACCTCGACGCCATGGTGGACAATCTCAACCACTATCGCAGCATGCTGTCTCCCTCGGTGAAGACCGTGTGCATGGTCAAGGCATTTGCCTATGGGGCGGGATTCTACGAGATTGCAAAGACGCTGCAAGACCACCGCGTGGACTACCTCGCCGTGGCAGTAGCCGATGAAGGCGAGCAGCTGCGCAAGGCAGGCATCACCGCCAACATCCTCGTGATGAACCCCGAGATGACGGCCTTCAAAACCATTTTTGACAACAACCTGGAACCCGAAGTGTATAGTTTCGCTCTGCTCGAAGCCATGATACACGCTCTTGAGCGAGAAGGACGTATGCACTACCCCATACACATCAAAATCGACACCGGCATGAGCCGCCTCGGCTTCCGCCCCGACGAGATGCCCCGACTCATCAAACGGCTACAACAACAGAATGCCGTCATCCCACGTTCCGTCTTCTCGCACTTTGCCGGAAGCGACAGCAGTGATTTCGACGCGTTCACCCATCAGCAAGCAGTCCGTTTTGATGAAGCCGCCACTGCGTTGCAAGCAGCCTTCCCCCATAAGATACTGCGCCATATCTGCAACTCGGCTGGCATCGAACGTTTCCCCGAGTACCATCACGACATGGTGCGTCTCGGTCTTGGACTCTATGGCATCAGCCCTGTGGGAGATCACCTACTGCACCCCATCAGCACACTAAAGAGCACCATATTGCAGATCCATGATGTACCCGAAACCGAGACCGTTGGCTATAGCCGCCGCGGAAAGTTGGGACACCCCTCGCGCATAGCCTCAATCCCCATTGGCTATGCCGATGGCCTCAATCGTTGCCTGGGCAACGGACGAGGCTACTGCATCGTAGGGGGCAAGCAGGCCCCCTACGTGGGCAACATCTGCATGGATGTGTGCATGATTGACGTCACCGATATTCCTTGTAGTGAAGGTGATAGCGTAGAGATATTCGGCCCCACGCTCCCCGTGACCCAATTGGCCCAATGGCTCGACACCATCCCTTACGAGGTGATGACAGGCATATCGACCCGAGTGCGCAGGGTGTACACCTTGGAAAACTAACCAACAGAACACATACATATATATATAATACAACATGAAAAAACAAACTACAACAAAGATGACCAACTATCGTTGGGCAATCTGTGCGATGCTTTTTTTCGCAACCACGATCAACTACCTCGACCGCCAAGTGCTTTCACTCACCTTCGAGGACTTTATCCGCCCCGAATTCCATTGGACCGACTCCGACTATGGAACTATTACCGGTATCTTCTCGCTCTTCTATGCCATCTCAATGCTTATGGCAGGTAAGTTTGTTGACTGGATGGGCACCAAGAAGGGATTCATGTGGGCCATTGGCATATGGTCGTTCGGAGCTTGTATCCACGCCATCTGTGGCATAGCTACACAAGCATTCGTAGGCCTGCCCGATGCTACGGCACTCCGCTTGGCAGAAAATGCAGAAATGGTAGCACGCATTGCTCTGATTAGTTCTACACTATTCATCTTTGCTCGCTGCGTACTGGCTCTCGGTGAAGCCGGGAACTTCCCCGCAGCCAACAAGGCCGTAGCAGAGTATTTCCCCAAACGAGACAGAGCTTTTGCAACGTCTATATTCAATGCTGGTAGCACTATCGGTGCACTCATTGCTCCCTTCTGCATACCACCTTTGGCGGCTAAATGGGGTTGGGAGGCTTCGTTCATCATCATTGGTGGCCTTGGTTTTGTATGGATGGGATTCTGGCAATTCGTCTATAAACGTCCCGAACAAAACGCGGCTGTAAATGAAGCGGAGTTGGCCTACATCCTCTCTGACGATGCAACAGAGACAAACCCTGCTCCAACCGAGGAACCAGCAAAGAAGGTTTCACTCTTGTCGTGCTTTAAGTATCGTCAGACCTGGTCATTCATCGTAGGAAAATTCATGACCGATGGTGTGTGGTGGTTCTTCCTCTTTTGGATGCCTTCATACTTGAAGCTCACCTACGGACTCTCCTCTACCGACCCGAAGTTCCAATGGGCACTCGGCCTACTCTACCTCATCGTGATGGTTTCTATCTTTGGCGGATACCTCCCCACCCTCTTCATCGATAAGAAGAAGATGGATCCCTATGCAGGACGCATGCTTTCCATGCTCATCTTCGCCTTCCTCCCCTTGGTAGCACTTGCGGCTCAACCTCTGGCTCATGTTTCCATGTGGTGGCCCGTGGTGCTTATCGGTATCGCCGGAGCAGCCCATCAATCATGGAGCGCCAACCTCTTCAGCACGATTGGCGATATGTTCCCCAAGACCATGATCGCAACCATTACAGGTATCGGCGGTATGGCTGGTGGTATCGGTTCGTTTATCATCCAAAAGAGCGCAGGAGCATTGTTTGATTATAGCGCACAGACAGGACTTGAGCTCTTTGGCTACATGGGTAAAGAGGCCGGCTACATGATTATGTTCACCTTCTGCGGTGTCGCTTACCTCATCGGATGGACCATCATGAAGGTGCTCGTCCCACGTTATAAGAAGATAGAACTTTAATAACAAGGAGGGGAGACGTTAAGACTCCTTCCTCAGAGAAAAAGGCGGGGTTGCTTATTGCAACCTCGCCTTATATTGTAAGTAGTGGTCAAGTACCGTAATGGCCGCCATAGCCTCAACAATGGGCACGGCACGAGGCACTACGCATGGATCGTGACGTCCCTTGGCTTGTAGGGTCTGCTCATTGCCGCGGATGTCGAGCGTAGTCTGCTCTCCCAGCTGCGTGGCTACGGGTTTGAAAGCTGCACGGAAGTAGATGGGCTGGCCGTTGCTGATGCCGCCTTGTATGCCGCCCGAGCGATTGGTCGCAATGGTGACTCCATTCTCAGTGTTGACGAATTGGTCGTTCTGTTCGGAGCCACGCTCACAAACTCCATCGAAGCCGCGCCCGTAGTCGAAGCCCTTGCAGGCATTGATGCTCAGCATGGCATTGCCCAGTGCTGCGTGCAGCTTACCAAAGACCGGTTCGCCCAACCCCACTGGACATCCCGTGATGACGCAAGTAACGATACCGCCGATGGTATCGCCCTCGCCCTTCACCTTTAGGATAAGCTCCTCCATCTGGCGAGCCTTCTCCATGTCGGGGCAACGCACGATGTTGCTCTCGGTAAGCGAGAGGTCGTAGCGGGTATAGTCGTTCTCCAAGGCGATGTGTCCTACCTGTGAGGTGTAGGCCTGGATGGCGATGCCCAGTTCGCGCAAGGCAAGCTTGGCCAAAGCTCCAGCTACGCAGCGCACGGCGGTCTCGCGGGCCGAGGAACGTCCACCACCACGATGGTCGCGCACGCCATACTTCTGCCAATAGGTGTAGTCGGCATGTGAGGGACGCAGTACCTCGCGCAGGTTGTCATAGTCGCCCGAGTGCTGGTTGGTATTGCGTATGATGAAACCGATGGGAGTACCTGTAGTACGTCCCTCAAAGATACCCGAAAGAAACTCCACTTCGTCGGGTTCTTTGCGTCCTGTGGTGACGGCACTCTGCCCAGGGCGACGACGTTGCATCTCGCTGCGCACGAAGTCCATATCTACGGCGATGCCAGCAGGCATCCCGTCTACTACTCCGCCAATGGCCGCGCCATGCGACTCACCGAACGAAGTCAGGGTGAAGAGGGTTCCGAAAGTGTTCATGGGTGAAGAGTTAAGAGGGAAGAGTTAAGAGGGAAGAGTTAGAGGCTACCCGGAGGCAATTCTTCATTCTTAACTCTTCCCTCTTAACTAAATTAATGACATCCGCAGTCGCAGCCACCGTCGTGGTCGCCACAACCGTCGCAACCGCCACCGCAGCTGTCGCAGCCACATCCGCAGCCGCCCTGACCGGTGATGATGTTGATGAGTGCCTGTATCTCCTCCTTGGTAGCGTCGTGCATAGAGAGCACCTTACCCTCGAACACGAGGCTCATGCCAGCATAGGGGTGGTTGAGGTCGATGGTCACTGCCTCGTCCTTCACCTCTACCACGAGGCCATTCATGCGCTGGCCATCGGCATTCATGAGGGGGATTACGTTGCCTGCATAGATCTGCTTATCGTCAAACTTGCCATCTACGCAGAAGATTTGCTTGTCCACGTCAAAGATGAGGTCGTCGCGGCGGTCGCCGTTGGTCTCGTCCTTGGTGAGGGTAAAGTTGAAGGTGTCGCCCTCCTTGAGGTCCTTGAACTTCTCCTCGAAAGCTTCGAAGGTAAAGCCCAAGCCTGTGGTAAACTGGAAGGGCTGCTCTGCAGTAGCCTGCTCTACGAGTTCCTTCACGCCTTCAAATTCTGTATACATGTCGTACGATACGACAATCGTCTTGCTAGGATTGATTTCTGCCATAATTCTATTCTATAAGTTTCATTTCTTGTGCAAATTTACAATTTTATTTCCTATAAGAAACAAAAACCTCAACTTTTACAATTATATTTCCTACAAGTTGACCAAAATCAGCTTTGCAGCAGAAAACGCCAACACCTAGTTTAAGAAGCAGAAGAATGACGACTTGGTGTTTCAGCCGTTATAGTTCTTCACCTCCGCAATCAAGCGGTCGTTCTCCTCGGGAGTGCCGATGGTGATGCGCAGCGTGCCTTCACAGCCTGGAGTGCGGGAGCGGTCGCGCACGATGAGTTCGCGGGCGATGAGGTATTCGTAGAGTTCGCGCGGGCGCTCGGTCTTCACAAGTAGGAAGTTGGCATCGCTGGGATACACCTTCGTAATACAAGGCAAGGCACGGAAGGCTGTGGCCACACGTTCGCGCTCGGCGATGAGGGTCTGCACCTGCGGGGTGATATCGGTCTCGAGGAGGCGGAGGGCAAGCGCCAACGTGTCGGCACCAATATTATAGGGGTACTTCACCTGCTCGAAGATGCTGATGATGCGCTCGTGAGCCATGGCAAGCCCCATGCGCAGGCCTG
>JAZONP010000163.1:0-5292 GCA_045654565.1 Bacteroidaceae bacterium
GGTAACAACGCCATCGAGGCAGGTATCTCATTCTACGGCGGTGGTCTCGCTGTCGATGCAGTGTACGAGTGGCAGCAACCCGTCATCGGCGAGGGATTCCACCTCTACTTCGGTGTCGGTGCATACACCAATATGATCGCCAACTACTTCGGCCTTGGCGCAGAGGGCGTTGTAGGTCTCGAGTACCGTCTCCCCATCGATTTCCCCTTAGCCATATCCTTGGACTATCGTCCCGGCATTAACCTGATCGGCGGCGCTGTCGGCTTCTGGGGCGGCAACTTCGGCTTCGGCGTGAAGTACTGCTTCTAATCCCATCCTATAAGGCTTTGAATACGAGAGGGTGTGTCACACGACACACCCTCTTTTATTTATCCCCGCCGTTGCCATAGCCCCACAACAGCGGTACTGGGAGAGGGTTGGAATGTCGTATCTTTGTATCGTCAAAATGAGGGACCGGTACCTCACCCGACAGCTAACCCTTATTCATTAACCCTTAAACACTTAACCACTATGGCAATTACCTATGCGGTGAAGAAAACCCGCAACCCCAAGAACCCCGACGTGGACTTCTTCCACGGACGAGCAGTGAAGACTGGCGAACTCACCATGGAGAAGCTCGCCCGCCGCATCAACAACAGCACCACCGTGACGCAGGCCGACTGCCGCGCCGTGCTCGTGAGTATGAAAGACCACATCATCGAAGCCCTCACCGAGGGACAAGTGGTGGTGCTCGACGACCTCGGCCGCTTCCAGATTACCCTCCAGGGCAAGTGCTACAATGCCGAGACCATGGCCGATGAGGAGTTCGTGCCCTCATCCTATATCAAGGGGCACAAGATCGTCTTCCGCCCCGATGCCCGTCTCAAGGAGGAGGTACGCAAGGAGTTCAAGCTGAAGCGAATCTCGTCTGACGCGATGGCGTAAACAATTCCCCCTCTGTTTATAGAGGGGGTGCCCAAAGGGCGGGGGCGTTACAAGCGTAGCGCGTAGTATTTCTGCTCCGCACTTCGTTTGGAACTCCCTCCGCTCCATTTCATTTCGCTCGTCCCTCTATAAACAGAGGGACAGTTAGTAAACCACAACATTAAAACTCTAAACAACCACTAATATGAAAGTAAACTGGAAACAAGTCCTTAAAATCGTAATCACCGTACTCACCGCCCTGGCCGGTGCCTTGGGCGTAGCCTCATGCACGATGTAAACTATGAGTACATTCTTTCGTGCGCTGCTGCTCATCAGCGGCGCACTTACCTTAATTGGCTGAAGACACGAGAAAAAACAATAATAATTTATGGGCAATTTATGGCAATTCATGTAAAAGATATAAACATAAATTATCACAAATAACCCACGAATTACCATGAATAAACAATATAGATTCAATGAAGTATTTCACTATTCAAGAACTCACCGCCAGTGCCACGGCGCTGCGCGAGGGCATCGATAACCGCCCATCGAAGTGTGCATACCACCTGTTGCACGTACTCGTAGACCAACTCCATCCGCGAAGCGTGGGGCGAGCCCATCGTGGTGTCCTCAGGCTACCGCTGTAAGGAACTCAACACCCTCGTCGGAGGCGTGAAGAACAGCCACCATATCCTCGGCTGTGCAGCGGACATTATTGCAGGCAATAGGGCCGACCACCGCAAGCTGTTTAAGATGATACAGAAGATGCAGCAGGAGGGGCGCATCAAGTTTACCCAATTGATATGGGAAGGCAACGGGAGGTGGCTACATATCTCCTACGTACCCTCAGACCTCAGGTGTCAGGTCATTGAATGAGGGAGATAATGCCGATAGCCCATTCATACACAATGCACGCCGCAGAGCACACAAGAGTGCTTTGCGGCGTGTTCGTTATAGCGGTTGCAGGAGCGTGCGGTGTTACTGCCTCTCCGTACAGAATGCTGCGAAGGCGAGCCTGATCTCGTCGCGTACGCGGCGGAACTCGCTCATCACGTGGTCGTGGCTGCCTGTGGCATCGGAGGGGTCGTCGAAGCCTATGTGGAGGCGATGGCCTACGTTACCCACAAAGGTGGGGCAGGTCTCGTTGGCTCCGCCACAGACGGTGATCACATAGTCCCACGGCTCGTCCAGATAGTCGGTCACGCTCTTGGGGGTGCGCGAGGAGATGTCGATGCCTACCTCGCGCATGGCCTCGATGGCCAGGGCGTTGACCTGCGAGGCGGGGTGAGTGCCTGCCGAGCGCACTTCCCACTCGGGGGCGAACGACTGCACGAAGCCGTGGGCCATCTGACTCCGGCAACTGTTGCCTGTGCATAGAATCAATACTTTCATAACATCCAATTGAATAGATAACCAGATAGAACAATCAGCATGGTGACCACGCCGAAGAAGATGCCGATAAGGCGCCATGTCATCACCTTCTTGAGCATCGTGGCTTCGGGGATGGAGAGGCCGATGATAGCCATCATAAAGGCGATGGCGGTGCCGAGGGGGATGCCCTTGGCCACGAAGACCTCGATGATGGGTACGATGCCCGCTGCATTGGCATAGATGGGTACGGCAAGCACCACGGCCAGCGGCACGCTCCACCAGTTGTCTGCCGAGAGGTACTGCTCGAAGAAGCCCTCGGGCACATAGCCGTGCATGGCTGCCCCGATGCCTATGCCGATGAGGATGTAGAGCAGCACGCCCCGCACGATGCCCCACGACTCGCGCGTGATGATGGGCAGACGACGGATGAAGGGGGTCCTGGCGGCCTCCCATCGCTCGCTCTGCGCTGATGATTGTGCCTGCGCAGCCTTCACCCAATCGCTCAGGTAGGGTTCGAGGTGCATACGGCTCAATATGTAGCCGGCTATCATCGACAGCACCGTGCCGCTGATGATGTAGATGAGCGTGGCCTTGACACCGAACGAGCCGAGAAACATGGCCACCGCCACCTCGCTCACCAGGGGCGATGCGATGAGGAAGGTGAGCGTCACACCCAGGGGTATGCCGCCCCTGACGAAGCCGATGAACAGCGGCACCGAGGAGCAGGAGCAGAAGGGGGTGATGCCTCCGAACAGGGCGGCCAAGAAGTAGTCCAGACCATAGAGCCTGTGTGTGGCGAGGTACTGGCGCAGGCGCACGATGGGGAAGTAGGCATTGATGATGCCCATCACGAAACTGATGCTGAAGAGCAGGATGATGATCTTGATGCTGTCGTAGAAGAAGAAGTTGACAGCCGTCCCTAAGGGGCTGGCGGCATCGAGGGCAAAGAGGTCATAGACCAGCCAGTCGGCAAATCGCTGTATCATAGTCCTAACAGTGCTTTAACCTCCTTTTCACTCGGCACATATCCCTTGACCTTCACCACCCCGTCGATGACAACGGCAGGGGTGGAGAGGATGTTGTACCTCATCATCTCTACGATGTCGTCCACCTTGGTGAGCGTGACATCGAGGCCGTTGTCCCTGATGACCTTCTCGACAGTAGCATAGGTTGTCTTACACTTGGCGCAACCCGGACCCAATACTTTTACTTCCATAGTTTGCTATAAATAAATCGTTACACAATAATATATCCCTATCCCGATGAAGAGCACGCCCACTACAATATTGAGCCACCGCTGTATGGCTTGCATCTTGCCATAGACCACCCCTATCTGTCCTGCGCTGAAGGCCAATATCCACGCCACGATGAGCACGGGAAGAGCAGTTGCAAGGGCAAAGAGCACAGGGAGCAGGTAACCCATCGTCGCGGTAGCCGACATCGGTATCAGCATACCGAAGTAGAACACGCCGCTCGTGGGGCAAAAGGCCAGGGCAAAGAGCACGCCCAGCAGCAGCGCCCCTACGCCTCCCCGGCGGGCAAGCCGCTCGCCCCTGTCGCCCATGCCAAGCGATGGCAGGCGCAGTCGGTCGCCAAAGAGCATAAACAGACCGATGAGCAGCAAGGCAGGGGGAAGCATCATCTCGCCATAGGTGGCAATGAATTTCTGAATGCCAAACACACTTGCCCCACTCCGCACGACGATGATCAACACCACACCAAGCAGCGTGTAGGCAACCGTGCGCCCCAAGGTATAGAGCAACCCTTGCACGAACATCCCTCGACGGCTATCGATGTGCTTGCCGATGTAGCCGATGGCAGCAATATTGGTAGCCAACGGACAGGGCGACAGCGCCGTGAGCAACCCAAGGAGAAATGCCGTCACAGCAGGTGTCGTGGAACTATCCAGCAATGATTGTAGCCACTCCATCGTCTCAGTTGTTTAGCCGTTCTATTATCCGTTCCGACAAGCCAGCCTTGAACTCCTCGGGAGCCTTGCGGGCATGGCCAAAGGCAAACTCGGTGAGGTCGGTCGCGCGCTCCTTACCACTCTTGTCATAGTCGACGATAATAAGCGACGACCAACTGACCTCGTACTTCTCAGCGATAGCCCTCTCCTCCGAGATGTCTACCGAACGAAAGAGCAGTCTGCCCGATTTCAACTCCTCGGCATAGACCGACTCGATCACCTCCCGGGTGTTCGCCTCGATAGCCATACAAGTGGCACAGCGTCTCGCACCGTGAAAGTAAAGCACCTCCACCACGTCACTCCTTGTCGGCTCCTGGTGAGCCGTGGCCTTGCCCGTACCGTTCGAGCAAGCCCCCATACCCAAGCATAGGGTAAGCATGAATAGAACTCTTCTCATATACATATCATAGTGATTGTTTGTAATTCGTAAAATAACGAACATTATATCTAAAAAAAGAGGCTGTCATTCGCAGCAGCCCTCTTTCTTGCATGCAGGGTGGTCGAAGAACTCGCCGAAGAGTCCTCGTGCGAGTTGCCAGTTGTCCCGATTGATACAGTACCTCACCTTGGGCGCCTCCACCTCACCTTGTATCAGTCCCGCCTCCTTCAGCTCCTTGAGGTGCTGCGACACGGTAGCCTTGGCTATGGGCAACTCCTCGTGTATGTCGCCAAAGTAGCAGGTGTCCTGCTTGGCCAGGAACTGCAGTATCGCAATGCGTGCCGGATGCCCCATCGCCTTGGCGAAGCGGGCTACCAACTCCTGCTTGATGGTGTAATCTTTGTTTGCCATTGTATGGTAATCGTTTATTTTGTTCGCAAAAGTACGAACAAGATTTCAAACCACCAAGCCGCAAGCCATATTTCTCTTGTTTTTTTATTCTTTTTAGGTTTTCAGAAGTTTCAAAGCAGGATAAACCTCCTTTCCATTTAGAAATGAGCCACACGCCGCAGAGCACACGAAGGTGCTTTGTGGCGTGTTGGCTTTAGATGATGCAGGTGATGCCAGTGTTACTGCTTGTCGGTGATACCGAAGGTGATGCCCCTAT
>JAZONP010000164.1:0-2622 GCA_045654565.1 Bacteroidaceae bacterium
AAGGTGCACTGGCAGGCGGTGTATAGGGTGTTGGTAGATGAGGGGTGGTACGATGCCTCGCTGGGCTATGCAGGCTTTGTCGATTATATCCGTTCGGTGGCTCCACCGGGCGGATTTCGCATTATGCCCGACGTGGAGACCATACGCCACATATCGCAGACGCTCTACGCCCGCCCCTTCCGCGACTGGCGCTACGATGCGGCCTACGGCACCAAGCGCTGGGCATACGAGCGGATGAGGGCGGTGGCGGAGGTGTTTCAGTCTTGCTTGGAAACAGGTTGAACATCCATGAATACATAAGTGTTTTTACGTCATGATGACGTAATTTAATATCATTTTAGTGCGATATATCAAATAAAACGTTTATATTTGCAGAAAAATCTATAGTTATGGGACAGGTATCAATGACTGTGAGGATGGACTCACAACTGAAAGCAACATTCGATGCGCTCTGTGCACAGTTCGGGATGAGTGCCAATACGGCAATGAACGTGTTTGCCAAAGCTGTGGTACAGCGCGGTAAAATCCCGTTTGAGATTAGAGGTGATATGCCTGTGAATGCAGGTGGATATGCCGCATTCTCTGCTATACGCAGAATGGCGGAAGCAGAGCAGCTGCCCGAACTGAGCGATGAGGAGATCAACGACGAAATAAGTAAAGCACGTGCCGAGCGATGAGAGTGTATGCTGTAATCGACACCAATGTCATTGTATCGGCCTTGCTCGCCAGAAATCCGCAATCGGCAACGGTCAAGGTGCTGGAGGCGTTTTGGCAAGGAAAGATAGTGCCACTGGTCAATGATGAGATTATTGACGAATATGACGAGGTATTGCGTCGCCCCAAGTTCAGATTTCCTGAAGAGCTGGTGGCTGCTGTCGTTGCGGGCATCAAGCAAGGTGCCGTCAGTGCTGAGCGCGTGAAAACCCGACAGGCTTTTCCCGACCCCAAGGATGCCGTCTTCTATGAGGTGGCCTTGTCAAAGGAAGATGCCTACCTGATAACGGGAAACATTAAACATTTTCCCCATACGCCCATAGTGGTCACACCTGCAGAGATGCTCGACATATTGTCTTCACGGGAAGACTGCTGAGGAGACTTTACCCAATCTGTAGTTTCCTGATTTAGGTTGTCAGTTTTGAAGTTTATTCCTATAACAGGTTTACATGATTTTGTCTTATTCCTATACTGGGTTGACTGGTTAAAAACTTATTCCTATAATTCGTTTACAATAGATAAACTTTTGACAGATGTATTTATTCTTGTCGGTTGTAGGGCATAGCCCGGAAACCGACAAGAACTTCGAAGGCAAAGATAGCGATAATCTTTACATCTCGCTATATCCTTGCTTGTTTTATTGCCTGTTCCCTTCTACTGTTCCACATTTTCTTGATTTCACCCTTACAGCCTGCCGCCTGTTTGGGTGTCATCATATCGATACTCATGTGAGGCCTATGATTGTTGTAGAACTCTACAGCCATTCTCACAGTTTTCCTGACCTCTGCGATAGAGGTGAATACCATTCCCTTAAGCAACTCATTCTTTATCGTATTGTTGATACGTTCAGCCATGGCATTCTCCTTCGGGTCACCGCTTTCAGTCATGCTGACGGATATTCCATTCTTGCCCAGCATACCAACATAGGCATAGGATGCGTATTGGCATCCGCGGTCGGAGTGGTGTATAAGCCCTTCGTTGTCTCCAGACAGATGTCTCAGCCCCATACGCAGGGCTTCCAACGGATATTTAGCTTCCAATGTATCTCCTACACTATAGCCTATGATTTCTTTCGTGTAGGCATCCTGGAGCAGAGAGAGATAGCAGAAAGAATACTCTTCCATGTTGTTAGGATTCGGGTAAACAGGGATATAGGTAATGTCGCTTACCCACAGCCGGTTCTTGGCTTCAGGTATATAGTTCCTTACCAAATTCGGGAAGGTGGGAAGTCCATGGGTGGAGTCCGTAGTGCGCGGCTTGCGCATACGGCGGCGCACTTTCAAACCATGGCAATCAAGGATGTCATAGAAACAATCTCTTCCTACAGCATACTGATCGCCGAAGCGTTGGTGATACATCAGCCAAAGTTTCTTGCCCCCGATTCCGGGATCAAGTTGGCGTATTTCCTCTACGAACTGCACGACAAATTCCTCGCGGGCAAGACGGCGGAGCAGGAGTCCGTCATCATGCTTGTAATACGATTGCCTCGATACCCCAAACAGTTTACAAATGCCGCTCACGGTAAATTCTGAGCGGTCCTTTGTATGAAGCGAACTTACTGTTTGGGGCCAGCTTTTTTTCGTATGGAAATCTTGAACATCTCTTCGGCAACATCTATCATCGTGTCGTAGAACTCGGCACGCATGTGCTCGGCCTTGAGTGCTTTCTGCAAGCGGGCCACTTCGGCCTGAAGTTTTGCGTAATCTTCCGGGGTAGGACCTTTGTCTTTCTTCATCTGGGCATGTATTTCGGGATTATCCGCTGCAAAGTTACTAATCCATTCGGCAATTGTTGAACGGGAGAACCCTAATTCTTTACCGATACGTCCGTAACTCAACCTTTCTTCATAGTAAAGGCGGATAGCTTCATCGTGATACTGAAGACGAAGTTGTTTGCAAGGGCGATGCC
>JAZONP010000165.1:0-24557 GCA_045654565.1 Bacteroidaceae bacterium
TGTTGCGCGCCATCTCGCTCAAGCATGCAAGCTCAGCGGGGATGTGCGACTTAACGTTCACCTCTTTCCAAGCAGGTGCGTTTGAATTACTAACTTTAATTTTCATATCACAATAGTTAACTAATGATTGTTTCTATTCTAAAATGTCAACGGACAACAGACAACTGTCTACGGTCGACTCCGGATGGCGTCTGTTGTCTGTTGTCTGTTGTCTGTTGTCTATTGACCGTCAATCTTGCTCAAAGCAATATCGTACGCCTCGAGATAATACTTAGCAAACTTATCCCACAACGCCTTCTTGGCAATAGCAGAAGCACGACGACGAAGGTCGCTTACAAGCTTGCTGTCCATCTTGGTGAAGGCGAGGATAGTGTTCTTTATTTCGTCTGCTGCCTCGTTCCAGTTGCTGTCGGTGCGGTGCACAACCTTCACGCCATCTTCGAGCTGACTATACTCACCCTTCAACGAGTTGGCCCAGAGGCCGAAACCTGCGAGGTCGGTAGTGATGGTGGGCACGTGGAAAGCTACGCTCTCAAGCGGAGTGTAGCCCCAAGGTTCATAGTATGAAGGATATACAGCGAGGTCGTCACCGGGCAACAAGTCATAGTAAGGCATATTGAAGATGCCATCGTTGCCATTGAGATAGCAAGGTACGAAGATGACCTTGACACGGCTGCTGAGATCATTGTTGAGACCGATAGCACGCATCATGGATAGAGCCTTGTCATCGTCCATATTGTAGAGCTCGTGAGTGATGACAGGGGTCTCCAATGCTGAATTCTGAATTGTAGATTCTGCATTATCCAATCTTTCTCTCAGGTCGGCACGCGGACCTTTCACCCATGCAGGCACGTTGATGAAGGCCAATACGTCACGGCTGAGCGAGGGCTCATCGGCCAAACGTTTCAAAGACTCCAAAAGGATATCGATACCCTTGTTGCGGAACTCATAGCGACCACCAGTAGACACGATGATGGTATCGTCGGCAAACTGCTGACCGAGCAACTTGCTGGCCACATTAAGCATCACGCGACGAGCCTCCTTGCGCTTAGCTGTAAAGGCAGCACCCTTGGGTACGAAATCATCCTCGAAACCATTGACAAGGATTACGTCGGCTGGCTTCTCGAGAAGCTGAGTGCACTCCACATCAGTAATCTCACTCACCGTAGTGAAGCAGTCTACACGGTGTGCCGATTGCTTTTCAATAGAGTGCTTTGACTCCATATTGAGCTCGCTGGCCATCTGATCACCATTGTAACCGCTCATATAATCGTACAAGGGCTTCATGTTGCCCGCGATAGAACGACCGATAGAAGTTGCATGTGTAGTGAAGATAGTAGCGATTGAGGGAATCCAGTGCTTGAGGAACAACGCACCAAGACCGGTCATCCACTCGTGTGCCTGATAGATCACCTTGGGAGCCTCGGTCATCTTCTTAGCTTCTTTGGCAATCACATGATTATAAAAGCTTTCGGCCACACGGGCTGCAGCGTATGAGAACATGCTGGCCTCATCATAATCACCATAAGCATGGAGCGAGTCTACATTAAAGAGATTCCACGCCTCGGCATAGATATCATTCTTTATATTATAATAAGGAGTGAAGTCAACCAATACTGCAATGGGTTCACCAGGAATAGTCCAACGGCCAATGCGTATTTCGAGACCTTCTTCGGTAGCTTTTTTGCGCCACCCTGCGAGGAGACGTTTGTCTTCCTTAAAAAGAGGATTTTCTGTTTCTTTCCAGAGATCAGGACCTATAAACACCAATTGGGCATTTGTCTGCGCGAGAATAGTCTTTGCCCTTGTAGAGAGCACCGTATAGATGCCTCCAACCTTATGACATACCTCCCAACTTACCTCAAAAATGTAGTCGGGGGTTGCTTTCTTTGTACTCATTACTAATACCTTTCAAATTTGAAGCTGCAAAGTTACTAAAACATTATAGAATAAGAAACTTTTTTTCAGTGATTTGTACCTAAAAAGAGTGCTTTCCTCACTAAAATGACTACTTATACCACCTATTTGGTAAGTAGGGATGACAAGAGTTAACATTTAATAAATTTATCAACTGAATAGTCCTACATTTGTAGGACAACCATACATCGGATTTCGGAATTCTTACTTACCTTTGTAGACTAGATAGAGAAAACTTATGGAAACGCATTTAAAGAAGTTCAACCCCTTCCTCAAGGACACCTCATTTGTCAACTTGATGACCCGCCGCATATTTAATGTGCTGCTTGTGGCCAACCCCTACGACGCCTTCATGCTGGAGGATGATGGCCGCATCGACGAGAAGCTCTTTGAGGAGTACACTCGATTAGGCTTGCGCTACCCTCCCCGCTTCACCCAGGTCAGCACCCAAGAAGATGCCACACGTGTGCTCGAGCAGATGCACTTCGACTTGGTAATCTGTATGCCGGGTACTGACAACTCCGATGCCTTCGACATCGGTCGCGGCATCAAACAACGTTTCCCCGACACGCCCATCGTAGTGCTTACCCCCTTTTCACATGGTATCACGCGCTATATGGAGCGTCAAGACCTAAGCCTCTTCGAGTATGTCTTCTGCTGGCTTGGTAACACCGAACTGCTGCTCTCCATCATCAAGCTTATGGAGGATAAGATGAACCTCGACCACGACATCCGAGAGGGTGGCGTGCAGATGATACTCCTTGTGGAAGACTCCATACGTTTCTATTCCTCCGTGCTCCCCAACCTTTACAAGTATGTGTTGGAACAAAGCCGCGCCTTTGCTACCGAAGCCCTCAATGCTCACCATGCGACACTCCGTATGCGTGGCCGTCCCAAGATCGTGCTAGCACGTACCTATGAGGAGGCATGGCTACTCTATAACACTTATCCCGACAACACGCTGGGCGTCATTTCTGATGTACGATTCCCCATGTTTGAGGGCGGTGATAAGGTGGCAGACGCAGGTGTGCGCCTATTGCGTGATATACGTGCCTGCGATGAGTTCCTCCCTCTCATCATGGAGTCGAGCGAGAGCGACAACCGCCAATGGGCATCAGAGGTAAATGCCGGTTTCGTAGACAAAAACTCGAAGAAGATGAGCATCGACTTGCGCGACCGCATAGAGCAGCATTTCGGCTTCGGAGACCTCATATTCCGCGACCCGGCCACTGATGCCGAGGTGGTACGTGTACATAACTTGAAGGAACTACAGGACAACATCTTTACCATCCCCGAAGACTCGTTCGTATACCACACCGCCCACAACCACATCTCCCGTTGGCTCTGTTCGCGCGCCATGTTCCCCCTATCAGAATTCCTCAAGCGCATCACACAGGATGCCTACAATAATGTTCCTGAGCATCGGCAACTCATCTTCGACGCCATCGTGCGCTACCGTAAGATGAAGAATCGTGGCGTGGTAGCCGAGTACCTGCGTGGTCGCTTCGACCGCTTCTCACACTTTGCCCGTATCGGTGAAGGATCTCTCGGAGGTAAAGGCCGCGGCATCGCCTTTATGGACAACATACTGAAGAAGCATGCTGTCTTCGAGTCGCTCCCCGACGTGGAGGTGCGCATACCCAAGACCTTAGTGCTATGTACCGATATCTTCGACCGCTTCATGGAGGACAACAACCTCTACCCCATAGCACTCTCTGACTCACCCGACGAGACCATCCTACAGGACTTCCTCGCTTCGTCTCTTCCCGAAGAGTTATTGGGCGACATACAGACCTTCTGCGAAGTAGTGACAGGCCCCGTGGCCGTACGCTCATCGTCACTGCTCGAAGACTCGCATTACCAACCCTACGCAGGTGTGTATGCTACCTATATGATCCCCGACAGCAACGACTACGAAGCCATGACACACCATATCTCCGATGCCATCAAGGCCGTATATGCCTCGGTGTACTATAGTGGTTCAAAGTCCTATATGAGTGCTACGAGCAATGTCATCGACCAGGAAAAGATGGCCATCATACTACAGGAGGTCGTGGGCGACAAGCACGGTACCCGCTTCTACCCCCACTGCTCGGGCGTGGCACGCTCCATTAACTTCTATCCCGTTGGTGAGGAGACTGCCGACGAAGGTGTTGTCAACCTCGCTCTCGGCTTGGGCAAGCACATTGTCGATGGAGGTAAGTCGCTCCGTCTGTCTCCAGCACACCCTAGCCATATCATACAGATCAGCGAACCACAGCTGGCACTCAAGGAGACTCAGAGCACTTTCCTTGCCTTAGATCTTGCATCCATAGACCGCCCCATCACGAAAGACGAAACCTTCGACCTCGTACGACTCAATGTTCGCGAAGCCGAGGCCGATGGAACGCTCGACTGGACAGCCTCGACCTATGTTCGCGACGACGACATGATATACGACACTCCTCATATGCGTGGACGCAAGCTCGTAACCTTCGCTGGTGTGCTGCGCTACGAAGCCTTTCCCTTGGCCAAGATCGTACAGCTCATTCTCCAGTATGGCGCCAACGAGATGCGTCGCCCCGTAGAAATTGAGTTTGCCGTCCGCTTCCAACCTCAGGAATTGAAAATGGGAAATGGGAATTTGAAGATTAATGGCCCCGATAACGAGAACCACCCAGACGATAACTCTCAACCGTCAATTGTCAATAGCCCATTAAAGGGCATCTTCTATCCCCTTCAGATACGCCCCATCGTTAACTCACGCGAGCGCATCGAGGAGGATCTCACCACCATCCCCAAAGAGAAGCGCCTACTCTACTCTACCCGTTCATTGGGCAATGGTATCAGCACCGACGTGTATGACGTCATCTACCTCAAAGAGGGAGCCTTCTCCATGGCCAACAATCGCACCATTGCTGATGAGATACGCCGTCTCAACCGCAAGTTTGCTGATGAGAACAGGGGATACATCCTTGCCGGTGAGGGTCGTTGGGGAAGTTCCGACATCGCCCTGGGTATACCCGTCGAATGGGCAGACATCTCCGCCGTCCGTCTTATCGCCGAGGTCAGCACCGATGGCCGTCACATAGAACCCTCTCAGGGTACCCACTTCTTCCAAAACCTCACCTCATTTGGTGTGGGCTACCTCACCATCGATGGAGGCACCTCGAGCGAGGTCTTTGACCGTGCTTGGCTCGATGCTCAGCCAGCCCTGTGGGAGAGCAACTACATACGCCACGTACAATGCCCCCACCCTCTCCCCATCAAGTTGGATGGCCTACATGGCATAGGCATCGTCGAACGATAGGAAACGTTGAGATATATAAAACGAGAAAAGTACGCCGATGGCGTACTTTTCCTTTTTCATACAATATGAGGTCTCTAATATCAGATAGTGAATGTACCTTCAACCACCTTACCCATTGACCATACGGCACGTACATTCAAATTATCGTCGAGTATAACGATATCGGCATCCTTATCCTTCTCGAGCGAACCCTTGCGGTCATATACACCCATAATCTTGGCAGGAGTCTCTGAAGCCATGCGGATGGCATCTTCCAAGGGAATCTCAGCCTTCTGCACCAAGGTCTGAATGAGACGGTCCATCGTAGCAATAGAGCCAGCCAATGCCGAGCGGTCAGAGAGCTTGCACACGCCATCCTCGATGATTACACGGGGATCGAAAGCCTCCTTGCTGTCGCTGGCAGCACATGCAAGTGCATCGGTAATCACACATGCACGCTCCACACCCTTGGTGTGATGCACCAGACGCAAGATGGTAGCAGGCACATGTACACCATCGGCAACCACCTCTACGGTCATATCCTCGTGCAGGTAAATACTTTCCACCGTACCCTCGTACTTATACTCACGGCGCTTGTGGAAACCAGGCATCGCATTGTAGAAGTGAGTTGCGTGAGTGTATCCGCTCTTGCGTGCTGCATGAATGTCATCATACTCAGCCTGTGTGTGAGCAACAGAAGCCAAGATACCCTTCTCTGTGATATACTTACCGAACTGCATTGCACCGGGGAGTTCAGGAGCAGCATCCCAACGCTTGATACAGTCCCACTTCTCCACCAAGGGGATATACTCATTGGGGTCGGGATTCTTGATATTCTCGGGGATCTGTCCACCTGCCATAGCCATGTTCAGGTAGTGACCCTCGAGGTGAAGACCGAGGATGGGGCTGTTGGGTTCCTTCATCAGCTTGGTGCACACCTCAGCTGCAGCCTCAATCATGGGTACGGTTGACGATGACAATGTGGGGAAGATACTTGTGGTACCGTGCTTCATGTGGGCAGCTACAGCGCCACGGAAAGCCTCTTCGGTACCCTCCATGAAGTCATATCCACCACCACCATGAACGTGAATATCGATACCTCCAGGTACTACGTACATACCCTTAGCATCGATTACATCAGCGCCGACTACTGCGAGATCGCAGTCGGTCACCGCTAAAATTTTGCTGTCGCGGATGATCACCGAACCATCCTTGAGCCATCCCTGAGGAGTCAGGATTCTGGCATTGATAATCTGAGTTAACATGTTTTATGTATTTAGGATGTTATAGTAGTTCTTTCTCTTACAAAGCACAAAGTTACACTTTTTACTCGCTCTTCGGTTCTTTTTATCCATTTTTATTGCAAAAAATCATAAAATTTGCAGACATTCAGTTTTTCACCTACCTTTGTAGCCTAAGATTACGACTATGGCAAAGAGCAATTACAAAGAAGAGAACAAGGCTTTTCTCAAGCAGAAGGCCACAGAAAAAGGCGTTCACACCACAGCACAAGGCGTGCTCTACGAGGTGCTACAATCAGGCTCGGGCAACAGAGCCTCGATCCGTAGCATCGTATCGGTATACTACAAGGGCATGCTCATCGATGGCAAGGTGTTTGATGACAACACCCAACAGGGCTACCCTGACGCCTTTCGCCTTGCCGACCTCATCACCGGTTGGCAGATTGCCCTCACCCAGATGTGTCCTGGCGACAAGTGGCGCATCTACGTACCCTCAGAGGTGGGCTACGGTGCCACCTATGTAGCAGGCATCCCCAAGCACTCGACCCTCATCTTCGAGATCGAGCTCGTGGGCGTATCCTGAGCATGCCGTCAATTAGGAGATAGGAGTTTAATGATTAATGTGGAGAGGTTAAGGGTTAATGTGGCTTCGCCACGGTTAATATGCCTGCGGCATGGTTAAGGGTTAAAGGTTAAGGAGGTAAGCCAAAAGCTAACAGCGATGAGCCGTTAATCACTGCTCATCGCTCAAATCGTCTTCCAAGATCAATAATGTTCTGTCCAGCGTCGTTCCAACACTTGCGAGTTTCTTGACACCTCCTCACTATGACCGATGGTCCACTTACATCCACAGTTCGGGCAGGTGTGTTCCGTAGTCCAGTTGTGAGTGCCTATCGTGGTCCTCACCAGTTCGCGAGCATCTGACACTTCCGCACCGCTATGGCGCGTACTGATGCTACTACTGCTCGCCCCTTGCCAACTTGTAGAGGTACTGTAGCTCACCCCATGATCCGTACGGTCAGTCTCGTTAGCACCACAGTTATGACACATCGGGCATCGCATCTCATTCAACGCACCCAATGCGGTGGTCAGAATGCCAAAAAATATCAAGGCACTCCACCCCACGATACAGACAAATCCCAGTCCGTTAAAGTTTGCATATGCCCAGTGCCACCCCATCTTCATCATGGCCCACCACAGCACGATGCTCATGATGTAGAGCACCCAATTTCCAGCCGTCTTGAAGACAATCGGGATGATAAAGGACACCCAAGACAGCAGCACGCCGACTACAATGGCGAGAGAGACCACGAAGCCGATGACAAAGCGCCAGAAACCACCACCCTGATAGGTAAAATAGACGTCGGTAAACTCGATCAAGGGGAGCAACATCGTATTCCAGAACACGGCAGTAAGCATCATCCACACGGGGAACTGCAACAGCTGTCCTATCTCACGATTGAAGTTCTTGTCATACTTGCCGTCATACATACCGCACTCACGCACACCCCATCCGCCGTGGATGGTCAAGACAGCGGGCACCAACGTCATCGTAAGAAGCAGCAGGTTGCCTAGAAACGTGAGTTCAGATTTGAACATCGTCGACAGCATGAATCCCGCCCAGGTAGGCAGCAGCGTCACGAAATACAGCACATAGTGTATCCAAGGCATCTCGAAAGATTCGTCCAGGAGACGTATGCCGAAGACGATACCTGCCGACACCACCAGGGCGAGTGCCACCCATAAGAGCGATCCCCATCCATTGCCGATAGCCTTGAGCAGTAGCGACTCGCAAAACTCCACAAGCCCACCTAACTGCACCATGCACCAAGCCGAGAACTTTGAGTATATGATTTTTATCTTCTCCCACAGCACAGCCGCCTTCGAGCAGATGACACCCCATACGCCCGACGCCTTTTCTGCAAGCTTACCCGACTTCGCAGCCGTTCCCGAATACTTGGTTCTAAACTGCGCCACGTAGTCGCCCGTCAAGTTCTTTGATGAGACATAACCCACAGTACCTTTGGGTGATAGCACCTTCACCCATCCGCTACCATACGCATCGAGGCTCAGCACAGCGACCTTCGTCCCGTCATATAGCTTACCCAGCACCCTATACTCCGTGCCAGGTCCCTCACGTAGGTTCAGGTATGTACTTGTACTCACCACAGCATATACCTTCTCCCCTTGAGCCAATGCACTGCTCTTCGCGGCAAAGAGAATGACCAACAGCACAGCAAGCCTGCGCAACATCCTTATCTTCATAAAATGTTTAAAGTTGAAAGATTAATGTTTAGTGTGTAATGTATAGGGTTACCATCTGAATGGCTATAGTCAACTGCCCAAAGCGAATAGCCGACCGACTCTAATGCTCCGCGTCGGCGTATTTGTTATCGTTTTTTGTCGTGTCAGAACAGGTAGAGACCCTCATTCTCACTCTCCTCCTGCCACTCCTTAGCACGTTCTTGCAGACGCTGGAGGCCACCTTTGATTTTTTCACCGGCTTCGTACATCGACTCACCCAGTTTCTCGGCCCCCTGCTCGAGGTAACGTCCAAACTTATCCGAGTCTATGCCGTCACCCTCATCATTGACCAGTGCACGCACGAAGCTATTGACCACATACATCAGCGTGAGCCCCGGCTTCTTGTTGTTGACGATAAGCACATAGGCATACTCCTCATCAGAGTTGCTCATATAGATGCTATACCCACCCTTCTCGGTCAGCAAGGAGTAGTCCATGGGAATCACATCATACACCCCATCCACAAAACTCTCCCTCACCTCTTCTCGGCACGAGTCGAGTTGTAGAGTTACCATCTCCTCTATGCCCATCACCTTGAGCGAGCCGCTACGCAGTTTCATCGAGAGCGGTGAGAAAGCGTCGTCAGGGACGTCATTGAACCGACTGTCACGGTTAAGCACCTTGCATCGGGCACCATCCTTCTCCTTATAGATGTTGATAAACCGTTGCAACGAGTAGCCATAACTCAGCGAGCATACCAGCAAGAAAGTGAATAGTGTAAATACTTTTTTCATCATTCGTAGATATAATAATAAATCTTTTCCTTCTTGTACGAAAGTACAATAAGTCTATACGTGAGCAAAAGTAACATTGTTTTACTATATCTCCAAGCCAAAAACATTTTTTCTTCACACATCCCCCCCACACCTCGTCACACGCCGCTCCGCTCGCTGTATTGAACTCGTCAATACTCTCCCTTCGTCGCAGACAAAGTTCGCAGAGGGAGTACCCAAAGGGGAGGGGTGAAGGTAAACATCTATATTATTGCCATATAAATATAATGTAGAGATTAGCGGAAAGAACTTTAGTGGCTTCATAGATTAAGCAGACTTATCTCTACACTTGGTTTGAGGCCTGGAGAGAGTTGGGCTACACGGGTGGCACCTCCCGAGGCATTGGCTGAGACGAGAGCGCTTTCACGAGGAGTTCCTCAGAGGCCTTGTCCACATACGACACATAGTCGTGCGGGCCCTTCTCCTGCACCGCCGAGCGGTCGAACGCCGCACGTTGCTCCCGCAAAAACGCGCCCACCTCCACGGCAACCTCGCGCACCTGTGCCACCAACACACTTAAATCCATCATATATTTTGGCATGCAATTAATATTCCTTTTTCAGCCACAAAGTTACATAATAATATGGAATTTTATAACACGCCAAGCTGTTATCTTATCAAGCGTATCGTATTCCTCAAGTAATAAATATTAAGGCACGCTTTGCGTTTAACGTGTTTTTACCTACTTTTGCGTTGCGATGACCAAGAGAGTAAGAGTATGAAAATTCGTATCATAATATATTGTTTGTTGTTAGCTACCCTTTGCGTAGGATGTAATGGACGGAGACACATGCGTGAACTGGAGAGTCTGGAGGCTCAGCTTGATACAGCTCCCCACCTTGTACAGCGAAGTCTGGACAGCATTCCCCTCGCCGCACTGCGTGGCGAGCCCCGTGCACTCTATGCCTTGTTGAAGACGCAGGCCGACTACAAATGTTTCGTTCCGATCACCTCGGACACTCTCATCCGCTATGCTACCGACTACTATGATGGCAAATGCAAGAATTATCGTGCAGCTATGGCTCATTATTCCTTAGGGTGTGTTTACTCCGAGCTGAACAACGATGCTGCTGCCATCGAATCCTACCTTAGAGCTCAGAGCCTCTTCCCCGACACCACGGTGCGTTATCATAGATTGTGCTACCAAAACCTTGGTCTCCATTATTTAAATAAGAATATGGCTGACGAGGCATTAGCAGCATATCTATCTTATCATACACTTTCGCATGGTAGCAACTGGCCATATGCCGACATTAAATTGGCACAAGCATATATTTATAAAGGAATGCCAGAGCAAGCCTACAAGCTCTTGACCAATCTACTTCAATCTCGTGAGGGTATAGATGATTTAAGTTTAGAAACCATTCTTTTCGAATTAGGCAAGATTGAATATGCTTTTAACAAGGACTTAGATAAGGCTGAAACTTATTTTGATCAACTTATCGCTTTATATGATAACGAGGAGGTTGATGCCGCACATTGGTTCAAAGGAGCAATCGCAGAGCTCCGTGGAGAAAAGGATACGGCTAACAAATATTTCCAACTAACACTAAAAGGAAGCAATGAGACATATCTACAATACAATTGTGCTCGTAGTCTATTGTTCCTAATGGTAGATTCCTTAAAACAGCCCGAACTTTATAGCTATCTCAAGATATTCGAGCAGACAGGCGACTCCATTAAACATATCGAACGACGCTCGCAGATTGACGAAATCCACACAGCCCACGCCATGGAGATTCATCAACGCGAATTATCAGAAAAGCACAAAAGATTCATGTATATCGCTGCATTGATGTTCCTTTTCCTGTTGGCAACTGTCGCTATCGGCGTGCTCCTTATTGAGCGTCACCGTAAGCAGCATTTCCTCCGCCTGCAGCAAGAACTGCAACGCAATCAGGCCAAGGTGTACAAGATGTACGAGTCTATCGAATCAAAGCGCGACAATGGAACACTTATTCGCGAACAGGTGCTTACGCTCTATCGTGCCAACCTAAAGGCAAGTATCGATCTCTTCCGTCGCGAAAGTTGGCATAGGCGCCTACAGCAACTCAGCGAGCAACGTAGCAAAGACATTCCTTCTTTCACCATCAAGGAGCGTGAGCAGCTGGCCGAGGAGCTCGACCGTTGCTTCATCACCGTCATCACCAACCTACGCGACGAGGCCACGAAGCTTGGCAGCCGTCTCAGCACCGATGACATCCACCTCTGCCTGCTCCTCTCGCTCGGATATTCCATCGGTGTCATCCGCGAATGCCAAGCCGCAGCGAGCGACGATGTCATCCGCAAGCGCAGAGTTCGCCTTGAAGGCAAGCTTCCGGAAGACATTCTGCAAGCCCCAAAACCAAAACGTAAATAATTAATATTCAACCACTTACCGCCTCACCCCATTTCCAACACAAAAAGCAAGGACAACAAAATGTCTTGTTTTTGTCTTGCTCTTTTTTCGTCTGATACGTCGCATTGGGTCTATATTTGTTACGTAATTTTAAATTTATCAGTATGAAAAAAGTTATTATGTTTGCTGCGCTGCTCTGTTGCGCATTGTCGGGTTTTGCAGAAGAGACACCAATTAGATTAAAGAAAGAAGAATTACCAAACGAACGTTCTCTGGTGCAATCCCCCACAGCTTCTATCGAGGATGCGTTGTTGACCATCGAGTGTCCCTCAAGCACCACCTACAGAGTGTTGATTGTGAATAATGCGGGTGAAGAGGTTTACTCCAACAACTATTGCTCAGAGATGACCATCCTTACCTTAAGCCATCTTTCTGCTGGGGAATATACCTTGGTGATTAAGGATGGCAGCTATACTTATAGCGGAGAATTCGAAATTTTATAACTCCAAAACGAACATTTATGAAAAAGACACTTCTTACGATGCTCATGATAGCATCATGCTTCGGTGCGGCTAACGCCCAGTTGATGGTAGATGAGAATGGACATGTCGCAATAGGAATGGATACAACTGCTACTGTAAAATCCTTTCTTGGCGTAAATACATTGGGGTCATCCTCGGTTGCAACGTATATCAAATCAAAGGTTGGCGATGAGTATGGAATATATTCACTGAAAACAGGTGACCATCCTTCTTCCAGTTCGCTGATTTTAGCTGCATACGGAGCAAATACTACGGTATATCCTTGGCATCAAAGTTTCGGTCTTTTTGCAAGGACAACAGCCCCTACTCCCACTAATTCAGGACGTGCCTATGGTGTATGCGGTTTTGCTGGAAACTCGACAAGCGGTTGGAATTTCGGTGTTTGTGGTTCACTGTTGGGTAGTCAGAATGGCGCGGGTATTTATGGTACATCTGAAAGCAACAACAAGGGGGTTGATGTAGGGGGTCGTTATGCAGGCTATTTCTACGGCCCAGTAAAAGTTACTGGCACATTGACTGCCAACCAAGTTGTTACATTATCAGATTATCGCGTGAAAGAAAACATACAATCCCTCTCCAATAGCAGCCTCGACAATATCATGAGCATGAATGTTGTGGAATACAACTACGATGCCGACTTGCTCATGCCTATTGACGATTCTGATACAGCATCAATAGCCACGCGCAATCTCCAATTGAGTGCAGAGAAAAGCCGTATCGCTTCAGAAAAGCACTATGGATTGATAGCCCAAGAGTTGCAGCAGCTCTATCCCGATTTAGTAAAGGAGTCACAAGACGGTTACCTTACTATCAACTATTTGGAAATGGTTCCTCTGCTCATTCGCTCCGTGCAAGAATTGAAAGCCGAAATCAACACCTTGCAAGCCGCCAACGCCCCGATACACAAGGCGCAGAGCCGTACCACTGATGTTACAGGCATCGATGCCGTAGTGACCGCGCTCTACCAGAACGAGCCAAACCCCTTTACCGAGAGTACGGTAATCCGTGTAGATGTTGCAGAAGGTGTTACCACAGCTGACCTTTACATATATAATATGAACGGTGAGCAGATTACCGAGTACCCCATCACAGAACGCGGTGCCACCAGTATCACCATCGATGGTGGCAGCCTCAATGCAGGAATGTATCTCTATGCGCTTATCGCCGATGGACAGGTCATTGATACTAAGAGGATGATATTGACGAAGTAAAAATACAATTATGAAGAGAACTCTTATTCTACTATTACTAGCAAATATTTGCTACATTAATATATTCTCTCAATCTGAAAGGATTCTGAAGACTGTTGAGTACACAATAAATGAAGAGAATCAACCTGATGTAATTGGACAGAGTCTTACATATACGTTAGAGAATGGAGGTCTTCGTATTAGAGGGTATATGTTGACTAATTGTAACTGCATTCACTTAATGACTTGTTTAGCCCTAAATGGAGCAATTTTTCTCTCACGTTCAGAGGTGGGATTCTTGGTTGATTGTGATTATTGGCACTTTGTAGATTTCATGATTGATGGCATTCCAGAAGGAGACTATGAGGTCTACCTCATGGAATATGGATGTGACCCAGAAAGTGCCGATTATGCATTGATTTCCACCAATGCTATACCACTGATTAAGGGTAAAGATTATTCGCTGAGATATGATGACGGAAAATATACCATCGTTTTATCTAGTGAGGAAACGTTCCCAGATGCTCATGTTGAGGTCTTTAATTATACAGGGAAAAAAGTTTGGGAACGCACATATACAAATGACACAATACAAATCCCGTCTTTTGAAAACCTATCAATATGCAAGATAACAATGAGAGACAAAACTTATACAATCAAGTTAACACAACAATAAGGTTATGAAACAGAAACTTTTTGTTTTTTCTATATTTTCTTTCGCAATGTGCTTTTCTATTAAGGCACAAACATGGGTTTCTGTCAATGCAAGTTTAAAAGAATGCCCTCCCATCATAGAAACGATAGAATCTAACGACGAACATTACAAATTCAGAGTAAGAATTCCTGGATTTTATAAAACTTTGGTTGCAAACTCTGAAACAACCTATGCATCTTTGAATTTTGAGAACTATAATACGTTGACCAACACAGGAGAACCTGCACTTCCTATTATCACACAAATGATAGGTTTGCCTTCTTCTTGCATTGGATGTAATGTAACATTGATGGATTCCACATGGACAAATATTAAAATTGAAAAAATTCATCCATACCAAACTCCTTTATTGGAAACAATGGAGTCCACTACTTCAATTGAAATCATACCATCCGCATATACTTCAACTTCGTATAATCCCAACCACATTAAGGTAAGTAATATAATGAATTATAAGGGCATGAAAAATGTCACACTACAAATATGCCCATTTAAATACTATACCCTAAAGGATTCTCTTTCCATAATGACTGATTTTATTGTAGACATTAGATTTAATAAGCAACACAACTCTTCAAAAAAATCTCCGTTAAACATTACTAATGCAGATAAGTTTATAATCAACAATAATATAGCTTTACTACAAACTTATGCAACCGATAACACACAAAACGAGATAAGAAATTCAGAAGCCAACAAAGAGTTTAACTATTTGATAATTGGCTCTGATACATCACTACTTAATAGTCAAATTCTTTCGAAGTTTTGTGCGTGGAAAGCCCTTAAAGGATATAAGTGCAAAATTGTCAACACATCAACAATTGGCAAGACAAGCTCTGCTATAAAAAGTTATATTCAAAGCCAATATTATCAAGGCGTAGAATATGTTCTTTTGATAGGTGATATTGATGCCATCCCCGTCTATCGTAATACATGGTATAACAAAGTCGGTTTAGGCTATCTTGTTGCTGGTGATTATTGGTATGGATGTTTGGATGATGAAAATGATTGTCAAGCAGAAGTTGCCGTTGGAAGATTCTCAACAAACTCTGTGGAGGAACTTTCCAATATGATAAATAAGACAATGGCTTACGAGCAGAGTCCTTCTTCCTCTAATTGGTATAACAAAGTACTTATGATTGCACATAAAGAAAATGCACCGCTAAAATATCAACAATGTTTGGAGGATATATATTCTACTGATTATCAAGAAACTTTTTCTTGTCTTAAAGCATATGGTGCAGCAGATAGTTTAGGAGGGAATAATGCATCTAATAGTAATGTAATAGATGCCATAAACTCTGGTATTGGCATTGTAAATTATCGAGGACATGGTACTGAAACTAGTTGGAGTAAGGGATGGAGTGTTATAAACAGAACCTTTGAAAAAGAGCTTGTTGATAGCCTAGAAAATCAAGACTACCCAATAGTATTTAGTATTGCTTGTTCCAATGGTAATATTGAGACTGAGGAATGCCTACTTGAATCATTTATAAGAAACAAACAAGGGGCAGTAGCAATGTTGGGAGCCTTTTATGCCAGTTTTACGAATCCGAATAATGATTTTAACAAATTTCTTTTTGATGGTTTGTTTAATCAGAAGATTTACAAAATCGGTGACCTTAGCAATTGGGCTAAAATCCAGACTCTAACAAAGCACGGATATAATTTTTACTCAAAATTTAATTCTTTTATTTATTTATGGGGTGGAGATCCCTCCTTGGAAGTTTGGACAGGACCTATTGGTAATATTTCAATTAATGATATCAACAAAGGCTGTGATAGTATCTATATTGAAACTAACAATCATATTAACTATACAATGCGAATCATTTCAGAAGATGCGGTCCTCCTAAAAGAAGAGATATCAATAGGCCCAAACATTTCATTAGTTATGCCAAGCAATCCTTGTTATGTAGTATTGGACAGACACAACTATAGGCCCTATATACTTTATTGCAATTCCACGGCATCTTACATACAAAATTGTACTATTGAGCAGGATTCCTATTATTGTGGTAACAACATTATTATAGGCAATAATGTCACATCAACCCAACTTTATGGGGATGTAGTTGTAAAAGGGAGCGCAAAAATGATAGTTAATTCAGATACGCCTACAATTATTAAAAACGGATTTTCTTGTAGAAAAGGAAGTACACTTATAATAAAATAGTTTTATGAAACACCCTCGACTTATATTATTTACACTATTGCTTAGCTTGGTGGTAAACACCAGCCTACAGGTATGATTTCGACGAAGTGTCCCAGACACTTGATGGCATACTCCTTTCTGCCTCATATTACAATGTACCCCAAACTCTGGTATACTTGAGTGAAGAGTGTTTTGTATTGCAGATGGATACCACTTGGAGTCGTTTTTCAAAAGAGAAGGGCGCGACATTCTCACGTGTGGTGTACAAGAAATGTCCTGCACTCAACTTCTCTTCAGCCCCAGACACCATAGATCGTCGTCAATGGATGTAGGTCTCCCATTGGAATCGAGCATTGAAGAGGTTTCTACAATATAAAAAAACAACTACGACCTAAAGGTCATCCCGTGGCGAATTCGCCATTAAGAATGGGAAGGAGGATGATTTAGTGACGATGAGATTGATGCAACGTGTGGGGCAGTTGTAGTAAGCATTCGGGCAAGTTGAGGAATATTCTCTACCGTTGTGGGAAGCTTTAGACTTTGATATCCAATAACGCTTTAATATAAAGACTTTGTATGAGAAATCGAATTATACTAACACTACTCTTATGCATTCTTTCAATGTATGGAGTAGCACAAACACGCAACGTACAGTTTTCGTATGACCTTGCAGGCAACCGCATATCCCGTGCGATAGTTCTCCCCGCAGCTGCTCAAGGCCGCAGGGCACTGAGCGATAGCATCAAGACAGAAGTGTTCACCGACGTCTTTGCCGAATATCACCTTCATGTGTATCCCAATCCCACACATGGCGAACTGAAAATCGAGCTACGCGGATTTCCCGAGGGTGCGAACTATCATCTGTTCATAGCCAGTATGTCAGGTCAAGTCATCATCAGTCGCAATATGGCAGAGAACCCTACGGTAGCCGACCTCACCGAGTGCCCTGCGGGTATTTACATCATGCGTATACAATATAAGGACTACAAGAAAGATTTTAAAATAATCCGTCTCTAATACACATATACATCACGTTATTGCTATGAAAAGACTCGTCACTATTGTGCTGGGCCTCATGCTTGGCACATCCCTATTTGCTGACAATGAACTCGTTGTTGGTGATATCAATATGTCCGCTACCGTTGACCAGATAGGCGGAGCCTCCATTACCATCCCTATCAAAGTACCGACAGGAGTAAACGGCATGCAGCCCGATCTGGCATTGGTATACAATAGCCATAGAGGCTATGGACTTGCTGGCTGGGGATGGGACTTGGCTGGAATTTCCTCTATACAGCGTACAGGAAAGACACTCTATCATGACAATATTGTCGAGAGCGTCAAATATAACTACACGGACAATCTCTTGCTCGACGGAGAGCGTCTGTTATTGCAATCTGGCAACAATCTTAGCCCCGGGGCTATTTATCGCACCGAACGTGAAAGCTTTAATCTTGTAGAGATGACCGATGCCGAGGGTTTTATGGTTCAGTCCAAAACAGGGCATGTCTCAACCTATGGCGACACATATCAATCTCAACTAACTTGTTACAATGATATTCCCCAAATATGGTTCTTGTCTAAGGTTGTAGATAATAACGGAAACTTCATTAACTACACATACAATTATAATAGATTTAGTGATGTCAACGACACCTACATATCTAAGATTGAGTATTCAGGGAACATTTCAGCACCTATTACAAGCATAGAGTTCGGATACGAGGATATACCAAACGAACGCTACATCTATATTGGCACGAATCGATTTACCAGAACTAAGGTCCTGAAGAGTATAAATGTAAAGAACTCCGGAAATCTACTCTATTCTTATATACTGACTTACGATCATTCAGATGTACAAAGTAAGTTAATCTCAGTAATGAAAGTTGCCGCTAATGGAGACTATTATAATCCGACAAACATCACTTGGAATACAACAAACACGAGTGGTGAAATAACCGCCAACGTATCTATTGCCCGTGAAGACGAGTTACTTTTTGCAGATTTTACAGGAGATGGTCTGATAGACATATTCAGTTACAACAACAGTAACGACAAAGAAAACAAAAAGAATAAGAACGCTGTACTTTACACCAATAGAAGTAACGAGAATGGAGTCAGTTTCAGTGCCACCTCATTTACACTCCCACAAAAGTTTGAATTGATGAAAGTTCTCGACTACAATGGTGATGGACGTAAGGACTTGGCAGGAGTCTATGACGGCAACCGTATTACCTACCTGCTTTCTAACGGTACAACATTCTCCACAACATCGAGTTACATCAGTGCCCCCCAATCGAATTTCAGCGTAGGAGATTTCGATGGTGATGGGTATGATGAGATTATTCCTACGGGCGTCAATTACATGTATCGGCACGGTGCCAATGCTATATCATTTACAGGCATCACCACGTGGTCAAATTCGTCTGGCCACACATATTCTACGACAAGTAACAATGCTCCATTGGATTTTAATGGCAATGGAAAAACAGATTTATTGATTTTTACAGATGTTCTTTATTACATTTATGAGTTTGACTCACAAATGAATACATTCCAGCAAATTGGTTTAGGTTCATTAGATGCCATGATAGAGGACTTTCTTTCTTACAGCAAGATTTATTTTGGTGATTTTAATGGTGACGGTTCCACGGATATGCTTCGTTTGGGATTCGAATCTCTGGACGATATGCGAATTATGGCACGCGTATTCATGCTGAGAGGCAACCTCCTAAATGAAGAGACAGATTTGAAACAGTATATTGGCCATACAGAGATTTTTGTCAATGATTTCAACAATGACGGCATTTCAGATATCGCTTATTTGGAGAACATTAACAATGTCGCCCATTTATCTGTCGGCATCAACAATTGTGATGACTTCGTCATTCATGACCAGACATTCAGCACCCCACCATCGGAATTCAACACTTTCTTCTTTGAAGACATCCGTGGAACAGGACGTGCCGATTTTGTCATGTTCAATAACAGAAGTAAGCTAACAATGAAACAGGTGTTCACCAACAATGCGATGCTTGTCGACAAGGTCACCGACGGCATGGGTAATACATACGACTATACGTATAAATCCATTACCAATAGCGGAGTGTACACCAATACCAAAACAGGAGCTAATCATATAATCCCTCTCGTTCAGCCATTCTACGTCGTATCCAAATACACAGCTCCCTATACCTCATTGTCCTATCAATATAAGAACGGTCGCTGTCACACCCAAGGTAAGGGATTCTTGGGATTCGAGGAGATAACTACTACAGACCACCTCAATCAAACCCAAAAGAAAGACATCTATACGGTCAATGTAAATTATATGTACCATCATCCCAGTCAAACAACCGTGACAACTCTTGATGGTAACAGCATATATAATCTGAAACACAATTATACCATACGTACAATGGGGGGCAAGTGTATATTTCCGTACATCTCAAGATACGAATATACGGACAATCTCACGACCTTACAGGAAATTGGCACATTTGCCTACGATGATAATGGCAATCTTAATAATCAGACAAAGACAAGGGGAAGCTGGAAAGAATTTACGCAATACCAATATGTCAATGCTGGTTCATGGTGCCCTAATAAAACATCTATGAGCCTTGTATACAACAGTCTGGATAATGTTAATTCTGAGTACAGATACAACCACTATTTTTACAATGAATCAGGTAATCTTATAAGGCACGTCAGTGATTCTACAACCAACAGCCTGAAACTGACGACTAACTATGCTTACGATAGTTTCGGGAATATTATCCAAGAAACTATATCCGGTAGCGGACAAACACGCACACGTACCTATTCATATTCTACCGATGGGCGTTTCCTTCTCACTTCTACCGATGAACTGGGACAGACTACGACCAATACCTACGATTCAGACTGGGGCACACTGCTTACTCAGACTACAAATGCAGGTATTACACGAAACAGCTACGATGCATTCGGCCGTTTGTGGCAAACGATTGCCCCTGACGACGTTGTTTATACCATAACCCCACAATTTGTATCTGATGTTCCCAATGTACGATACATGTCACATGAGACATGCACCAACAATGCGCCTGTCACAACCTATTACAATGCAGCTGGCAAACCACTGTTCATAAAGAAGATGGGACACAATGACAAGCAGATTTATACAGCCCTAACCTACTATTCCAATGGTATGGAAAAGATGGTGTCAGAACCATATTTCAGTACAAGCATCTCGGCTGCTGCATCTCAGACATTCACGTCAGACAATGCCACACTCTATACATACGATGAATATCAGCGTCCCAGTGGTATAGAAAGTCCTGAAGGCACTACGTTTTATACGTATAATGGTCTGAGTACATCAGTCAACGCTTCAACGATAAACATGACTACACTGCTAAACTCTTCGGGCTTTACAGAATATAAACGAATAGGGGCAGCTATAATACTACTTGCAGAAAGGCCGGGACTAATACCTCTACAAAAAAAGGTCTCTTACACCTACTACCCCACAGGGCAAGTGAAAACTGCAACTCCAGATGGGGGTAGTGCCATCACTATGGAATACGATGTACATGGAAACCGTACAAAGCTGATAGACCCCGATGCGGGTACTATCACCAATAGCTATAATGCTTTTGGGCAGGTGCTGATCCGCTCCCAGAGTGTGCATAGCAGTACTCCCGTGGTCACTGCATACGAGTATGAAGCAAGCAATGGTCAACTAAAACGTGAGACTACTACAGGCGATACTGTTACCACCATTAAATATTCCTATAATGAAACATTTAAGGATAAGCCGTATCGGATTAATGGAAATGGTGGCCACTACTATTATACGTATGATGATTTTGGTAATGCAGAGGTTTGTCAAAGACACTACAATGGAAGGACTGAACGGGTCAAGACCCATTATGACAAGAATCTGATAGCAAGGCATCAAATGCCTCGTTCTAATAATTCTGTATATTACACATACGATGCCTATGGTAATATGACAGCTGAAAAGTTTAATTCCACTTTGGCTTGGGAGCTCTTGGAGCAGAATGCTCGTGGTCAAGTAGTGCGTGAGCGTAAGGGCGGTGTGGTTACTACTTACACATACGACAATTGCGGTCGAATAACCTCCATTGTGGCCCCCAATATCGTAAGTCTACATTATACGTATGATGAACAAGGCAACGTTCTGTCAAAGACCGATTCCATCAACAACCAAAGCATTGAATACACTTATGATTTTCTGATACGCCTCACATCATGGACCGTAAACGACAATAACACGCACTCCATCACCTACGATCTCGCCACTGGAAACATCATCAATAAGACCGACCTTGGCGCATCATCGCAATTCAGCTACGACAGTTCATCGAAGCCTCATGCACTGCGTGGCGTGAGTGGTATCTCGGGAACCAGCTGGGGCGATACCGATATATCTATAACCTATACCGACTTCAACAAGGTGAAGTCCATAGAGCGTGGAACGGAGAGCTACGAAATCTTTTATGGTGTGGATGGAGAGCGCTCCTACACACAAAAGAACATATCAGGAGCCATTACCACACGTCAATACATGCCCAATTATGAATTTGTGGTCGATTCGCTTGGTAATGAAACGTATATTATCTATCTTTGTAATGGTTCGATAGCGGTTCATGACAAGACGGCTGGCACTAAGACGCTCTATCATGGCTACTACGATGCCCAAGGCTCTTTGATAGCATTGACAGACAACTCTAGCAACGTGATTGCCCGCTACGCTTACGACCCGTGGGGTGGCCGCGTGTGTCCTACTGACTGGACGCAAAGCGCAGACGCCCCCGATGTCCTCGGCATCAATCGCGGCTACACCATGCACGAGCATCTCGACGAGTTCGAACTCATCAACATGAATGGTCGTGTATACGACCCTGCCGTGGCACAGTTCCTATCACCCGACCCCTACATACAGGATGCCGGCAACTGGCTCAACTACAATCGTTATGCGTACTGCTATAATAACCCGACGAGGTATACCGATCCTTCGGGAGAATGGGTACACATTGTAATTGGGGCTGTTATTGGTGGAGCCATTAATGTTTGGGCAAATCAAGAAGCATGTGATGGCATAGGGCAAGTGATGGCTGCTTTTGGTGCAGGGGCTTTAGCCGGTGGACTGACAGCTGCAACGGGTGGAGCCACGTCAGGTCTATTAGCAACAGCTGGGGCAGGATTTGCATCTGCTGCGATTGGTGGTGCTACATTGTCAGGAACAAATAATTTAATAGCTCAAACAGGTGAGGGATTTTCTGGCCAAGTTAACTGGAATGATGTAGGCATCAATGCCCTTTCTGGTGGTTTTGCTGGTATCGCGGGATATGCGGGAGCTCAGTATATAGGTCCCTGTATTGGAATGGCTATATCAAATACTGCTAAAGTAAACAGCCCGATGATTTCATCTAGCATCAACGGTATGGCGGCCGGTTTTATGGGTGGAGCTGCCGCTGGATATGTTGGAAATTATATACTTACAGAGGACTACCATATGGCCTCGCAAGCAGCTATATCTGGAGGAATCTATGGCGGAATTACAGGGTTTGCAGGAGGCGTCGGAGCTGGATATAAATATGCAAGAGAGCATAATATAGATATTTGGACTGGTAAAAGACAAATTGAGATGACCCCAGAATATTCGAATGCGCTAGAGCTAATAGACCAAAATCGTTTTTATGTTAATCATAGGAACCATGGAACTGTTTACCAAAACAGAAGTCATGACCTGCCTAATTTGCAGTATTTGTATAAGAATTATTATCGAGAATATGTTTTCCCAACACCAGGCATAGAAACAGCAGGAATGCAACGTTTTGTTATTGGACGATTTGGAGAAGTATACTATACTCCGAATCATTATAAATCTTTTTATAGACTAAGATAAGATGGACAGTTTTTTATATAATAAATCTGAGGTTGAATCTTTGACGGATATATTGCATATAGAATTATGCTCTATTAGGAATCTTGAAGAACTCTTTTATGAGCTATCCAAACAAACATGTTTCCCTATCTCCGACTGGGATGATTTGGAAGAATATCTGTTTTATTTGGAAGGCTGCAGTAATAGGGGAGTTCTAATAGAGCATTATGATATGCCACAATTATATAAAGACGACCTATACTGGTACCTTAAGTTATTACAAGATGCAGCTGGGTATTGGGAAGCTAATGAGGAATTGCATCGTCTTTATTGTATTTTTCCTACAAAAGACATGGAATCAATAAGGACTATTTTAGATAAGTTTTATTGCTATGACTCATATTGGTTGAAGCAATTTAACATTACAAATATATTTGTAAATCAATATTCAGACATTGATACGACTAAACAAGTCATCTTACAAACTGACCAACAGAAGTATCTCATTGCCAATTGTGAAAAAGATTGCGTTACAATTGACATCTTATCTTCTATACCAGATATTATCGAAAATAACAAAACACATAGACTCGGTTTCAAATGGATTTTAGGCTCCCAAATTCAGCATGTGGCATATGTTGTTGATAAGTTTATAAATCAATATGTAGGAATACAGTTGACTTTTAAGAAGAGTTATGCCTTTCTTTTTTATCGAAAACACACGATGACATTCTATTGCGAATCTGATAATCCCGAAGTTAAACATTTGTTAGTGGACGAGTCCGTATCTACAGATAAATATTTCCTTAAAGAATTATGAAAGCAAAATTTGTATTATCATCTTTAGGAGTGGCACTTTTTACTCTATGGGGTTGTGATTATTTCTATGTTAACCCTGCTGCATACTTGTCCAATAATTCTCCACATGACATTGTTGTTTATTGGGCTAAAGGGAGCCAATACCCATCGGGGTATGAGTATAAAGTGTATCCTGACACCACCCTACCTGACACCTATTTCTATTTTGACTTTGAAATAAAAAATTATAATGATAGTGCCAGTTGGTACAATGCAATGTCAAATATAATCTCCGTCGGAGACTGCGCTAATGTTGGAGATTGGGATCCTAACCCAATAGACTATCTCTTTGAGAACATATCAAGGTTATCTGTCTTTGTTTTTCATGCCGACACGATACGCAAGTATTCATGGG